>CAZQJU010000012.1:0-47999 GCA_964593185.1 uncultured Roseivirgaceae bacterium
GATGAAACGGTGGAACCGAAATTTGCGGAAATCGGGATTAAGCGATTCTTCATCATTCCCCCAAAGTCCGCTATCCCAAAGCTCTCAGCGACCAGAGTGGCAGAAATCAACAATGATCAAGATGACATGCAGACCATAACCATCGATTCTGTCAATTCTGCTGTAAATATGATCAAGGGTAAACAACAGGAGGAATCATTGAATCGGTAATCCTAAACTGTCTGACCTGGTGCTCAGGAGATATCTCACTTCACACGGTTTCCTACCTAATAATGACTTTTTCACTTACTTCAATTGCATCTCCAACAATGATTAAGAAGTAACTACCTGATTGAAACCTCTCTACCTGTAAGCTCAAATTAATGCCGTCCAGAAAACCTTTTTCTTCAAAAATAAGCTGCGATCTGGAATCATAGATTCTGACCAAAAGCTTTCGCTGAAGCTCATCACCTTCAAAAAAGATTTGAAAGGTATTTTTACTCGGATTAGGATATAAGAAATGTTTCACTTTTCTCTGCTTCGCAGCAGAAGTAAGAACATCCTCCTCTATATCAACTATGAAAATGGGTATCGGTATTGCAAAAGTTCCCCCATTTCCATCGTCGGTTTGTACTCTTATAGTATAGTCTGGCTGGCGCTCGTAATCGAAGGTCGCGTTAGAAAGTAATTGGTTATTGCTAATCGTGAATTGATCGTTGTCTGTATCGCCGATACCTGTTACGAGAGAATAGCTGTGGGTGTCAGCAAGATCATCATCAACTGTGGTGAACACCCCGATCGTAGTGCCAACGGGTTGATTCTCTTCAATTTCATCACCACTTAACTCAAGATCTGTCGGAGTCTGATTTTCATCGACATCCTCCACTTGAATGCCAAAGGATTTTTCAAACATTCCCCCATTTCCATCATCTGTTTGCACTCTTATCGTGTAGTTGGATTGAGTTTCGAAATCGAGGATCGCATTAGAAAGTAACTCATCATTGCTAATCAAAAACAGCTCGTTATCTACATCCTCTGCACCGATGACAAGGGAGTAGGTATGCGTATCCTCAGCATCAGCATCAACCGTAGTAAAAACTCCTACGGTGGTCCCGATTGGTTGGTTTTCTTCAAAGGAGTCATTGCTTAATCCAATGTCTGTCGGAGACTGATTTTCATTGACATCAACCACCTGAATGGTAAAGGACTTCTCTAAAGTCCCCTCGTTTCCATCATCTGCTCGCACTCTTATCGTGTAGTTGGATTGAGTTTCGAAATCGAAGATCGCATTGGACAGTAGCTCATCATTGCTAATTAAAAATTGATTGTTATCTGCATCACCTGTACCAGCAATGAAAGCATACGTATAGGTATCCGCAGGATCAGCGTCAATTGCAGTAAACATTCCGATCTTAGTCCCAATGGGTTTATTTTCCTCAACCTCAATACCACTTAACTCAATGTCTGTCGGAAGATTCTCATTTAGATCCTGCACTTGTATGACAAAGGACTTTTCAAACGTTCCCCCATTTCCGTCATCTGTTTGCACTCTTATCGTGTAGTTGGATTGAGTTTCGAAATCGAAGATCGCATTAGAGCGTAGCTCGTTATTGCTAATCAGGAACCGATCGTTGTCTGCATCGCCCGCACTTGTTACGAGAGAATACGTATGGGTGTCGGCAGGGTCAGCATCAACTGTACTGAACACCCCGATCATAGTGCCAACAGGTTGATTCTCTTCAATTTCATTACCACTTAACTCAAGGTCTGTCGGAGACTGGTTTTCGTCTACATCAGAGATGTTCAAAACAAATGGCTTCTCAAATATCCCGCCATTTCCATCATTGGTTTGTACTCTTATAGAATAGGTAGATTGAGTTTCGAAATCGAAAATCTCGTTAGAAATCAGCTCATTTTTATTGATGGTGAATTGATCATTTTCACTGTCTCCCGCGCCCAAGACCAGCAAATAGGTATGTGTGTCGCCTATGTCGGAATCAACGGTGTTGAACATTCCAATAGTAGTGCCCTTAGGTGCATTTTCTTCGATTGAATTATTGCTTAATTCAATGTCAGATGGAGACTGATTTTCATTGACATCCTCCACTTGAATGGCAAAGGATTTTTCAAACGTTCCGCCATTTCCATCGTTGGTTTGGACTCTGATGGAGTAGTTTGATTGAGTTTCGAAATCAAACGTGGCGTTTGCAAGTAGCTGATTACCGGTTATTGAGAATTGATCGTTATCTGAATCACCAGTGCCAGTGATCAGGGAATAGGTATGAATATCACCAACATCGGAATCGATTGTGCTAAACACTCCAATGAGCGTACCGACGGGTCGATTCTCCTCGATGGAACTATTGTTTAATGTAATGTTTGAGGGTATTTCATTAAAGCCAACTTGTATCGATAATACATTCGACTTGAGATTTCCATTACCAGAGAAATCACTTAGTTCATTTTCATTGATCGATATGATCATTTGGCCCTCACCTAAGGGTCTGACATTCGCACTAAATTGTTGGTCATTCTGCTGTACGATATCTCCTTCAATTACTCCATTCTCGAGGATAATATCTGAGCTATTAAAACCCTTAATCTCTTCTGAAAAATTGAAAGAAATTTCAATGCTTTGAATGGCTTCTAAAGAAGCAATATTGCTTGAGATATTAACTTCCGGAGAAATAATATCGTCATTGGTATTGTTGAGGTAAACATAAAAATCGTCGGTGGTAGCATTTGAAATGGCAAAGTCAACTTTTTGGTCGTTGTTATAATCTGCCACAGTAATAAACTGAGACTGTCCTCCGGTTATGTAGGATTGCAAGAGTTCAAAGTTACCATCACCTTTTCCTTGAAATAGGAATACTTCATTCACACCTGTAACTAAGAAATCTAATGCTCCATCGCCTGTCAAATCCATCAGTTTCATACTTCGGGGATTGTCAATCTGAATCGTTGTAAGTAGACTGAAACCACCCTCACCATCGCCAAGAGCAATTGATACATCACCAAAATTCCCCATTACGACAAGATCTAAGTGATCATCTCCGTTAACATCTCCGAGTTCAAGCACTTCAGGGTCTATTCCTTCCAGGATGGTAGTTGGGAGTTGAAAATTCCCACCGCCTTCGTTCAAAAAGATTGATACTTTACTATTGTTTGTAGTGCAGCAGTTAGAGGCTAGGATGTCATTTAAGTCATCGCCATTTACGTCAGCTACAGCGACGTTATTGCTAAATCCGCCAGTACTTAGTGTGAGTCGTGAAAGTTCGCCATCAATCCCATCTCCGAAAAAGATATTTAAGTCACTGGAATTAGGGGTGCCAACAATATCTATTAACTGATCATCATTCAAATGACCAGTCGCTAACTGTCGCGAATCTCCGGACATTGCTATGTTACTAACTGCAAAATTCCCGGTGCCATCCCCAATTAGCAAAGCAATTAAGTCATCACCGGGAACCGCAGAAATTAAGTCCGGTATACCATCGTCGTTAAAATCTGCCACTTCCAAATCTTCTGGGTTCTCTCCCACATTTTTAAATAAATGCCTTGCTCCGAATCTCCCACTTCCATCGTTAAGAAAGATTGAAACCTGATCAACGGTCCTACCTATAAGGGGATCATGTGACACAGCTATATCAACGTAACCATCTTGATCAAAATCACCTGATACAATACCTTGTGGAAAGTCTGCAGTACTCGTGATCGGATTAATTTGAGGTCCAAATTGACCGTTAGCTCCTCCGTAAAGCAGATTCACGCTGCCAGAAGAGAAATCAACAAGTATTAGATCTGTGATCAAATCCTCATTCAGATCAACAGCATCGAAATCAATACCACTCCCATTTGTTGAGAAGGTAGATAACACGGATAAGGAACCACTTCCGTCACCACCAAACAAAGTGGTATTATCACTTCCTGAATTGAGGGAAATTACATCCAAATTTTTATCCTCATCAAAATTTCCAACAACCAGATCAATGGGATTACTTGGCGCATCAAAGAAGGCATCACTCAAGATTCCGCCTGTGCCATCACCCAAGGTAAGATGTATTTCATTTGATAGCTGGTTGACAGTCACAATGTCAATAAAGTCGTCCTCATTAAAGTTTCCTACCCTAACTTTCTGAGGACTATTCCCGGTGCCAAAGGTTATCAGGTTGGAAAAAATACCATCTCCATTTCCCGACAGGACCGTCACATCATCGGAAATTGAATTTGCTGTGACCAAATCGTCTTTAGAGTCTGCATTGAAGTCAAACAAAGCAACACTTTTCGGACCATCGCCTACATCATAGTCTGTACGTAAGTAATCTTCGCCTAGCCTGCCCATTAAGACACTTATATTATCAGAGGCTTGATTAACCACCACTACATCCAATATGTCGTTGCTGTCTAGATCTGCCACCAATAATTCGCGAGGTGAGTCTCCAACTTGGATGGACTCATCAAAGTGGAAGTCGCCATGACCATCTGCCAGAAAAATATAAACAGCATCCTCGTTTGCACTACAGTATAAAAGGTCTGTAAAGCCATCGCCAGAAATATCAGCAGCCAGAATGCTTGTTACTGCATCTTCAACCAAGATTTTGGCATCAGCATTGAAGTCACCCTTTCCATTTGCGAGAAATACGATAATAGAATCAGCAAATGCAACAGCAAAGTCTGTAAGGCCATTTCTATCGAAATCTGCATTAGTGACCGAAATGGGATTTCCATCGAAGGGAATACTCTTAGACGCAACAAAGTTGGTCTGAGCTTGGACTTGTAGGCAATGACCAGTAGTTAGAATTGTCAAAAGTAGTGCGATCCTTCTCATAGCTCCACCAAGGTAAGAATTTATATCTGCTGTTAAGATATGTCAGACTATTTAATCAAACCATCTAAATAACAGAAATAGACTACTTATTAGATGCGCCAACAAATCCATCAAGATAAGTGTGCTAGCAATAAGGCAGCATCGATATCCTTGATTCGATGATAAAATTTCTAAATCGTGTAACAACCACAGAACCACCAAAATTTACATCTTGTTAGAACCAGACGACCTGATTGGGTTAAACAAAAAAGGCAGCTATTTTCATAGCTGCCTTTCCTCTTTAGTAGCGGGGACAGGACTCGAACCTGTGACCTTCGGGTTATGAGCCCGACGAGCTACCAACTGCTCCACCCCGCGATGTGGAGGGCAAAAGTAGAAAGATTATGCTTTCTGCAAAAATTTTTATTCGTTATCCTCGATTTCATTCCAGATATCCAGAAACATTTTCCATTCTCCCCCTTCCTTTCGCCAAATCACTACATATTTTCCCTTCCAATTAGAGGATTGCGTGCCATTACTCGAGGTACCCTGATAGTAGCCGTAATCGTAAGCTTCATTCCCCCATACCTTAATCTCCACCGGTGTCAACTGATGAAAGGTCGTCTTCCAGTTGCTGCTTGCATTTGGTGGATTCCAGTAGCGAGCCAGGTCCACACCTTCCAGAATCTCCCGTTTGTTGGGAAAGATCTTCGCGTCGGAGGTATACATTTCGACTACTTTGGCGCGCTCATCAGACATCAAATAGGACGAGAACTTTTTAGCCTGGGCCTTGATTTGCTCCTCTTCCGTTTGTCCAAAGACCGAAATGGAAGCGCCACTAATTAGTAAGAATAGGATTATCCGCATAGTTTTGACTTTACATGAAAGAAACGGCCACATTCAAATCTGGTTTTGTCAATATCATTGGTCGACCCAATGTCGGAAAGTCTACCTTGCTAAATGCCCTGATGGGTGAGAAGCTTGCTATCACCAGCAGCAAAGCTCAGACCACACGGCAGCGCATGTTCGGCATCCTGACCCAAGCCGATCATCAAATCGTTTTTTCGGATACTCCGGGTGCCATCGATCCGGCCTATAAACTTCAGGAGAAAATGATGGGATATGTGAAGACCGCCCTGGAAGACGCAGACGTGATTTTATTCATGGTCGCCCTGGAAGATAAAAACGACTACCCGCAATTGGTGGAAATGGCGTTGAAGGCCAAGGCTCCGGTCTTATTTCTAATCAACAAAACCGACCAAAACAAAGGTTCTCAGACATACGACAAATCTACGTATTGGAAAGACCTGTATCCCGACATCGAAATTCACACCCTTTCGGCACTGGAGCAACAAGGCACTAATGAACTCATGAAACGTATTCTTGAACTACTCCCCCAGCATCCCGCCTACTTTCCGGAGGACGAAATCACCGATAAGAGTGAACGATTCATTTGCTCTGAAATCATCCGAGAAAAGATCTTTCTCAATTACCAGCAAGAAATTCCCTACTCCAGCGAAGTGGTCATCACCAGTTTTAAGGAGGAGGAAGCGATCATTCACATAGAAGCAGAAATTTATGTGGAACGCGATAGTCAAAAAGGCATCATCATTGGGAAAAAAGCGGCTTCGATCAAAAAGGTAGGTACAGAAGCACGGGCCGATATGGAGGCTTTCTTCGGAAAGAAAATAAACCTCAAAACGTTCGTGAAAGTCGAGAAAGACTGGCGCAAAGACGATAGAAAATTGATTAGGTTTGGGTATTGATGTAGCCTCACCTACCTATGAAAAAATACCTACTCCTGCTCTTCAGCTGCTGTTTACTAACGACCTCGTCCGCCAATAAGCATGACATTGTAAGCGATGCGAACCTATCGAAAACTGAACGACTTTACCTGACTTGCAAGGTCTGGGGTTTTCTAAAATATTATCACCCAAAAGTTGGTACCGGAGTATATGACTGGGATGAAAAGTTGATCAAGGTACTGGCCAACACAAAAAATATCACCACCAGCGATCAGCTCAGCAACTATTTTGATCGCTGGATCTATGCTTTCGGCCCTCGTAAGCCTTGCCCCGGATGCAATTCCGGCAATGCAGCATCCTTTGGGAAAAACTTCGACCTGAGTTGGACCCAAAGCAGCGTCTTTTCAAGCGCGCTCAAGTCAACCTTTCGCGACATTGAAAAAAATCGATTCCAGGGAAGTCATCACTACGTGGAGGTTGGAAAATCGGGGCAGTTTATGCCGAAAAGTGAGAGCAGCTATTACGACTTGAATATAGCCGATGAAAACTATCGATTGCTTCCGCTGTTCCGATTCTGGAACTATGTTGAGTATTTTTCCCCGTACAAGTACCAAACAGATCAGGCATGGGATCAGGTATTGAAGGAGATGATCCCCCTTTTCTTGGCAGCGGATACTCGGTTAAAGTTCCATCAAGCGATGCTGGCGCTGGTAGTCAAACTAGATGATAGTCATGCAGGCCTTGTCACTAAGACACTGGATGCGATGCCGTACTACAACTATTTACCTGCACGCATTGAAATGGTAGAAGATAAAGCACTGGTTACTGAAATCATCGACGCGGAAAAGGCACTACAAGATGATTTGCAAGTGGGCGACGTCATTACCCAGGTCAACGGCGAAACCGTGAAATCTCGCCATGCCAAAAACTCCAAGTACATCTGGGGATCAAACGAAGCTGTAAAAGCACGAAGCTTGTATCATACCCTCTTCATGGGACTGCAAGGCTCGGCGAAGGTAACGATCAACCGGAATGGAGTTGTTCGAAACACTTCGCTTCCGTTGTATTCGTATGCGCAAATTTCTTACGGCAAGAAACCGCACAAAGAAAAGTGGAGGATCGTACGAGATTCTGTGGGGTACGTCAATCTTGAAAAACTCGAAAAAAGTGAAGTAGATCAGATGATGAATGAGCTAATGGAGACCAAAGTCCTAATCATTGATTTACGTAATGGAGCGAAAGGAACGTACCAACTTATCGCAAATCATGTATTGCCGACAGAAAACACTTTCGCGCGCTTTACCAAGCCGGACTTCACGTATCCGGGTAAGTTCACATGGGAGGGGTCCGCCACTTGCGGAAAGGAAAACGAAGATTATTATGCTGGCAAGCTTATTTTATTGGTCAATTCCACCACACAGGGACATGCGGAATATAGCTGTATGTGCTTTCAGACGGCTCCTAATGTACTTACGCTAGGCAGTCAAACGGCCGGAACACACGGTGCACGCTCCCAGTTTGCGTTGATCCAAAATCTCAACTCCCAATTCACAGGCACGGGCGTGTTTTATCCGGATGGATCGGAACTCCAACGAGTGGGTGTCAAGTTGAGCCACGAAGTACAACCTACTATTGATGGTATGCGAACAGGAAAAGATGAGGTGCTCGATCAGGCAATGGTGCATGCCGAAGAAGAGCTGGAACGACTGAAAGCGCTTGCCAGGTTGGCCGAACTTGCACGAAAAGCCAAGCTTGATTCCATCCGTCAAGATTCGCTTTTGCGGATTCGGCTACCGTTGGATTCCATGGAAATGGACTCTTCACTATTGGTTCCGCTAAATGGTGATGGAACGGAGAAAAATGACAACGATTAACGGGAATACTTTTGGGCTAGTATTTGTTTAAATTCGCGACCCATAAAAATTGAATCATGGCGAACATATTGGCGATTGTTGGTAGACCAAACGTAGGGAAGTCCACCCTTTTTAATCGACTTATTGAGCGGAAGCAAGCCATCATGGACAATGAGGCTGGTGTCACTCGAGACCGTCACTATGGCTACGGAGAGTGGAATGGCAAAAACTTCACTGTGATTGATACCGGGGGGTACGTAGAGGGTTCAGATGATATTTTCGAGGAGGCTATCCGGGCGCAAGTAAAAGAGGCCCTAGAGGAGGCTTCGGTAATTCTGTTCATGGTTGACTGTGATACCGGCTTGCACGGCTTAGACCAGGATTTCGCGAATGTCATCCGGGAGATCGACAAGCCCTTATTCATTGCCGCAAACAAAGCTGACAATCAGGAACGTTCGTTGGTCTCCAACGAGTTCTATGCGCTTGGATTGGATGCGCCGATCTATCCCATTGCTTCAGCCAGTGGTTCAGGTACCGGTGACCTGCTCGATGAAGTCATTCAGCATTTTGAAGCCGAGAAAGAAATTGAGGAGGGAACGGTGCCCCGCATTTCCATTGTAGGTAGACCGAACGTAGGGAAATCTTCCTTGGTCAACGCGTTGGTCGGTAAGGAGCGAAGCATCGTAACCAATATCGCCGGAACTACACGAGATGCGGTCAATACCCGGTACAATCAATTTGGCAAGGACTTTATTCTCACAGACACCGCTGGTATTCGGAAGAAAGCCAAAGTACGTGAGGACATTGAGTTTTACTCCGTTCTCCGCGCCATCCAAGCCATTCAGGATTCGGATGTCTGCATTGTCATGATTGATGCAGAACACGGACTGGAATCACAGGACATGAACATTATTGGACTGGCTGACAAGTACAAAAAGGGCATTGTCTTAATGGTAAACAAGTGGGATCTGATTGAAAAGGAGACTCAAACAGCCGAGACGTTTCGTAAAGTCTTTGCCGAGAAGCTAGGCCCAATGAGCTACATCCCGATCATTTTTACCTCAGTGCTTACCAAGCAGCGTATCATGCAGACGCTAGAGTTAGCGCTTACTGTCCATGAAAATCGATCAAAGAAGATCTCAACTTCCAAGCTCAACGAACTGCTAGGAAAAGATATCGAGACGTATCCACCACCTGCCGTACGTGGCCACTACATCAAAATCAAGTACATCACACAATTGCCTACACCCACCCCTACGTTCGCGTTTTTTTGCAACTTTCCACAGTACGTCAAAGAACCCTACCAGCGTTACCTATCCAATCGTCTTCGGGAGCATTTTGATTTTCGTGGGGTACCTATCAAAGTGGTGTTTCGTAAAAAATGACCTCAGAACAAGTCTTTCAACGCTTCGTCCCGGAGGCAGCCGTCGTCTACTGCAACAAACTCTATCAACGCCTGAATTTTGAGTTCAAGGTGAAAAAGGCACGTAATACCAAATTCGGGGACTACAGGATCCATTTTGACTCTGGTAAACAAACCATCACCATCAACAACGATCTCAACCCCTATGCATTTTTAATCACCTATCTACATGAGGTAGCACATCTTCTCGCCTTCAATCAATATGGCAGAGGCATTTTGCCACACGGCCAGGAATGGAAACAATGCTTTAGAGACGTATCCAAACCAATGTTGAGCGAAACGATCTTTCCAGGCCCCATCTTACATGCGCTCGTCAAGTACTTCAAAAACCCAAAAGCCTCCTCCTGCTCGGACCCCGTCTTGTACCAGGTGCTTAGACAGTACGACGCTCAGGAGGAAAAATTGCTCCTTCAACATATCGTCATTGGTCAGCCTTTTGTTTTTAATAAGAAGCAATTTGTTAAGCTTGAGAAGAAAAGAACACGATCAATCTGCAAAGAAGTAAACAGCAATCGAAAATACTCCATTTCAGAATTGGCTGAAGTGGAACGCATTGAGTAGGAAAAGTAGGCCGTCTAACAGAAATCCTGTAAATTCAGGGACCTTTTGTCAGTGCGAAACCTAACCTGCTGTGGCCAATATTATTGCCGTATACAACTTTAAGGGCGGAGTCGGAAAAACGAGTACCACTTTGAGCCTTGCCTATAGCTGGTCAAGAGCTTATAAAGTCCTTGTGATCGACTGCGATCCACAAAGCAATTTGAGTCAAAGTTTGCTTGATTCCGACTATGATCAACGAGAGCACAACCTCTACGAACTCACGAGCAAATTCTTACATAACAGTATTCCGGAAATCAATCCCATCAAGATAAATCCGTATTTAGATCTGATTCAAGGTGATTTTCGTATGTCCACCTTAGAATCCAACAGTCAGTTTATCTCCTTCGGTCAAACGATCACCTATGGTCTGTTGTCTACCGTTAGAAATAAATACGACCTTATCCTACTCGATTTTCCAACCCACTTCGGAATGACGGTCAAGTCCTTCATCGCCAACATTGATAGTATACTGATCCCGGCAATCCCAGACTCCTTTTCAAATGCCGGGTTCAAGCAACTACTCACCTACCTCGCTGAAATCGAAAAAGATAAGCCGATCGATATCCTGGGCATCTTCTTTAATCAGTTCAGGAAAAACACGTTGTATCATCGGAACATTGTTCAGCGTGCCGAAAAGGAATTTGGCAACTTAATTCTTAAGCAGAAGATTCGTGAATCGGTACGCGTGAGCGAAGCCCACCAGTTTAGCAAGTCCATTTATGCTATTACTGAAGAAAGTAATGTGGCTGAAGATTTCTTGAAATTGAGTGAGGAAGTCATTGGGCGGCTCAATACCTACGATGTGAACGAAGCGCTAAAAAAAATCGAAGCGAAAGAAAGCGTTTAAACGGTCAGCCTTCGTTGAATTAAGCTATCAACAAGTTGATAAAACCGTTGCGGTGTTAAAGTCCTCCACTTTTCAATCTCCAAACTTCCGGACATGTTCACGTAGTTGTCAATGTTGTACACCTTCATTTCCGCTACCACAAAATCTCGAAAATTGATGGCTGCAATCCATCCTTCTTCAACATCTTCAAACCACTCTTCATAGTAGCAGTCATCGCTGCCATGAAAGTTCATCACATTCTCACCGATCAAGGCATACTTATTGATTCCATTTTCCGCCAGATGCTCGATGATGTATCGCTTTAACTGCATGATGTCGTTGTTGATCGCATCGTTCCATTCCCCGATCAACTCAATCACTGCAAAACCCAGTTCATAATCTGCAAAAATGATCTTAAGGTACAGGGTTTCTGATCCAAAAAAATCCCAGGCAGGGTCAATATAGTATCCGTAGATGTTCTCAGAGTACAGGTCATAGTTGTACTCTTTGCCAGCAAATGGCGAACGATCATCATAGCTGGAGTTGTAGTACTGATTCCAGCGCTCGTAAGGCGTAATGGTATGCACAGAGTAAATGTACTTGCAGATTTGAAAAAGAAAAACCCTGACTATGTGTAGTCAGGGTTTTTCGTAAGTTTAGGTGAGGTTATTTTATCCTCCGAAAATGTATCTCACGCCAAACTGCATTTGCCATCTCGCAGAGTTAATACCCGAATCTCTAACCGTGCTGTCGAAAAACGCATCAGCATTGTCAAAGTTGTCACCCAAGAAAGGTCTTCTGAACTGGTACTCTGGTGCAGTAGAACCATCGATATCTCTTCCGTTGCTGATTCGGTAAAGATCTACAGAACCACCCACATCGTATACTTTACCCCATTCCTTGTTCAGGAAGTTAGTAAAGTTGAAAATATCAAGCGTTAGCTGAATGGTGTTTCTCGTGCCGCTTCCTGTGTTTACATAAAAGTCCTGCATGATTCTGAAATCAGCGGTAAATTCAAATGGAGCCCTTGCACCATTTCTTGCCGCATAGCTGCCTCTGTTTTCGCTCAAATAGTCATCACTTTCAATGTAAGCATCAAGCGCAGCCCACTGCTGAGCAGCTGTCACAATCGTTCCATTATTGTCCCAATCTACCAAATTGATTTCGTTTGCATTTCTTGGGATATACACCAACGCATTGTCTCTACTACCGTTATCAAAAATTCCTCTGGATTGATCGATTACGTAAGAGAACACTCGACCAGACTGTCCATTCGCAAACAATGACACAGTTGTCTTAAAGTTGTTCAAGTATTCTTTTTGATACGACACAAAACCGTTGATTCGGTGTCCAGGATCGAAGTCTGATCGTGTTCTTCCAAGATTGTTCAAGCCTCGGCCAGAGTGTTCGATTCTACCCCAGTTTGAAGTCAGCTGTGAAGAAGTACCATCGTTGATGCCAAATGATTCTCCAAACGTATACGCCAAGCTTGCAGTCAGACCATTATCAAATGGCTTCTGAATTTGAGCCGTCAAGTTGTAAGCATATCCCTCGTCGGTATTTTCTACAACAATTACGTCCGTATATCTTCCATCAATTCTGTCATCGCCATTCTCGATCAATCTTCTGTCCGTAATTCCTTGGAGCGTGAAGTTGTCGATCGTTCTGCTTACGTTTCTGTGGTTGATGTTATTGATATTCTTGGTATAAATACCCTCTAAAGTTGCAATAAGTCCACCAGGCAATCTTTTATCTGCTGCTAGTGAGCTTCTAAAAACTTGTGGATATCTGAAGTCGTTGGCAAAAACCTCCAATCGTCCGTTAGGAATCTGATCGTTAGGATCTACACCAAAGTCTGCTGCAGTTAGTGGGTTATCTCCAGATCTCAAAGGAATTGGGTCTCCATTAGGCAATAGACCATCTCCACCGCCTGGCTCAGACTCAAGTCTTCCGACGTTGGTACCGTTATTATTGAAAGGTCCACCAGCCCATACAAATGGAACTCGTCCGGTGAATACACCTAAACCACCTCGGACCTGTAGGTCTGAATCTCCATTTACGTCCCAGTTGAATCCAACTCTGGGAGCCCAGTAAATCTGAGCATCCGGCACCTGCCCAGGAGCCGCTCCATTTAAGTCCCATACTTGCTCAATGTCTGAGATTGTTTGGTTTATAGTAGAAGCATCAAAGTTTGGATCATCGTTGATCACCGGAATATCAATTCTCAATCCTCCCGTCAACTTGAAGTTATCATTTACCTGGAATTCATCCTGAACGTAGAATCCAAATTGCGAAGCACTGAACTCCGCTGCCGAATTGGTGGCGTCACCTGTCACACCGTCAACCAATGAGAAAGATCTGCCATAGAATTGAGGAGCTGCTTGGTTTAAGAAATCATCTAAGCTAGCGTAGGTATAGTCACCAAAATTCTGCGCGATGAATAGGTTTCTAAAATCATAAAACTCGTTGTGTGTACCTACGGTAATGGTATGTTTGCCTTTGTACAAACTAAAATTGTTTGTAAGGGTAAATACATTCTGCTCCAAGATATTCGCAGTGGAGAATGGCTCACTTCCGAACCTGAAATCAGTGGATCCATTGTCAATATCAACTTGTGGGAAAGGATTTCCTGCAAAACCCCTATCATCCTTAACCGACGTGTATCCCAAGATCAACTTGTTAGATGCTGTATTTCCAAAGTTAGCAGACCATTCCAGTGCAGAAGAGTTTGTTGTACTTGGGAAAACCTCACTTTCATTGGCGAATCGAATTCGAGAGGTAGTCGATACGAAGCCATCAATGTTTTCAGCATCCACATAACTGTGTCTGAATGAGAACTTATGATTCTGATTCAAATTGAAATCAATCTTTCCGATGATTTTGGTACTTTGAAGCGAAGATGCATTGTTAGAAAAATCTCCAGTCTCATATCCGTAGTTATTTCTCAAGAATGTCTGGATCTGGTTGATCTGGCTTTGAACTAAAGCAACATCCGCCGCTTCACCAATGGTATTGATGTCAAAAGGTTGCGGTGTTTCATTGTCTTGAACCTCCGCATTGATAAAGAAGAACAGTTTGTCCTTGATTACAGGTCCACCGACTCTTGCACCGTACGTTCTAGCACTAAAGTCGGCCAATTTTTCCCTTTCGTCCGCAAGCGTCGGAGGTGTCTTACCTGCCAAAGATTCGTTTCTTACAAAGTAGTATGCTGAACCTTCGAATTCGTTTGTTCCACTCCTTGTTACTGCGTTTACACCCGCACCTGTGAAACCACCTTGTGTGACATCATATGGTGCAATATTTACCTGAACCTGCTCAATTGCATCTAAACTGATAGGTGACACACCTGTTTGACCTCCGTTTGTACCTTGAGCAGAAAGACCAAACACGTCATTATTTACCGCCCCATCAATGAAGATCGCATTGTATCGATTACTCTGCCCTGCAACTGAAAGTGCCGGTCCATCGTCATCTCCATTATCTACAAATGCCTGTGGCGTAAGTCGCGTAAAATCAGAAAGATCCCTTCCTACTGTTGGTAGTGAATTAATGTTCTCTTTCGAAATTTTTGTCGTAGCACCTGTGACGTTACCATCAATGATGGAACCATCATTAGCCAAGATAACGATCTCATCCAGCTGTGTTGCCGACTCTGCTAAAACGAAGCTCATCGATTTCGTTTGACCCAACGTCAAATAAACATTTGTTCTAGTACCTTCTTCGAAACCTACATAAGTAACTGTGATTTCGTAAGGTCCTCCAACCCGCATATTTGGTATGCGGTAAAAGCCATTGATGTCAGTTACGTTCCCATAAACTGAACCCGATGGCGTATGCACTGCTTTCACAGTTGCTCCAATCAAACCCTCACCGTTTTGATCACGAACAGAACCGTTCATTGACGATGTGGTAGAGCCTTGTCCAAAAACAAGCACCCCACAGATCAACAAACTAAATGATAGTAAAATTTTTCTCATCTGCTTACAATTAGTATTACGTTTCCGCAAAAATAGAATCTACGGGAAGCGAGGCCTTTTCCAGAATTTTAACTTTTGATTTGAATATTAACAATAAATTAATAGTATGTTCGGTAGACCTGGATTTAATCCCTACGTTCGCTTAAAATCCCCTCATGAATGGACTCAATGTGGTTTTTGAGGGCTTTAAACATAACATTAAGTTAATATCAGCCAATTTCATCCATCGCTTTCCGCACGGATCCATGGATGTCCAAAAGTTGTCTCGCCTCTTTTTCACTCATCTGGTGAAGGTCCATCAGCATGCGAGCAGCACGTTCCACTAATTTGGTATTTGAAAGCTGCATATCTACCATTTTATTGTCCTCTACTCTACCCAATTTGATCATCACGGAAGTGGAAATCATATTAAGCACCAGTTTTTGGGCCGTACCTGATTTCATCCGGGTGCTGCCGGTGACAAATTCAGGACCAACCAATACCTCTATAGGAAACTCCGCAACCCGTGCCAGCCCAGAGTCTTGGTTACACGTTATACAACCAGTAAGTAACCCCGTCTTCCGCGCTGCTTCAATCGCTCCAATCACGTAGGGCGTTCTACCCGAAGCAGCAATTCCAATAACAGTGTCGTTGGGAGTGGGCATAAACGCAGCTATGTCATTCCAGCCCTGGGCAACATCATCTTCTGCAAACTCAACTGAACTCCGAATTGCTTGATCGCCACCCGCCATCACGCCAATAACCAATTCAGATGAAACCCCAAAGGTGGGGGGACATTCGCTGGCATCTACAATCCCCAACCTGCCACTTGTGCCTGCTCCAATATAAAATAGACGACCTCCATCCATCATCCTTGGGATAATTTCCGTCACAAGAGCTTCAATTTGTGGTAGGGCTGCGGCAACCGCATTGGCGACCTTTTGATCCTCGTTGTTAATGTTCTGCAATAGCTCCAAAACGGTCATTTGCTCTAGATGACGATAATTTGAATCAGATTCTGTAAGACTTTTAGCCATATTGTTGATGGTATAGCACTAACCCAGCAATTGGGGATTGTGCGATGTTATTGATAACTACATTTCTACTGGAAGTCACCTCCCGAAGTATATCCGAAAAGTACCACGCAATCGATCCAGAAAAGTAAAAGGGTACTTTGTGAGTGGAAACATCGAAAAAGAATGCATCGAAGAAATCCTCAAATGCACGATATATCATGTGATACATATCCGGATGATTTCGATGCTGATGAACAAACTTCGCAAAGGAGGCCAAGTAGTGATTAGGTCTCGCTTGATGGTAAATCCGTTGAATGACCTCGTGAGAAGTAAGCTTGAACGTATCTTGAAATTCTTCTACGATTTCCTTTGCAAAACGCTCTCTAAATACGCCCATCATCAACCGCTTCCCTAGGTGTGCGCCACTCCCCTCATCCCCTAAAACGTAGCCCAGCGACGCACTGACTTTGTTTACCGCTTCCCCATTGTAGTAACACGCATTTGATCCTGTGCCTAGAATGCAGACATTACCTACATTTTTACCACAAAGTGATCTGGCTACGCCTACAAGGTCATTCTCCACGACAATATTATCATGAAATATCTCCTGTAACGTGCTTATAGCTTCCAATCTCTGCTGCTCCGTATCCACTCCAGCAGCGTATAGATATTTAGGCATTTCGGAGGTAATGTGCGCACCAAACACCTGGTCAATATTGGTCTTTAAGTCGTCCAGGTTGTGCGTATACGCATTGAAACCAATGGTCTCAAACTGCAGAATTTGCTCTCCCTTGACTACGCGCCATTGTGTACCCGTACCTCCCGCATCTCCAACGATGAAGGAAGTATCGCTATGATTATTAGATTCAATCATCATCGACCATTTCCGTTAGAATAAGATCCAGCTTCTCCACAAGCTGCCTGTGAGAAAATTCTTGCAATAGCTCCTTTACATCCTTCGATGAAGGAAGGTCTCCATTTTCAAAAAGATCCTCAATAAATACTCTCATTGACGCAATGTCTCCGTAAGAAGTGATCTCACCAATGTCTCTTTGAGATAAGATGTCTCCCAGATCACTTTCTCTCGGCCCCAACGTTAAAATCATGCGATGAGCGGATAAGTATTCAAAGAACTTGACCGGTAATATCCACTGAGAATTCGCTGATTTGTTCAATAGCAGTAGTAAGAGATTACACTTTTGGTATTCTTTTAACACTTGATTGTGTGACAAATATCCTAGGAATTGAACTCGACTTTTCAGCTTCTGGAACTTATCCAACTCTGTTTTGATGGATTCCGATACAATTCCCCCAATGCGAATCCGTAACTTCGAAGCAAAAAGTGCGTTTTCACGACACATCTGATCGAGTAACATCCAAAGTTGTTTGGGATTCCGAAGTTCGTTAAGCATTCCAAAATACCCGATGGTAAAGTAAGTCTCATCTACTTCCTCTGCATCTCCAATCGGGGCAGACACTCCATTGTTTACTACTTCAACCCCACCAAAAGATGCCGCTAAACGATTGCTAACCGTAATGACTCGATCCGCCTTCTTAAGCACAGAGGCTTCCAGTGTCTTGTGCACCACCATTGCCAGGTCACTAGTGTTCAGCTTTCCCAGCACGTCCCACTGACTCCAAGGGTCCCTAAAATCCGCTAACCATTTAATTCTCGTTTTACGCTTTACCCTTCGGCCCACCAAATGCATACTATGTGGAGGTCCGGTGGTAATTATCGCCGCAATTTTTTCTTTTTTGGATAACGCTATGGCAAAATTTGCGGCTTTTCTTACCCAAAATACCCTTGGATCAGGAAGAAAGATATTACCTCTAATCCATACCGCTACTCGTTCTTTAACTCCCTTTTCATTCTTCTCCATAACCAACCCCTGTTGAATATTCTTCCGCTCTTTGCCACCTGTTATTTGATGGAAGAGTTGAAATGGTTCCCATATAGGAACCTTATGCGTCTCCAGATGCTTGACCCTTGACGTGAGTTGTTCATCCTTAATCTCAAACTGAGGATTTTCTGGTGTAAGAATGATGGGCTCCCATCCCTTCTTTTCCAGTTGCAACGCAAAATTCATCCAACGCTGAACCCCCACTCCACCACTTGGAGGCCAGTAATAAGTGACGATTAAGATCTTTTTGGGAGGCATTGAATTAGATTAGGAACAAATGAAGCACAAAACTCACTTTTCCGAAAGCGTTGTGGTGATCAGTTCAATTATTTCTTCTATATCTCCGGGTGCAAACCAGTGAATATCCTGATACCTTTTAAACCATGTCATTTGTCTTTTCGCATAGCGACGACTATTTCGCTTGAGTAAACGAACAGCTTCGCTCCGGTCATACTGTCCATCGAGATGGTTGAATATTTCCGTGTAACCCACGGTCTTTAATGCATTGTGTTCTCTATGCCTAACCAATGACTTCGCCTCTTCAAACAATCCTGCATTGATCATCTGATCCATTCGCTCGTTAATCCTTTCAAACAAAACTTCCCGTTCCAGTTCCAATCCAATCTTAAGGTTTTCGTAGGGCAATTCGTTTTTCTTGCGGTTACGGAAGGCGGAAAATGGTTTTCCTGAAGAGCGTATCACTTCCAAAGCCCGAATGACTCGCTGTCCATTGTTTCGATCGACCACCTCATAATACTGTGGGTCTACTTCCTTTAATTCATCCAGCAACGGGTTGAGGCCTGCAGTCTGTAATTCTGCATTTAATTGTTGTCTGATCTCCGGAAGAATCTCAGGCATTTCGTCAAAGCCTTCCCATAGCGCCTGCAAATAAAGGCCGGATCCACCGACCACCACAACCACTTGATGGCTTTTGTGCAATGCTTTAATCTTCTTGGTAGCTGAACGTCCAAAGTCCCCGGCACTAAACAGCTCCTTGATTGAATGTGAGTCAATAAAGTGATGGGGTACCACTTGCTGTTCTTCCCTCGTTGGTTTTGCAGTGCCAATTTCCATTTCTTTATAAAACTGGCGTGAATCTGCGGACACCACCTCCGTATCGAAGTGCTTGGCCACAGCAATCGCCAAGGCAGTCTTTCCAACTGCAGTTGGGCCAACAATTGAAATCACAAGAGGTTTGGAATTGGTCATTGCGCACTCAGCTGAGGCTAAAATTAGCTGAAGATTTTTCACCGAGTAGGGTGTGTGTTCAAATTGTCTTTTTCCAATAAAAAATATGCAATTTACTAGTCTGGATCGTCCTGAAAATAGCTAATTTTAATCCCCATGTCAGTAGCCGAGGCAAACCTTGATGTATTAAAGGAAAGAATAGCAAGTCTTGAATCCCAATTGGATTCTGCTCAGCGCGATTACTATTCATTGGTTGACAAAACAAATCAAAACCTCAAGGATTTATTTGACAACTCCAACGACCTCATCATCATTTTCAGAGTCACAGGAGAGATTCGTTTTGCAAATGATGCGGTTAAAAACAAGCTTGGCTACACCGAAGATGAGATCTCAGATCTGAAGTTTCTTGATCTGGTTCATGAAGATTATCGCAGGGGATCGCTTCAAAACATCCTTAAAATCACAGCTGGTAGTAGGTTCGAGAAGTTTGAGACCGTTCTCATATCAAAAATCGAGAAAAACATTTATGTCACTGGCAAAATGACATCGGTGTACGAGAACAATGAGCCGGTAGAATATCGTTGTGTGTTTTACGACATCACAGAGCGCATTAGAGCCGAAAGTGCACAAAGCCTCTACTATCAGATTGCGAACATCACGATTACGGAAAATGATCTGGAGCAGCTCTACCAGAACATTTACTTCCAATTGAATCAGATGCTTCGGGTCAAGAATTTTCAGATCAATCTGAAAGAACGGAACAAATACCGCCAAGTTTTCTGCATCAACGAACGTACCGAAGACAATGGAGGTATGACTTTCGATGTTGATAAAGTGCTGATGGATTATGCGTTTGAGCGAAAAAGATCGCTGATCATTTATCAGGAAGGCATCGAAAAAATTGGGGAGCAGAAAAAAATCGAATTTGCAGACCCGGTACCGAAGATCTGGCTTGGGGTCATTATTAAAACTGCAAATGAGACCGGCGTCATGTCCATTTGCAGTTATAGAGATCAGAGCGCCTTCAACAACAAAGACCTCGAACTTCTCGATTACATCGCGGGCCAAATTCGGTTGGCGATGGAACGGCAGGATAAAGAGGAAAAGATTGAAAGTCAAGCGGCTACGCTAGGGGCAATATTTGACAGTAGTACACACGAAATTTGGTCCGTAGATAAGAAGTTGCGCTTTACGTCATTCAATGAAAATTATGAAGCGGCTTTCCAGCGCTATTATGATATTATGCCCAAAATCGGAGAAAGTTTGCAAGAGGTTTCTCTTGATAAGCTCTCCATGAAGCGGGTTAAGTTTTGGATCGAAAAGTACAACGAGGCATTCAATGGGAGCTCCGTCAACTTTCAGATAAAAACAAAAGACCGCGAAGGGAAAATGATCTGGAGAGAGGTGTTCATCAATCCAATTTTCCTCCCAGACGGTAGAATAGAGGAGCTCTCGGTGATCGCAAATGACATCAGTGAAAAGAAGGAGTCCGAAAGTGCACTGATCGCTAGTGAAGAGAAGTTTAGAAACATCTTTGAATCCTTTCAGGATATCTACTTCCGATGTGATATGGAAGGTGTAGTGACCATGATTAGTCCATCCGTACAGGAAGTGCTGGGTTTCTCATCTAGGGAGGTCATTGGCACAAGCATTTTCCAGTACGCGGACCAAAAACGGCAGATCACGCAAATGTCGCTACGGGTAGCCAAAGAACAGCGAATACGAAACATTGAAGGCACCATCAATGACGCCCACGGCAACAAGCTGTCCTTCCTGTTCAACATACGCCTCATCCACAAGGAGGAAAGGATGGAAGTCGAAGGTGTTGCACGTGACATTACGCAACTGAAGAAAACAAATATTGAGCTAAAGACCGCCAAGGAAATGGCTGAGCACTCCTTGAAGGTCAAAGAACGGTTTCTGGCCAATATGAGTCATGAAATCAGAACCCCGATGAATGGAATCATCGGGATGATCGATGTCCTTGCCAGCACCTCGCTTGATGATGAACAGACAGAATTTGTGCAGACGATCAATCGATCCTCCCAGACGCTCTTGAATATCTTGAACGACATTCTGGATCTATCAAAAATTGAAGCCGGTAAGATGGATCTAAAAAGAGAACCTGTTGATCTTGTCAAGACGATGGAAAAGGTTTACAGCCTCTATTCCCAGCAGGCGTCCATGAAAGGGCATACGCTCTTCTATCACGTAGACACAAAAATCCCCAAATGGATACTGGCAGACGAAACCCGGCTGATTCAGATCATTTCCAATCTTACCTCGAACGCTATCAAGTTCAATAACAGGAAAGGGGATATTAACATGAGTATCCGCATTGATAAGAAAGAGGGTAAGGACTACCTTTTCAAGGTATCTGTCAAGGATTCGGGCATTGGCATTTCAAAAGAAGATCAGGATTCACTCTTCCAAAGCTTTCATCAGTTGGATAACAGTAGTTCCAAAAATTTTGGAGGCACAGGTCTAGGGCTCGCAATTTCCAAAGAGCTGGTACGAGCGATGGACGGAGACATTGGTGTTGTGTCCACCGTTGGACTGGGAAGTACATTCTGGTTTACGTTCAAATCGCAACAGGTGCAGTCCAAGGAAAGTGACAGCAGCACCGACACAAGTCTTACAGATCAGTTTGCCGAAAAAGAGCCTCACATTCTTTTAGTAGATGACAACGATGTAAATCGAAAAGTAGCGAGCAACATTCTGATCAAATCAGGATGTAAAGTAGAAGAAGCTGTGGATGGTTTTGAGGCCATCGACAAGGTCCAGCAATTTGCTTACGACGTCGTTTTGATGGACATCCAAATGCCCAAGATGGACGGGATTGAGGCAACAAACAAAATTCGAAAACTAGATCTAAACCCCTGTCCACCCATCATTGCCATGACTGCTTATTCCATGGAAGAGGACAGAGAGCGATTTCTGGATGCGGGCTTAGATGACTACATTGCCAAGCCTATCAAGGCGGATGGTTTGATTCGAAAAGTGAAAGAGTGGGTCCAGTTTGAGCCATCGACGAAAACGGAAAACATTTCCAAGATGGAACATGAGAAAGACTTGGTGATTAACATGGAAACATTGAATCAACTTGCCAAATATGGAGGACAAGAACTAGTCGAGTCGGCTTTGATGGATTTTGAGGAGGAGGCTACCCAACTAGTCAGAAATACCATAATTCATTTCCAACGTAGCGATTTTGAAAAAATGAAAGGTGAGCTTCATACTTTGAAAGGGAACTCCGGAACTTTAGGAGTTGAAAAACTTTCGAGTCAAGCAGCGCTCATTGAAAAACAACTAAAAGAAAATAACTTTGAAGGATTGAAGAAAGAATTGGTAAAACTCAATTTTCTTTTCAAGGAGTTCAAAGAAAACTATCGAAACACACCAATCCCAAATGAGTAAAAAAATCATCGTTGCCGAAGATAGTAGCGTCATTCAAAACCTGACAAAGAAGATTCTATCACAACTCAATTACCAAATCATTGCAGTCAAGAATGGTAAACAAGTTTTGGACTTACTTGAAAAAGATAGTTACCACCTCATCCTTATGGATATCCACATGCCTATCATGGATGGCATGGAATGCGCGCGGAGCATTCGGAAGTCGGATAATCCGAATCAGAACATACCCATTATTGCCATCACTGGCAACGCCAATAACTATACAAATGAGGAGTTCGAAGCTGCTGGAATCAACGGCTTTGTTCCAAAGCCTTTAAATTATGACTCGTTGGTTGAGAAGGTCAAGAAGTTTACGGATGACAATTAAGTACACAAACCATTTCCTTCACAAACTAGAAGATATAATGTCCGAAACGGACTACATCCTGCGCTATGAGAAAGGCAATTTTCAGTCAGGATATTGCATCTTGAATGAAAGTAAGGTAGCAGTCATCAATAAGTTTTTCGCGCTTGAAGGAAAGGTAAACAGCCTAATCGAAATAATTCGTGCAATCAAGGTAGATACAGCCAGGTTCAGCGATCAAAATAAGAAACTCTACGCTGAGATCACCAATAATCAACTTCAACTTTGAGAATCACATTTCTTGGTACTGGTACTTCGCAAGGCGTACCTGTCATTGGATGCTCTTGCGAAGTTTGTCGTTCCATTGATTTCCACGATAAGCGACTTCGCTCTTCCATTTTGATCGAAACCGAAGAACTGAATATTATCGTGGATACCGGCCCTGACTTCAGACAACAAATGCTAAGGGAAAGAGTAAGGAAGCTTGACGCAGTGCTTTTTACACATGCTCATAAGGATCACACTGCAGGCTTGGATGATATCCGAAGTTTCAACTTTCTGCAAAAAAAGGACATGCCCGTATATGCGGAACAACCGGTCATTGATCAACTAAAGCAGGAATTCTCTTACATCTTTGCTGAGAAGCGCTACCCGGGGATTCCGCAAGTTGAGATAAAGCCAATAACCAACAAGGCATTCAGCATCCAAAATACGGCCATTACACCTATCAGGGTGATGCATTACAAATTACCGGTTCTCGGCTTTCGGATAGGAAATTTCACCTACATCACAGATGCCAACTACATCTCAGACGAAGAGAAAGAGAAAATCAAGGGCTCAAGTGTGTTGGTCCTCAATGCCCTACAGAAAACGGAGCACATCAGTCATTTCACATTAGACCAGGCGTTGGAAGTAATGGAAGAGTTAGCACCTGATCAAGGATACCTGACACATATCAGCCACAGGCTTGGCACCCATGCCGAGGTTAGCAAGGAACTTCCTCCCAACGTTGCCCTAGCATGGGATGGACAGCAACTTCAAATTGACTAGTCCAACGTGTTTCACAATTACTTCTTCCTTTCCAGGCTTGCTTCGTCGCTTCATGAAAAATTGCAAGGAAGTATGCTTGTTCGTTGCTTTTCACAGAATAGAGATGAACTCATTCTCGAATTTGAAGGTCCGTCCGGGAATTTTATAATTCGTGCCAATCTTGATCCGGTGATTTCGTTGTTGAGCTTCCCGTCGGAATTCGCGCGAGCAGGACGAAATAGCATTGACTTATTTGGCGAATTGGTTGGGAAAAACGTACAGAGCATCGCGTCATATAGATTCGAACGCTCGTTTTACATCCAGTTTGAGTCCGAAGATCAATTAATCTTTAAAATGCATGCAAGGAGGGCCAACATCTTGCGCGCTAAAAATGATCGAACCCAAGAGATCTTTAGGAAGAAGTTGTCACAGGATCTTGAAATCATCCCGTCTTTGTTGCCTCAAGACATTACCATTACAAAAAACAGTTTCCTTCCCTACACTGACGATCCCCTTGCTTTCATACCTGCACTAGGCAAGGATGTGAAAATCTTTCTAGAAGGTGCAAACTACCAAGATTTAACTGAGAATGACCAATGGAAGTTATTGGAGGGTACATTAACCCAACTGGCTGAAAACCCAATCTATCTGCATGAAGCCACGTTGCCGCGGATTAGTCTGATTGAGCCCTCAGCTCTAAATACAATGGATCCCATTCAAGCCGCCACCTGGCTTTATGAAAACACTGCTAGAAAATTGTTCTTTGAAAAAGAAAAAGAACAACTGATTAGCGGCCTGCGACAAAAAGTAAAAAAATCCGAGAATTACATTCAGAAGAATGCACAAAAACTACACGAACTAGAAGCATCTCGCAACCCCGAAGAGCTTGCAAACCTCATCATGGCAAATCTTCATTCCATTCAGCAAGGGCTTAGTAAAGTTGTATTGACAGACTTCTATAGAAATGAGCCGATCACCATTCAACTTAACGTGAACCTAAGCCCGCAAAAGAACGCTGAGGTGTATTATCGTAAAGCAAAAAACAGGCATCAGGAACTAGCAGTCATTCGATCAAACATCAAAGACAAAGAAAAGCTGATCGATCAGCTAAGCAGGCAGATGTTGGAGATCCAAGAGCTTGATACAAGTAAAGACTTACGGAAGTTGAAGAAATCTAAAGGCTTTGGAAAGGACAAGAAAGTTGAAGAAAAATCACTGCCGTATCACCTGTTTACACTAGACGATTGGCAGATTTTTGTGGGAAAGAATAGC
The DNA here is from genome assembly GCA_964593185.1 of uncultured Roseivirgaceae bacterium. Taxonomy (GTDB): domain Bacteria; phylum Bacteroidota; class Bacteroidia; order Cytophagales; family Cyclobacteriaceae; genus Ekhidna. Next base: position 25,356 of record CAZQJU010000012.1, read on the forward strand.
AAAGCAAATGACGAGCTCACCTTAAAAATTGCCAATAAAAACGATCTATGGCTCCATGCAAAAGACGTTGCTGGTTCACACGTAGTCATCAGAGAGCGGCCAGGTCAAAATTATCCCGTACACATCATCGAATATGCAGCCAGCCTTGCAGCGGCGAACTCTAAGCGCAAAACAGATTCACTCTGCCCGGTTTTGTATACCAAGAAGAAATACGTCAGAAAAGTAAAAGGGGCTCCGGCTGGGCAGGTTATTGTAGAAAAAGAGGAAATCCTGATGATAGAGCCCTTCTCTGATGATGGATAATAGCTTAATTTGATATATTTAACGATTGATCGACAAATGAGATTCCTATATCTTAATGTCAGTTTTAATATACCTCTTCCAGCTTTATTAGCAACCAAACCAACTAAAACCTAAGCTATGAAAAACATTACACCAGTTTTGACAGTGCTCTTAACCTGTCTTATACTCGCAAGTTCTGCCCAAACGGTGCTTGACCATGAAAAGAAAATATACACCGATACGGCCGACAAGGTCTTTGTCAATATCGAGGTACCTCTCTATCTCAGTATTTCGGCCAAGCCTGACGGAAGTGATGGCACGGTGCTGAAAGGGCAAGATCCAAAATATAGCTATCCAATGTACCTGGATACAGAGGGGTACAACACATTTAGATCTCCATCTAAAGTTGATCCCGAGACTGGCAAGATCGTTTATCCAAAAGAAGATGTGATTTTTGAGCTATATGCTGATGGTACCGCACCAACGGTAAACATCAATTATGGTGGGGAAAATAGGATTGTCGTGGATGGTACTTCAATCATCAATGGAAATCAGGTCTCTTTGGATGCAAGTGATAACCTGGCTGGTGTTAGCGACATCTATTACGCTTTAGGAAGCGCTGCCTATCAAAAGTACACGCAACCCATAAAACTGACAGAAGACAAGATTTACACGATCAGTTACTATGCTGTTGATAATGTAGGAAATGCCGGAACACCTGCTTCTGTGGCCGTTCGGCCTGATCTCAAGGCTCCGATTTCTTCATTCGAGGTAGAAGGGGACCAATCGGAGATCAGTGTCTCTGAACGCACAACAATTTCCCTATCGGCCGAAGATGACATTTCAGGCCTGGCTAAGATATTTTGGTCCATAGACGACGGGAGAACATATACGTACGGACAGCCTATTCGACTTAGTTCACTTGCAGAAGGAGAACATACATTGACCTATTTCGCTGCTGATAAGGTGGACAATACGGAAGAAAAAAAGTCCTATACGTTTTTTCTAGACAAATCAGCGCCGCGTGTGATTAGTGAAGTTGTCGGAAATACCTTCATCGCGAATGGGAAGGAGTACTTCTCGGGGAGAACCAAACTGAAGTTGGTGGCATTGGACAATAAAGCGGGTGTAAAAGAAATCCTTTATTCCGTAAATGGGGGTCAATACACTTTGTACGAAGAGCCCTTTTTTCTAACACAAGCTGGAAATCTCGACATCGATGTGTTGGCGATTGACAAAGTCAATAACAAACAAACCATTGAAGAGATCTCCGGAAACAGTAAGAATAGATCTTATGTAGATCTATCGGGTCCAAACCTTTCACATAGCTTTAGTGGGCCTTCATTTGAAATCAATGACACTACCTATTTGAACGGCACCAGCAAAATTATCCTAACAGGTACGGACAGCGAATCAGGCTTCAAAGAAATTGATTGGCAACTAAATAGTGGTTCACTTGAAACCTACGATGGTCCTATTTCCATTGTTGGAGAAGGCTTTTATAACATCACCTTCAATGGCTATGACAACCTTCAAAATAGCAACACGAGCAACGCTTTAGTATACATTGACAATACAGGTCCTGATATTTTCAACCGTTTCAGTATTGAATCTTCCAAGGTGCGAGAAATTGATGGTGATGAACTTACCGTATATCCACCTCATGTTGTCTTATTTTTGTCCGCAACAGATAAGCATGCCGGATTGGACAATATTACCTACAGGGTGAACGGAAGTGGAGATCTTGCCTATCGTGGATTAATCCAGGATTTTAAGAAAAATACGAAATACACCATTACCGTCAATGTAACGGATAAACTGGGAAATGAGAATGCAAAAGAAGTCAAATTCTATATCGAATAAGCGAAATAACCCGGCTCCGCTACTACATGCTCTTGCCCTAGCCTTACTTCTTCTTGTCTTTGGAAGCGGTCTGCTTAGGGCACAAACCTTAAGTGGAGCGCAACAGACGCAAGCAGACAACTACCTCCAAGCACTTAAAACAGCAGAAACAGATCAGAATTTTGCCAACGCTGCCGGCATCAGCGGTAAACTAGGTTACCTCTACTGGAATAACCAAGTGTATAACGAAGCCGTCGCCTATTTTCAAAAATCCATCGACTTCAATGAAAAGATCAACAATAAGCGTGGGATTAAGACCGTGCGCTTTCAGCTTGGACTGGTCAAAATAGATCAAGAAGACTACCGGGGTGCGCTACGTGAATTTCAGCAAGGTGTAGCCATTTCCAAGGAACTAAACAGCAAAGAAGATATCTTGTCAGGACTTATCAATATAGCCTCTATTGAGCAAAGTCTTGGGAACCACCAAGCCGCAGTCAATTCCGGATTGGAAGCATTGGACATTGCCAAAGAGCTCGAAAACATCAATCTGACCAAAAGATGCTACGGGCTTCTGTATGAAAGCTACCAATCACTTGGAGACTCAGAAAAGTCCATTGAATATTTCGACTTGTATTCTACCGTTGACAAGTACTTGAAAAACGAAGAAGTCAAACAGATCACCACAGAGTCCAAACAAAAAGTGCAAGCGATCGCCTCTGCCAAAGAGCAAAGTGATGCGATGCTGGCGCTAAGTCAATTGCAACTTACGCGAGCACAAGACTCCTTGAGACTTGCTAAGGAAATAGGTGAACGCCAACGACTCCAACTAAAACTCAACGAGCTGACACTGAGCGAACAAGAGGCACAGCTTGAGAATGAACGTCTTATTCGAAATAGCTTGATCATTATTGTGACGCTAGTGCTAATCTTTTTAGTTGTGCTCTTTGTCCAATACCAACAGAAAAAAAAGAAGAACATCTTGCTCCTGGAGCAGAAGCAGCAAATTGAGAAACAGGGAGAAAATCTTGCCGCAAAGAACGAAGAGCTGATGGCGGTAAACAAAGAGAAGAACCTTATGATGAGCATGGTTGCTCATGATCTGAAAAAACCTATCAATGATCTGACCTCCCTTGCGATGATCTTAAATGACTACAAAGAACAGCTGCCCGAGGACTTCAATAACCTGGTAGCTGTACTCCAACAGTCTTCTCATGGGTATAGAGAAATGGTGCACAAAATCTTGGATGCAGGCGCTATTGAAAATCGGAAGCTCAACATTGTGGAGGAAAAACTCGCAATTGAAGAACTGTTTGAGAAAAATGCCAACAGCCAGAAATTGGTTTCTGATAAGAAGAGCATTAAGATAGATCGATCCGATGTGCCTGACGGTGCCTTTATCAAAGCGGATCGTATTTACCTGGCACAAGCGATTGAGAACGTCCTCGTAAACTCCATGAAGTACTCCCCAGAAAAATCCACAGTTTACCTGGGAGCTACAGAGGAGAATGACTTCTATCGACTTTACGTAAGAGATGAAGGCCCCGGGATCAGTCCGGACGATCAAAAACACCTGTTCGATTCTTTTAAAGTGCTCAAAAACGGAGACAAAGAATCCACAGGCCTGGGATTGTCCATTGCCAAGAAGTACATGGAAGAAATGGGAGGAGAAATAAGTTGTGAAAGTGAATTGGAAAAGGGAACCACTTTCTTTTTTACCGTCAAAAAATGGGACCAGTAGGCCCTCCTTGTTCGCTAACCTCCTGTATAGGATTTCGCATCAACTAGTTCATTCTTTCCTTCCATTGCCAGGGCATAGTTAAATCCGGGATGGATGGCATAGGCTCCGACATTCCCAGCGATGTCCATCGCCAGGTACCCGGTTTGAAATGATTCGTAGTCGAGCTTTTTGACAATCCGCATGACCGCTTCTTCGCAAGCTTGCTGAGGTGAGGCACCTTGACGCATGAGTTCCACAACCAAAAAAGACCCCAAGGTTTTCATCATCAGTTCGCCCATGCCTGTGGCAACGGCTGCCCCATACTCGTTGTCTACAAATAAGCCAGCGCCAATGATCGGGGAATCCCCCACCCTTCCATGCATCTTATAGGCTAATCCACTGGTTGTGCAAGAACCAGCAAGATTTCCATCCTTGTCTTGACAGAGCATCCCAATGGTGTCATGGTTTTCCCGATTGACAATGGGCTCATACTTGGCTGTGATCAACCATTCCTCCCATGCCTTCCTTGAGTGCTCAGTAAGCAGATTCTCCTCTGCAAACCCTTTGGCCATAGCAAATTGTTTTGCACCCTCTCCCGCCAACATCACGTGCGGCGTATCCTCCATAACCTTGCGTGCCACTGCAATTGGATGTTTGATGCCTTGTAAAAAACACACTGACCCGGCATTGCCTTGATGATCCATAATGCATGCGTCCAACGTCACCTTTCCTTCTCTGTCCGGGGAGCCCCCTATCCCAACCGTCGTACCGGTTGGGTCTGCTTCCACTACCATCACCCCCTTCTCAGCTGCGTCTAGTGCTGATCCTCCGTTCATCAATACCTTCATCGCTGTATCGTTGGCCGGAATGCCATGGTCCCAGGTACTTAGTGCCTTTGGCGTGACCGAACGCTCTGGAAAATCAGTTTCCTCCTGTGGATTTGCGCAAGACGTATTTGCGATCACCATGCCAGCTGTTAATGTAGATGCCTGCTTTATAAATCCCCTACGTGTTGCCATAATATCAATTGCAATAATGGTAAATGATACCTACTTAAGTACAGTATAATTACAATAATTCAAAATTATTTCCTGAGATAATAAGTAAATACCAAATTTTACTTTAACTTAATAGAACCCTATTAAACCTAAATCTATGAGAAATCTTGCGCTTATCCTCCCGCTTTTCCTTTTGTTTTGTTGTCAGCCACCCGCTGAGACTACCGAGGATGTATCCTCCAGGAGTGATTCTCGGGATGCCTTGACAGGTGCCTGGAGAATGACCGATTACCTACAAATAACCCATGAAGGCGATACGATCGATGAAGAACGTATACAATACAAGGTGTATGTGGATGGAAGTGTCATGTGGGGATTTGAAGCGCCCGAGAAGTACACAGAGTTTTATGGCTATGGTACGTATTACATTGATGGTGATACCCTGTACGAAACCATGACCTCTGGTTCCTGGGCATTTCGTCAGATGATTAGTCAAGACAACAATTTCTTCAAAATCGGAATTGATGTTGGCGAAAACATGTACACCCAAGTCATTGTAAGTGACGAAGAAACGACATACGAAACCTACGAACGAATCAACTAGAGGAGGTCCAGGCTTTTAGTCGACTCCCATACCAGCTAAAGAGCTCGCCATCCACTAATTCAACTTTTGCTTGTGGCCAAATCTCTTCTGCTTTGTGCAAATGAGCTGATTGAAACGGATACGGTTCTGAACTTAGTAAGATCTTTTCAGGGCCAAGGTTTGAGATCTGTTCGTTGGAAAGTTCCGGATAGCGCTCTTCTACAACCAGATTTTCATAGCCTAGGTGGCCAAGCATCTCGTCAATAAAGGTGTTCTTACCTGCAGCCATCCATGGCTTTTGCCATATTAGATACACCACCTTTCCTCCTGACCTTCCCTTTACACGCGCTATACTAGCCTCACATTCGCCAATTAGCTGACTCGCCTGTGTTGTCCTGCCGCACAACTTCCCCACCTCTGCCATCATTTGAAAAGCATCGTGTAAGGTGTAGATATCACTCATCCATACAGGATAGTGTTGCGCTAATTTTTCAATATTGTCTTGATCGTTCTCCTCTTTATTGCCAATGATAAGATCCGGCATGAGTTTAGCTATCTGCTCGAATCGCACATTCTTCGTGCCGCCTATCACCTGAATTTCCTTGATGAAAGGTTGGGGATGTACACAGAACTTGGTGCGGCCAACCACCGGAGCGCCAATATCTACGAGAAACTCCGTCTGGGAGGGGACCAGAGAAACTACCCGCTTGGGAGGATAAGAAAATGCAACCTCCCGACCCATTTGATCTCTTACTGTCAGGAGGTCATTCATGCTACTTAAAGTAGGTGAAATCTTGTCCGTCTTTCACCTGAATTACCGTTTCGTAAATGAGCTTGATGACATTCTCCACGTCATCCTTATGCACCGTCTCCACGGTGGTATGCATGTATTTCAAGGGTAACGAGATCAAAGCTGAAGCCACTCCAATATCCGAGTAAGCAAAAGCATCTGTATCTGTACCTGTGGTTCTGGAAGCCGCCATGCGTTGGAATGGAATCTTGTTCTTCTCCGCAACATCAATAATCATATCCCGAACATTATTCTGTACAGCCGGACCATAGGTGATAGCTGGACCTTTGCCAGCCGTCATGTCACCACTCGCAATCTTGTCATACATGGGTGACTGTGTATCATGAGTTACATCCGTTACGATGGCAACATCAGGTTTGATCCTACGCGACATCATCTCGGCACCTCGAAGGCCGATCTCTTCCTGAACCGAATTAACCACATACAATCCGAAGGGTAGCTTAATGCCATTCTCTGAGATTCTTCTAACAACCTCAGCAATCATAAATCCACCGGCACGGTTATCCAGGGCTCTTCCTACTATGTACTTTTCATTCATCTCAAAGAGTTCATCCTGAAAAGTGGCCACCGTACCTTCGTGAATACCCATTTTCTCAACTTCTTCCTTGGATTCAGCTCCTACATCAATGCAAATGTTTTTTAGCGTCGGAGTGTCTTCTTTGTCTTTTCTAACATGGATAGCAGGCCAACCAAAAACACCCTTCACAATTCCCTTTTTTGTATGCAGGTTCACACGCATGGAAGGGGCAATTTGATGATCTGAGCCACCATTACGAACTACGTAGATATACCCCTTATCCGTAATGTAATTTACAAACCAACTAATCTCATCTGCGTGCGCCTCGATCACCACCTTGTAGTCCGCTTCAGGATTCACGACACCGTAAACACTGCCGTACGTATCCACCTTGTAGTCATCGATATAGGGCTTGATATAGTCCAACCAAATCTTTTGTCCTTCTGCTTCAAAACCTGTCGGTGAAGCATTATTTAAATACGTATACAGAAAGTCCTTACTCTTTTTATCCATTGTTAATTATACATTTATGTTGATTTGACCAGTCCTCCGTCTATTAGAAAGTCCTGGCCTGTAATATACCCTGATTTGTCGCTTGCTAGAAAGTACACTAACTCAGCTACTTCCTCCGGAGTTCCTTGACGCAACAGCGGAATTTGATCAATAACTTCTTGACTTGCGGGATAGCTATCAATAAAGCCTGGCAACACATTGTTCATTCGAATCTTGTCGCTGCCGTACCTGGTTGCATATAGCTTTGCATAGCTAGAAAGCGCAGCTCGCGCCACTGAAGAAATTGGAAAGTTAAGTGAAGGTTGCTTAGCTCCAAATGTCGAAATATTGATGATCGAACCTCCATCCGTCATATGTCCCGTCACCAGCCTGGCCATACGAACCACATTCATTAATGCCAAATCCATGCCCTCCGCCCATTGCTCATCGGTTAGTTCCAAAAGATCTCCCTTGGGAGGGTGTCCTGTGTTGTTGACCACCACATCGATCCGTCCATAGGTCTGGAGCGTCTTCTTGACCAACTGGTCCAAATCATCGAATTTGTTGGTCAAACCCTGCACACCAAGGCCATTCAGTTTAGTAGCCAACTGATGAATTTCCGAAGACCTTGAAAATACGACCACCTTGTACCCCTTCTCAGCAAGCTTATGCGCACAAGCTCGGCCCATGCCCTTACTGGCTGCGGTGATGATTGCCACCCGATCCATTACAGGGGAATGTTTCCGTGCTTCTTTCGAGGAAGCTTATCTACCTTGTTTTCGAGCATGGAAAATGCGTGTATCAGCTTCAGCCTGGTATTGTGCGGAAGAATGACCTCATCCACAAACCCTCGCGCTGCGGCTATGTACGGATTGGCAAACTTCTCCGTGTACTCATTGATTTTCTCCTGGTGCATGACGTTGGGATCTTTCGCGCCGGCAATCTCTTTCTTGAAAATGATCTCAGATGCTCCTTGTGCGCCCATCACCGCAATTTCCGCTGTTGGCCAGGCGTAGTTCATATCGGCACCGATATGTTTGGAATTCATGACATCGTATGCACCTCCATATGCCTTTCTGGTAATCACTGAAATTCGTGGAACTGTCGCCTCACTAAACGCATAGAGAAGCTTCGCACCATTGGTAATGATCCCATTCCACTCTTGATCGGTTCCTGGCAAAAATCCCGGAACATCCACTAAAACCAGCAAGGGCACATTGAAACTATCGCAAAAGCGTACAAATCGTCCTCCTTTTGTACTTGACTGAATGTCGAGGACTCCAGCCATGCTCATGGGCTGATTGGCAACGATCCCAATACTTCTCCCTGCCAACCGAGCAAATCCGCAAATGATGTTTTCCGCGTAGTCTTTGTGAACTTCTAAAAACGAGTCACTGTCGATGATCCCATCGATGACGTCGTGCATGTCGTACGGCTGATTGGGATTATCCGGTAAAATCTGATCCAAAACGTCACGTGTCTCTTCTCCCAACTCATAGGGCAATCTTGGTGGTTCCTCCTCACAATTCGAAGGTACGTAGCTGATCAGCTGCTTGATCTGTCTAATGCACTCCGCCTCATTGGCGCAAGCAAAATGTGTGACCCCGCTTTTACTGGCGTGCGTTTGTGCCCCACCCAATTCCTCGCTGGTGACCTCCTCTTGTGTAACTGTTTTTACTACATTCGGACCAGTGACAAACATGTAACTGGTATTTTCTACCATGAAGATAAAATCCGTAATGGCAGGTGAATAGACGGCACCGCCTGCACACGGACCGAGAATCGCGGAGATCTGCGGAACAACCCCTGAAGCCAGGGTATTGCGATAGAATATATCAGCGTATCCCCCTAGTGATACAACACCTTCCTGAATTCTAGCACCTCCGGAATCATTCAACCCTATGACCGGAGCTCCATTCTTCATGGCCATGTCCATGATTTTTACAATTTTTTCCGCAAAGGTCTCAGATAAGGAACCTCCAAAAACAGTGAAATCCTGGCTGAATACATAGACCAATCGGCCTTCGACCGTACCATAACCCGTAACTACACCATCTCCCAGAATCTTTTGTTTCTCCATGCCAAAATCTGTGGCACGATGCGTTACGAACTTTCCAATCTCCTGGAAGGAGCCTTGATCCAGCAGTAAGTCAATTCGTTCACGAGCAGTAAGCTTTCCTTTCTCGTGCTGCTTTGCTATACGGTCTTCACCTCCACCTTTTAATGCTTCCTCATTCAACGACTCGAGACGAGCTATTTTTTCTTCTGTTGATTGGACGTTGGTGGCTGTTTTGGGTTTATCGTTGCTCATATTTTTCTCTGAATGTTTCAAAGATATATAATAGATTGCCTTGACTTGAAATGCTTTTTTCTGCGATTTCTCAAGTGACCAATTATTCTGGTAAATTGCGCCACTTATGCGTGTTGCGATAATAGATTTAGGTACTAATACCTTCCATCTGATGTTGGCTGAAGTGAGTGACAACAGCCATGCTATTTTCTACCGTGAGCGTATTCCAGTCAAAGTTGGAGAACGAGGGATCAACAAGGGAGAAATAACGAATGAAGCCATTGAAAGAGCATTGAACGCTCTGCAAGCATTCCAAGTGACCATCGAAAACAATCAAATTGAAAAGGTGTTTGGGACCGCCACCTCAGCGATTAGAAATGCAAAAAATGGCACTGCGCTCGTGAAGAAGATCAAAGATCAGACAGGAATTGAAATTGAAATAATTTCAGGGATACGCGAAGCAGAACTGATTCAGCTTGGGGCCAGAGAGGCGCTAGATTTCGGGGAGGAGAAAAGTTTGGTCATGGACATAGGAGGTGGCAGCATCGAATTCATCATAGCCGACCAGGAGACTACTTACTGGATGAAAAGTTTTGAAATTGGTGGCCAGCGATTGGTGGAGCGCTTCCATAATTCTGATCCCATTGCAGCATCGGAAATTGAAAGGCTTCGCGCTCATTTTGAAGCGGAACTTACTGCCTTGTTCGAAGCCTGCAACCAATTCAAGCCTACCGTTCTTGTGGGTTGTTCTGGAACGTTTGATACGCTTAGCGATATACACTGTGAATCAATGGGTATTAAGAGGGATCCGAACGACACAGAATTTCCACTTCCTGTAGCCTCCTTCCAAGCCATACATGCTGATTTATTACAGCAAAACAGAGCAGAACGACTACAAATCCCAGGCATGATCGAAATGCGAGTAGACATGATTGTCGTGGCAAGCATCCTTGTTGAATTTATCCTGCAGCGACTGGCGCTGCAAAAGATTCGAGTGTCCGCTTACGCCTTGAAGGAAGGAATTCTATTCAATGTGATCAACCAGATTCAAGCTAGTTAGTCCTTTATTTTTGTGACATGAATTTCACAGCAGCCAATCTAAAACGATTCACCAAAGAGGTCTTCACTGCCATCGGATGCCCAACGGAGGAGGCAGCGCTGGCTGCTGAGGTTCTGGTGAGTGCCGATCTTCGAGGTGTTGACTCTCACGGGGTGGCCCGACTTTCCGGCTATATTCGATTGCACGAAAAACAACGACTTAACGCGCAACCGAAAATCCAAATCACCCATGAAACGCCCTCCACCGCCGTTGTTGACGGCGACCTGGGCTTGGGACTGGTCGTTGGACCTAAAGCGATGGACATCGCTATCGAAAAAGCCAAAAATGTAGGTACTGGCTGGGTAGCCGTGAAGAACTCCAATCACTACGGCATAGCAGGCTATCATGCTATGATGGCACTAGAGGCAGATTGCATTGGAATCTCTTTAACGAATGCAAGTCCCTTAGTTTCCCCTACTTTTTCGAAGGAGCGGCTTCTAGGTACCAACCCAATTTCGATTGCCATCCCCACCAAAGACCAACCACCTTTTGTGCTTGATATGGCCACTACGACTGCTGCAAATGGAAAGCTCGAGGTATTACAGCGTAAAGGCTTGGAGGCACCAATGGGTTGGCTGCAAGACAAAGCAGGTAAGATAACCACCGATGCTCGCGGGCTTATCAATGGGGGATCCATGCGTCCTTTGGGTGGAGATCGAGAACACGGATCTCACAAAGGCTACGCGCTGGGGGGCGTGGTTGACATCTTATCTGCCGTCCTGTCCGGAGCAAATTATGGCCCTTGGGTACCACCTTTTGTCGCGTTCCTGGACCCCGCTCCGAATCCCGTTGGGAAGGGACTTGGTCATTTCTTTGGAGCTATGCGCATTGATGCGTTTAGAGACGCGGATGAATTCAAATCCCACATGGACAACTGGATTGAACGCTTTCGATCCTCAGAGACAACAGGTAACGCAGAACGGGTTCTCATTCCTGGGGATCCTGAGCGTGAAATAACCCATGAACGGCTGAAAAACGGAATTGATTTACTTGATCCGGTAGTAAAAGACCTACAAGATATAGGAGCAAAATTAGGAGTGGAATTATAAATTCCATAGGATTAATTGTACTATACATACGATCAGCTCACTTTTAGAAAATCATACGCTATCTTGTTCCTAAGTGTAAGCACACCATCACTGCCTCATGTCTGACCTTAAAACAACACCGAATGAACTTAGTGTTGATGATTTCATCGATGCTATCGAAAGCGAGCAGAAACGTGACGATAGTCGGGCGCTTCTCAAAATCATGAAAGAAATCACTGGAGATGCTCCCACCATGTGGGGAACATCCATTATTGGCTTTGGGAAGTACCATTTTAGGTACGAATCAGGTAGAGAAGGTGATTGGATGGTGGCGGGTTTTTCTCCTAGAAAACAGAACCTGACCATCTACATGATGGGAGGATTTGAAAATCAATCGGATTTACTAACGAAAATTGGCAAGGTCAAAAGCAGTGTAGGTTGTCTATACGTGAAAAAACTTGTAGACATTGATCTCCAAATCTTGAAAGAAATGATTCAGTTATCTGTTGATACAGTCAAAAAGAAGTATGCGGATTTTAACTAGCTTGTTGATTGTCTTATGTGCACTGTCGGCATTTTGCCAACGTGTTTCATTCGAGGACCCTGGGTTAACCTTCAGTTTCAAAAAACCACGAGACTGGGTTATGGTGGATGACGGCTACGAAATTCGAGTTTCACCGTTCATGCGAGACACCGCACACACGTTTTTAACGATGACCTATTTCGATTACCCGGAACCCATAAGCAATGATGTAGGCACACATTTCTCCGTCATTACCATTGAATCGGACACGAAGGAACAATTCAAAGATCATATGTGGAGTGACGAACACCTGGTTATCCACGGAAAAAAAGTACTCCTAAAGAAACGGCTGATTACAAGCAACGATCTACTCCTTGAACAGCGTTTTTACGACTTTGATTTTCAACAAAAAAACTGGGAGATGGTGACGTCTGTACCCTCAGAAGACTTCAAAAAGTACCAACGGAAATTTGAGCGGATCCTTCGTTCATTCAGAATCGAAAACCAATCCGGCTACTAGAAGATTCCGATCCCAATCCCTGCTCGTACCACCCAGGGGCTCCGATACGGACTAGGCTCTCCTTCCACATACAGTACATTGTAGAGGACCGAGGTGCTGAAAGCCGAGTTGCCACCTACTGGATTTGAGAAACCAATTCCGAAGAACAAGCTATTGAAACCAATGCGATCTGTATTATCAAGATCCTGTTGGAAAGTCAACCGCTCAAATTCACTATATGCAAAAAATTGTTGCGTTACATTGTATCGATTGAAAACACTCCAACCGTAGTTTGAAATGGATTGGTCAAAGTCCGGAAACCGTACATATTGATAAATGAGTCCAAATCCGGCGGAATATCGATCGGTTACTTTGTATCCCAATTGTGGAGCTAAACTGATGCTCGTGAAATTGTTTCCAGCACTGAAACCACCACCTCCACCAAAATAAATTCGGTCCGAAAGTCTGTTTTGTGAATAGCAAATGCCGGAACCAAGTAACAGTAGTGAAATTAATAGGCTTTTCATCATTCCCCTTTTACGACAACATAAAGATCCTCGTTTGCTTTTTTCATTAAATATTTCTCTCTCGCAAGTCGCTCCAGCAACTCCGGATTGCTTTCCAATGCTGCTTTGTCGTTCTTGAGTTCAAGTATTTTCTCTTCGTAAAAGACCTTTGCCTGCTGCAGATCCCGGTTCTTGTGTGCGAGTCCGGCTTGCATAAAGAGATCATTATTATCCACAAAGGCCAACCAGATCAAAAAGAAAAGAGAGGATAGAAAATAAAAATTCTTAAAAAAAGAGGGAATACGGTCTAAAATGGTCTTCATCTGCCTTACGATTTAGTGGGTGGCTTATCTCAAGAACTCAGCAGATACGTAAAGATACAATTTATGTGAATTATTTGCTTTCAGTAAGCATCAATCTTGCTGACTCAATGAAGAATCCTCCACTAATGATGAACAGCGAAGCCGGTATGATCTTTTCTATTGTGAAGCCCAAAAATACAAATGCTGAAATCATTACCAGTGTACCAAGTAGTAGCAGTTTAGTAGTCTTTTTCATCGTAAATAATTTCCCTATTAGTACGACTTACGGGATTTTTATTACAAAGATGTGAGGCTTTTGGCTTTTCAATAAGGAGGAAACTCACTCAGCTGGCTACCCCCTTCCCAAACAAAATGCTTGAGTCCATTGCTGACGGCTACATATTTTGCCTTTACAATCTTATTGTACTGCGCAACCTGATTGAGTGCCTTTTGATCAATTTTCACATTCGAAGCCTTGCACTCGACAATCATAAAAATGACCGAATCACGCCCCATAAGTACAATGTCCGATCGCTTTTGATGCTTGAAATACTGAAGACTGTGCTCGAGTCGAATCATCCCTTTTGGATAGTCGAGATGGTTGATCATAAGGTTTAGAAAGTGCTGGCGCACCCACTCCTCGGGAGTCAAGACAATCCATTTTTTACGGATCAGACAGAAAACACGTTCGTCCTCTATCCGGATAGCAAACTCAGGCAGGTTGAGTGTTTGCATTTCTGATTTTTACTTGGGCAAGAAACAAAATCCCAATCACAAAAAATGAGGCCAGGGCTAAAGTACTATTTCGCATGCTACCTGTTACTTGCTCAATGTAGCCGTAAACGAAGGTGCCAATGACAATGGAGATATTGAACGTGACATCGTAGAAACTGTAAAATGAGGCAGTATCGACCGTGTCTTTCGGCATGATCTTCGAGTAAGTAGCTCGGGAGAGCGACTGAATTCCCCCCATCACCAAACCCACTACAGCTGCTAGCGCGAAAAACTGGTACTCATAACGAACAAAGTAGGCGAAGAGGCAGCAACCAATCCAGATGACAATCATGATGGACAAGGAGCGAATGTTGCCCTTTCGCTTGGAAACATAGGCAAAGAGGTAGGATCCTGCGATCGCTACAAATTGAATCAATAGTACTGTCATGATGAGCTTTGAGGCCTCCATCTTAAGTTCCTTGGAACCAAATGTGGCAGCCAGATACATAACCGTCTGCACACCCATGTTGTAAAAGAAAAAAGCCAACAAGAATTTCCGCATGCCATCCATTTCCTTCAATTGCTGCCATACCTTATTCAGCTCCTTGTAGCCATTTGTCAGGTAATGACCTTGAGACTTTCTTCCATGAGGGTTTTCAGGAAGTTTTGAGATGGCATACAGGGAAAATCCGATCCACCATATTCCTACCGTGAGAAACGCAATGCGTGAAGCAATTCCCTCATCTGCTAGTCCAAACGTGCCATGCATTTGGATCACAACCAGATTAATTACAAGTAAAATAACACCACCAATGTATCCGTAGGAGTATCCTTTCGCGCTGACAATATCTCGCTTGTCCTCGGTGACGATCTCGTTCAAAAAAGCATCATAGAAAACCAAACTTCCCGAGTAGCCCACGCTAGCAAAAACTGAGCAGAAAATGCCCCACTCTATGTTCTCCCCAGTGAAAAAGAATAAGCCAATGCAAGAAATAGATCCTATGAACATAAAGAATCGCAAGAAAAACTTCTTCTTACCGGCATAATCCGCAATTCCGGATAGGATCGGCAAAACCACGGCGACTAAAAGAAAGGAGGCCGAGAGCGCATAGGAATACAATACCGAGTTGACAATTTCAAAACCAAAAAAGTTGATCCGATCTCCGCCGTTGGCATTCACAGCGACTGCCTGGAAGTAGATAGGAAAGATCGCAGAAGTAATGGTGAGCGAGTAAACCGAATTGGCCCAGTCGTACAGACACCAGGCATTGATTGTCTTCTTATCGTTTAGCATGCTTAGTTAGTTGGCACGGCAATATAATGAATGAGCGATTGATTACTTTTAAAGATTTCAGAAAGACCATACATGGATTTTAATCATAAAACCGGAAGGCTTGTCCGCCAAAACCAGCCCATCGCTAGACTCCCTTCTGGGACGCTAATCGAAATCCCCGTCTTCTCGTACCGAGCCAAAAGTAAGGGGCCTACCTTGCTTTTGATGGCCGGAATGCATGGTGATGAAATCAACGGAGTTGAGATCATGCGTAGGTTCATCCGGGAAAAATTGTATAAGATCGAAGCAGGAAGCATCGTCTGCCTTCCTGTGTTTAATGTATTTGGATTTATCAATTTCAGCCGAGAAGTTCCGGACGGCAAAGATGTAAACCGGACCTTTCCAGGTAGAAAGACCGGATCACTTGCCAGTCAGTTTGCCAATGTAATGGTCTCGGAAATTCTGCCCCACGTAGACATCGGAATCGATTTTCACACAGGCGGAAAACAGATCAATAATTACCCACAACTACGTACCACTCTTGAGGACAAAGAAAATGCACGACTCGCTACGGCTTTTCATGCCCCTTTTACCTTGAATGCCCCTTATCGTGAGAAGTCCCTACGTAAGGAGGCCGCCAAATTGGAGAAACGAATCCTGGTTTTTGAGGGTGGAGAGTCTCTTCGACTCAGCAAAAGAGCCATCGAGGTCGGTATAGACGGTACACTTAGGCTGATGAAAGCACTGAACATGATACAAGAGGCACCACCTGCTGATTATGGAAATCTTGTTATCCAAAAATCAACCTGGCTTAGAGCCAAAACCGCCGGCCTTCATCACTCAAAAGTGCTCAATGGGGCTTTTTTGGAAAAGAAAACCCTGTTGGGCGTAATATCAGATCCTTACGGTGCCCATGAAAAGAAACTAAAAACCACAGATGATGGCTATGTGTTGGCAATCAACAACAATCCTGTGGTCAATCGTGGAGATGCCTTATTTCACTTTGGTACCCCATGTTAATACCTTTAATCACTGCAATAAACCATTCATCATTAAGGTGAAATAATTTGATACTTCGGTACTACTAAATGCATCGTTTACATAAAACATCAACCTATGAACTTAGAAATAAAGAATCTCTCAAAGACGTATGCCAATGGCGTAAAGGCACTCAACAATGTTTCTCTTGATATCCCAACCGGGATGTTTGGACTGCTTGGCCCTAATGGTGCCGGTAAGTCAAGTCTAATGCGTACGATTGCCACGCTGCAAGAACCCGATGAAGGCAGCATCACGCTTGGTGACCTGGATGTCTTGACGCAAAAGGACGATGTCCGCAAAATCCTGGGGTATCTGCCACAGGAGTTCGGTGTCTACCCTAAAGTTTCTGCAGAGGTTCTTTTGGATCACCTGGCCGTCTTAAAAGGCATTTCCAACAAAAAGGAGCGAAAGGAACTGGTTGGAGCACTGTTACACAAAACCAACCTTTGGAAAGCACGAAAAAAGAATCTTGGAGGATATTCAGGAGGAATGAAACAGCGATTTGGGATTGCACAAGCCTTGCTTTCAGATCCTAAACTAATCATCGTGGATGAGCCGACAGCGGGTCTGGATCCGGCAGAGCGAAATCGCTTCTTGAATCTCCTCAGTGAACTAGGAGAAAATACCGTAGTAATCCTGAGTACACACATTGTAGACGATGTTAAGGAATTATGTACACGTATGGCCATCATCAATGAAGGCACGGTCTTGTTTCAAGGAAATCCACTTAAATCCATCGACGAAATCAGTGGAAAAGTCTGGAAGAAATCCATTGAGAAGGGAGCTTTGGAGGAGTATCAAAGTCAGCATCATGTGATCTCCGACCGGTTGATCGCAGGAAAACCTGAAATACACGTCCTTTCGGATGTCCAACCGGATCCATCCTTTGAAGGCGTTGATGCCGACCTTGAAGACGTCTATTTTTCACATATTCTTTCACCTAAAGAAGCGGCGGTCGAAGCCTAATTTCTCACTTAAAACATCAAGACTATGTGGTATAAAATACTAAAATTCGAGCTTCAGTACCGTCAGGCTCGACCTGCTACCTACATCTATTTTGCCATCCTCTTTTTGATGGCCGTACTCACAATGAGTACCGATTTTATACAAGTAGGCGGTGGTTCGGGCCTTGTGAAAGAGAATTCCCCGACGACCATTGCCAACATGATGGCGATTCTCTCGGGAATCATGATGATGATCACCTCTGCGATCATGGGAGTCGCGATCCTTAGAGACTTTGAGCACAATACCGAATCGATGCTTTTCACTTCGCCTATTTCCAAGTTTGACTATATGCTTGGAAGGTTCTTAGGCTCATTCATTGTTGTTCTTTTTGCTTTCTCAGGTATTCTACTAGGTTTTATGGTAGGTGAAGTCTTCAATCCGGACAAGGACAAGATGCTTCCTTTCAATTTCTATCATTACATCCATCCCTTTCTGACCATTGTTATCCCCAATCTCTTCTTTTCCAGTGCACTCTTTTTCGTGGCTGGTGCCTTGTCAAGAAAGATGGTGGCAGTCTATGTGCAATGGATTCTCCTGTTTGCCGTATACCAGGTAGCGCTGATTCTCACGCGAGAAGTAGACGATCGAAGCCTAGCTGCGTTAATTGATCCTTTTGCAATCAGAACAGTAGCCAATACGATCCAATATTGGACCGTAGCAGAACAGAACAGCATGGTGGTTCCATTTTCCGGTGTTTTCATGACAAACCGACTACTTTGGATGGGGATTGGATTGATTACCTTGATTGTTGGGTACTACACCTTTAGTTTCAATGTGGTGCGTAAATCATGGTTTAAGAAAAAAGCCCAGAAAGGAGACGAACCAACAAACACCCAAATCCAGATTCCATCGGTCAATTTCCAGTTTGGATTTGGAACCTATTTGCTCCAAATCAGGAAGCAAACATGGTTTTATTTCAAAACGGTGCTAAAAGGCATTCCGTTCCAGGCCATCGTGGCGTTCGGATTATTCCTCATGATTGTCAATTCATTCTTCATAGGTAGAGTGTTTGGTACCTATACCTACCCCACTACCTACCTAATGCTCGAATTGATCACGGGTGGCTTCACCTTGTTTTTCATCATTATCCTGGTCTTTTACTCCGGAGAATTGGTATGGAGAGAACGAGACGTGAAGATCAATCTCATTCAAGATGCCCTCCCGATGCCCGACTTTGTAAGTCTACTCAGTAAGTTTTTGGGGTTAATGTTGGTTTTTGTGGTGATGCTGATTGGCTTGATTTTTTCAGGCGTACTTATTCAAACCTTCAAGGGATACACAGAATACAACTTGCCTGTCTACTTTGGTACATTGTTCAGCGAGACCTTTTCCTTTTTGGTTCTCTTTAGCTTGCTAGCCTTTTTTGTTCAGGTCATGGTCAACAACAAGTTTCTTGGGCATGCAGTGGTGATCGTCTTCTTCATCGCCATGGGCGTCTTGAATCTTGTGGGTGTTGAGCACAGCTTGTTCATTTTTGGAAGCGGTAGCCTGGGAACGTACTCGGACATGAATGGCTACGGTCATTTCGTCACCAGCTTTTCCTGGTTTGACTTATACTGGTTAGCCTTCAGCATCTTCCTGTTTGCCTTGGCTGTGGTATTTGCGGTCCGTGGATCCGAATCAGCCATGAAGTGGAGATGGCATGTAGGCAAACTCCGTTTGACTCGACCTATGTTGATCATGACAATTACTGCCTTCATGACCTTTGGTTTGTCAGGCTGCTACATTTTTTACAATACAAACGTGAAAAATACCTACCGTAACTCTGATGAACAGGAAGCGATACAGGCAGATTACGAACGAACGCTGAAAAAATATGAGCTTACTCCGCAACCGAAGGTAACAGCCATGAAGGTAGATGCTGAAATCTATCCCTATTCCCGAGACTATGAAATGAAGGGACGCTACATCATGAAGAATTATGAAGATCAACCCATCGACAGCATCCATATTCAGTTAGGTACAGATGATGATCTGAAATATCGAGAAGTAACGTTGAGTAAACCTTCCACCATCGTGGAGAGCTATGAAAACTATCGATACTTCATCCATAAGCTTGATGATCCATTAGAACCCGGAGATTCGATCGAACTTAGCTTTGATTTTGAATACCAGACCGATGGATTTAAGGAATCAGGTTCCAATACGGGAATTGTATTCAATGGCACATTTCTTAACAACACCAACTTCCCAAGCTTGGGCTATAATTCGGGCTTTGAGCTCGGTTCGGACGACGACCGAAAGGACAATGATCTCGAACCAAAAGAAAGGTTGATGAAGCGTGATAATCCGATAGGCCTTGTGCAAAATGCGCTAAGTGATGATTCTCATGGCGTGCAATTTGAAATTACGGTTGGGACCGCAGCAGATCAAATCGCGGTAGCTCCAGGATACTTACAGCGCGAATGGGAAGAGAACGGAAGAAGGTATTTCCATTATAAAATGGATCAAAAGATGCTTCCCTTCTTCAACATTGTATCAGCAAGATATGAGGTTGTGAGAGATATGACCTCCATTGCCCTCACGGACAGCACTGATCGGGACATCAATCTTGAGATTTACTATCACTTGGGGCATGAGTACAATCTCGAAAGTATGATGAAAGGAATGAAGCATTCGTTTTCTTACTTCTCCGAAGCGTTCAGTCCATATCAGTACCGACAAATGCGGATCCTGGAATTTCCGCGTTATGCCAATTTTGCGCAGTCTTTTGCCAACACGGTCCCCTTCTCCGAGGGCATAGGGTTTATGGTCAAGCTGGAGGATGATGATGACGTAGATGTCACGTACTTTGTCACCTCTCACGAAATCGCGCACCAATGGTGGGCTCATCAGCTCATTCCGGCAAATGTGCAAGGAAGTCAATTGCTAATCGAAAGCCTCGCACAGTACTCTGCACTCATGGTTATGAAAAAAGAGTATCCTGAAGAACACCTCAAGGAGTTTTTAAAGGAAGAGCTTAATAGGTATCTAAGGGGAAGAACCACTGAACAGAAAAAAGAGCAGCCGCTTGCATTGGTTGAAAATCAGAACTACATCCACTATGGAAAGGGAGCGAACATTATGTATGCGCTTCAAGACTATATTGGTGAGGACAGCGTAAACATAGCTTTGAAGCGGTTGATTCGCGACTATGGCCCGGAAACGATAGAAAAAAATGGCAGATATGCCACCACGATCGACTTCCTGGATTATATCAGAGCCGTGACACCGGACTCAATGCAGCATGTTGTAACCGATTTCTTTGAGGTCATTACGCTTTTTGAAAACAAAGTGAATACCGCCACTTATAAGGAGACTTCTGGCGGTTACGAAATTGCGCTTGATGTTCAGAGCAAAAAAATGCAGGCAGACAGCCTGGGCTACGAGTCTGAAGTGCCGATGGATTATTGGATAGATGTAGGGGTATACGCAGAGGACGAAAGTGGTGATGAACGTTTAATCTATATGAAAAAACATTTCTTTTCCGAGAATCAGTCAGAGCTCAGCATACAAGTGGATGAGAAACCAACTCGGGTAGGTATTGATCCCTTGAACAAACTGATCGACCGAAATCCGGAGGATAATACCAAGACACCGACCGAAGACTCAGCAACGTAACCACAAGTAAAACACCTAAGGATACCCTAAAATGGGTATCCTTAGGTTGAAAAATACCACAATTTGGGTATTGCGTTTGATGCAAGCATCGTCTTGCTTTGTAGGAAATAGATAAGATTCTATCGCCTATGCATCAGTTTCTACATGACATATATTCAAAGGAATATGTCAAGATCATCAGCAAAGTCACCATGATCCTGCTGATTTTCTTACTGCTGATGAACTAGCCAAGCTCTGTACCCTGCCAATTATTTGTTAAACATGATCAAAGGACATCCAAAAGGATGTCCTTTTTTCTTCCTGGGAAAACATACCTTTGCCACAAACCCAAAAGGCCCATGCGAGTTCTTAAAAAGCTGTTGATTGCCCTGCTCATCATTTTGATTGCCGGTTATATATTCATTTCCTATTCGCTGTCCAACCGAGTGCTGAATCCACAGAGTACAATGGAACGTACATTGGACGAAATTCCGGTGTATTGGAATACCACATTTGAAGCGATGATGGCGATGCTACCCGAACCAGAAGTAATAGCGGTAAATGGCTTGGAGGACGCATCAATACACGGCCAATACTTTACTGTTTCCGATTCTTCACAATGTCTTTTCATTTTCTCCCACGGATGGGGCAGAAACTGGCCTAACATGTTGAAATATTATCCGGTCGTTAGCCATTGTGGTTGTGACGTGCTTATGTACGATCATAGGGCGCATGGAGAAAGTGGAGGAAAGTATCCGACCGGAGGGCTCAAAGAGTCCGAAGACCTGATCAAGATTACGGAATGGGCCAGCAGTGAGAAGGGTTACAACTGGGATCAGATCGCGTGGGTCGGAAGTTCTTGGGGAGCTGCAGCGGTTTTGATGGCCGGTGCGAAGAATCAGAATCCGGCATTTATTGTGGCAGATTCTCCTTTTCAAGATTGGTTTTCAGCGGTTTTCGAACGTGCCATTGAGGATTACGGGTCCGGTATTAAGGCCATTGCACCCGGAGTATTCCAGGTGGTAAATATGAGAGCAGGTGTAAATTATAAAGATGCAAGCCCTGTGGAGCTAACAAAACAAATCACGGAACCTGTTTTACTCTTTCATTCTGAAGCAGACCCTGAAACCAATGCCGAACAATCTGTGAACATTGCCAAAAACCTAAATGACCAGTCAGAATTCCATCTCACGCAATGGGGGAACGAGCACGTAATGGACGTGATTAACAATAAGGAGGAAATTGAAATGCTGATCATGAACTTCATTGAGAAACATGAGTTGTCCTATTTCCAACCAGCGCAGACAGCGCTGGATTCCGTAGCGGTGAATTAGATATCGATGCCGTTGGCCATAAGCTCGGCAAGCAGGGGGATGAAAAGCATAATCACCAATTCTAGAATGATTACCTTCCTGGCAGTCGGATAACTGGTAAATTCGATACGTTCAGGCTTTTCAGCTTTATTTCGCCTCTTTAGGCGTAAAATCAATACGGTTGGGTAAATGGATAGCAAGCCCACCAACACAAACAAGGCAAACTTGCT
>CAZQJU010000012.1:48099-60454 GCA_964593185.1 uncultured Roseivirgaceae bacterium
GATATCTCGCAGATGTTATTATTGATGGACTAACTTTAGTCTTCAGCTTCAGCTCATGGAAAAGAGATCAACGCGTAAACGGAAAATACGTGCAGTCATCCTCTCGGTGATGCTGGCGCTTTTGATCTTTGGCCTCTACACGGTTTTGAATCTCGGTCAAGTGTTTGCCGAGGAGATACTAGGTGAGCTGGTTTCCAGGCAAACCAAAGGATACTACGCCCTCAACTTTGACGACATCAAGGTAGATATCTTGGAACGTGAAATCAAGGTAGAAAACCTCTACTTACAAGCTGACTCGGTTAAGATTTCAGCGGAAACGGGCTTGAACACTGTTTACGAAATTCAATTATCTGAACTGATCATAAACCTAAAATCAATTCTCAAATTCTACTTCCAAAAGAAACTAGAAATCCAAAGTATGCGAATTGTGGATCCGGAGATTCGGATGCAGCGCATCGGTGAACGAGAAACATCCACTTCCTTCAGCTTTGAAACGGGCAACCTGTACAAAGCGATCTCGGACTACCTTACCGTCCTCAAGGTTGATTACTTCAGAATTCAAGATGGGGACCTGAGCTACAATGAAGATCAATTCTCGATGGGCAACATTGATTTTCAAATTCAAAACCTGTTACTTGACTCAGTGGTGAGGAACGATGTGTTCTATTCTGAAACGATTTTCCTAGAAATCCAGAATCAAAAGTTTTTCCTCCCGGACAGCATTCACGAAATTGAGTTTGATCGGTTCGTATTATCCACTCAGGATTCAATTCTTCGGTTCGAAAACCTTTCCATCCACCCGACGCCTAACTCTGGGGTCTCATTTACGGACAACAACCAAGTAAATGTATACGATATCCATATCCCTGAACTCGCGCTCAAAGGCATTGACTACCAATCTGCTTATCGAAATGATCACCTGGTGATCGACGAACTAAGCTTTAGCCAACCCACTATTTTCATTGACG
Source organism: uncultured Roseivirgaceae bacterium (assembly GCA_964593185.1). Classification (GTDB taxonomy): domain Bacteria; phylum Bacteroidota; class Bacteroidia; order Cytophagales; family Cyclobacteriaceae; genus Ekhidna. The sequence continues at coordinate 49,068 of CAZQJU010000012.1, forward strand.
ACGAAACCCATGGGCAAACGAAAAAAATAGAAAAGGACAACTCACTTCTAAAACTGTTGTTCAACGTGTTTAAAAAGGTAGAAATTGGAAAACTCGCTGTCCTTGATTCAGAAATTGACTTGAAGATCAATAGCGATAAAACCTATCAGCGCATCAAGTCTGAAGAAACCAGTTTTAGCTTTTACAATATTCTCCTGGATAGCACCAACTATCAATTCAATCAACGTGCGAAGTACTTTGAAAACGTAGAGGTAAGCATTAAAAACTATGACTATGTCCTGTCTGATAGCATTCACGAAGTCCAATTAAATGAACTCAACCTTAGCAGCAAAGATTCAACATTGTCCCTTCGAAATCTGAAGGTCTATGCCCCAGACCAAGCTAGTCAAGCTTCCATCAATTTGGAGATCCCTACCATTGATCTTTTCGGTTTTGTCTACGACGACCTTATTAAGAAAAACCTGACGGTTAAGGACCTTTTGATTGACAGAATTGACTTGCAGCTGCCAGCACCAAAAAAAGCAACTACGTCCTCAAAAAGGGCAACAGATGTATCTGAGATCTATCAGGCCATTGCTCCATTCTTCAATCAGGTAGCCATTGATCAACTAACGGTTGGGCGCGCAGGTCTGGAGCTTGCAGGTGGCATTTCCATCGGATCAGCGACGCTGGACTTTACCGGATTTAAGCTCAACGAATCTACACGTACCCTTAAGGACCTTTTTGACCTTTCGTACATTGGTGTGAAAGATATACGCATAGACCGTGATTCATTACATATCCTGGGACAACAAGCGGAACTAAGTCATGACCTCACAGAAATGAAGCTAAGCGGCTGGGACTTGCTAGTCAATACGACGGAACTAAACATCAATGGTTCTTTCGAATCGTTAGACGTGGTAGAACTTGATCCGGACAGCCTGCTGCATGGCAATTTCATGACCTTTAAGAAGGCGTTTTTGAACCAGCCCTATTTTGATGTGGTGATCAAACGTCCGGCAAAAAAGAAAAAGGGATCAGGATTGGGCATAGAAAAAGAAATCTTAATCACGGATGGAAACTTCTCTTTTGAATCGGATTCAACAGCGGCCGCTGTCTCCTCTATTGATGTCGATTTTTATCTTGGCGACAGTATTGCCATTCATGAAATAACGGCAGACAGCATTGCCGCCACCCTTAAGTCCGTAAATCATCAGTTGAAATTGGCTCGGCTTTCTTACGACACATTGAACGATGAGATGCATTTTGTTGGACTTGATGTAGACCCCAATGACCCCAATGACTCCCTGCAATCGCTCCTACGTTTGCAGGTCCCTGAAGTCAAAATCAAGGGCTTTGAGCAGGATCAATTTTTTGGAAATCAGGTATTCATTGCCAGTGCACTTGAAATTGATCGGCCTGTGGTTTCGGCCCACACCGTCAAAAAAGCCTCCAAAGGCGAGAAAAGAGACGTGTCAGCTCGTATAGGCTCCATAACCTTAGACTCCGGGTTTGTTGCACTCTCCGGCTTAAGCGAGCAAATCTCAACGATCTCACTCTCGATGATGGATCTCGACATAGAGGAATTTAACTACCCGGAATCAAATGAATGGTTCTTCGCCAAAACCGCAGCATTGAAGCTGGACGCTATCCAACCTGTTCTCGCGAATGGCAACCAACTTTCCATCGGACGAACGACATTCCTGACCAACAACAGTCAGCTTAAAATTGACTCAGTTCGTTTCTCCAATGAAAATGGCTCTACCGATGTTCTTATTCCAAAAACTGTCCTTACAGGGCTGAAAGTTGAGGAACTTATCAAGCACGGAAGGCTGGCAGCTGCTGACTTTTCGATAGACGATCCAAGCTTTACGATCTCAAAAGCCGACCGTGCTCCACGCTCGAATGAAGTCCCCACGATTTCCCTTGATCTTGATCGTTTTAACGTGAATCGTTTCTCAATCCGGTACGAGGACACCGCCAAACAAAAGGCATACGCGCTCAATGAAGCGACGTTGAATTTTAGCAACATGCAACACGAGGGGTCATTGGATGCAATCCAATTGCTTCAAAATACTTCCTCCTATGCATTGTCCGGAAATGAGCTCAGCATACCTATAAATGAGCACTATTCCATCGAGACAGGTGCTTACAGCTACGAATCCGACCAAGAACGTTTTACGCTCGAAGCATTGCACTTGAATCCATTGCAGACAAAGATTGATTACTCCAGTCATTTGACTTTTCAAAAGGACTGGTTTGATGCATCGATTGATGACCTAGACGTGCAAGGTCTAAACCTGTTGGAAGTACTTTCAGATTCCACATTAAAGATCACAAAAGTGCTTCTGGATGGGACCGATCTCTACATCTACCGGGATAAAAAGTTGCCCTTTCCGGAGGATCAGATAGGCTTACTTCCGACCGAGCAAATCCTTGGGATTCCCTACCCGCTAAAGGTTGACACGATCGTGTTGTTGGGAGACGTAGCCTACGAAGAACAACCCGATGATTTTGAACAGACAGGCATGATCAGTTTTGACAACCTGGACGTGGAAATAATCAATTTCACAAATATGGATCTTGAACCCAATAGCATGATGCATCTGCACGGCTCTGGTCAAATTGTGGAAGAAGGTGCTTTTGACATTCAGGCACGGTTCGAACTGGCGAGGCCCGATCAGCGCTTTAGTTTGACTGGAAAGGTTGTAGATCTACCGTTGGACTCACTTAACCAAATGCTGGGGCCTGTGGCAAGTGTCAATATCAAAAGTGGCTTAGCTGAAGAAATAGCGTTTCAATTTCTGGCAAATGACACGCTAGCGGTTGGGGATATGGTTTTCAGATACAAAGACCTGAAACTACAAGTACTCAATCGCAAGAAGCATGAGGCGAATCTTGGAAGCGGACTGATGAGCTTTTTTGCCAATACTTTTGTGATCCGAAGCCGAAATCCTCGATTTCTCTTTCCCAGAAAAGGAAAGATCTACTTCAAAAGAGATCAAAGCAAGGGTATTTTCAACTACTGGGGTAAAAGCATCTTAAGTGGAGCCGTAAGTAGCGTAGGAATACACAAATCCGACAGAGAAGAACGAAAGGATACCAAGTCGGCAGGCAAGGAAAACTAACTATCCCTTTATAGTCTTGGCATTTTCAGACGGCTTCGAAGGAGATCCAACGACCAGCCAAGTGGCGTCATCCTGCTTTTCCAGGGTAACTTCGATGTACGAATCGTCTGTCCAGAAGATCAACAGTGATTTCTGATTTTCTACTTTGCTTTTCTTTTCTCCGTAAAGCTTGTATTGAAAACCGTCCTGGGTTTCGCAGGCACCCATTTCTACGCACCTGATCTCAATCCCATTGGCTCTACCATCGTCTACCAATACTTGCATGGCTTCGGTGTATTTTCCTGCATAGAAGTTCTCCACATAGTACTTAGCCACTGCCTGGTGATCGGTCATGTCAATGTCTTGACTATAGGAAACCATCGAGATCAGGAAGAGGGATGTCAGCGCAACTAGCTTGTTCATGGCAATAAAATTTTGGGCAATTTAATTGAAATTCCTGCTGGAGCTTTTCAATTACGATCGATTTACTTGATTTTAAGATATATCAGCTCGTACAATCAATGACCGTACCAATTTTGAGACTGTATGCGTGACAAGGTCAAAGGCCAGATTCACTAAACGGGCTGGAAAACTTTTCATCGGTGAGGAATGCCTCATCGGTAAAGCTCTCCATAAAGGCCACTAATGCCTCAATTTCTTCCTGTTCCAAATTCAATCTACGAATATCACCCCCTCTTCCTCTCATCTCTCGACTTAGATTTGGATGATCTTGCACACCATTGTTGTAATGCTCCACTACTTCTTCCAGCGTGGCGAATCTGCCGTCATGCATGAAAGGGCCTCCGACTTCCACATTGCGAAGAGATGGCACTTTGAAAAGTCCAAGCTCGTTTACTCTACCCGTGACAGCGCCTACACCGTCATCAATTCCAATGTTGGCATCCAAGCCATTGTTGAAGGCCTCTTCAGCGATGAAAAGCGCTGTCTCATGACAATTGTCACAGCCGCCCCTGCCAAAAAAGATGTTCTTCCCCAGGTTCTCCAATACCGAAAGACCTGGAAGATCACCCTCATTGTCTCCTCCGTTGGCCTCAAGCGCCACATCGTAAGGCGACTGATAACTGACCATCGATCGCACAAACTGCGCAAGCGCAAGAGAAATCCGTTCTTCTGTAATTGCGGAGTCACCAAATGCTTCAGCAAATAAGGTCGGATAGTAGGAAATGGACGACAGTCGACCGACCAGACTGTCTAAGGTCATCCCCATCTCTACGGCATCCTGAATCGGTAACAAGACCTGATCTTCCAAGGTAGCCGCACGTTCATCCCAAAAGAAATGCTGCGGTTCGTAGTACCTCGAATTCGCTAAACTCATTGAGTTTCGTCCGGTCAGTCCGCCTTCGAAACCCGTACTGAAGGCATTGTTGTCAGTAAAACCACTTTCCTGGGTATGGCAAGAGGCGCATGAAACTGTGCTCTTGAGGGAAAGGGCATTGTCATAAAACAAAACCCGACCCAAGGTTGCCCCTTCGTTTGTCAACGGATTCGTATTGGGCGTGTTATCAGCCATCACTACGTCCGTATCGAAAAAATGGGACGGTAAGTCAATATCGACATAATTGAAAGGTTCCTCGGGAAGATTGAGACTTTGCAAATCCGTTCGTGGATCCATAGCCTCCACTAATTGGGAGTCTTCGATGATCTCTTCGTTACGATTGCAAGCAAGCAAGCCCACAGTAGCCATGAGGATAATGATTCTACTTTTCATACCTAAGATTTTGGATTATGAAAAGAAGACGCGCTATCCTTCGGTTACCCTACCTTGCTACTAGATACTACTTCCTAAAACGACTAAGCTGATACTCAAAATGGCTTACATCATCGTACAGACTTCTCGCCATTTCCAACGCTTTGCTTTCTAGTTCAATGGCTTTCTTTCGATTGCCCAACTTAAAAAGCAATGAGGCATATGTATCTATGATGGCAGGTTCAGGCAGTTGATCCACCGCACGTTTGGCCCAGACAGCTGCTGTTTCCAACTTGGTTTTGTCCTCTTCATAGAGGTAAAACTTCCAAGCTATTTCACTTAGTTCTACGGCATCATCCACCCGCATCATTGTCACATACTTTTCTGCGTAGGCAGTATACGCCACCCAATCCTCCCTGAACTCGGCATAATGCAATTGCATCATCAATTGCAATGTATCTGCCCCCAAAAAGGTCTGTTGGTCCACGGCTGATAACAAAGACCTCATTCCAAAATCATGTAACTCCTCAGAGGCAAACACGTCCTGGTATTGCGAGAGGTAGGTGTCGTAGATTTTTGCCTGGACCGCTTTCGGATCTATGGAAGCCTCGAACTCATCCTGATTGGCTACCAAATACTTGAACTCACGGCTATAAATATCCCAATTGTAGGCAGCTAAGACCGCCCACCCCTCCTCGGATGTAAGCTCATTCTCTTCGAGTGAGGCCAGGTACCTACTCGCGACTTTCTCGGCATCAATGCAGACCGATTCCAACAACGCCAGGTAATTCATCAGTAAATTAACACTTCGTTCGCCATCATCATACTTCTGTTGGTAGGACTTCAGATTGGCTGTACCATCCATTGCCGTCTCCCCCATTTGTAATAGCGCATTGGCGTCCATGGCACCGCATCCCCGGTGCACAATCTCTCCTTGAGCCGAGATGAATAAGAAGCTCGGGTACGCTGCAACATCCCATTGTTCGGCAAAGTCAGCCCCCGGATATTGCTCCATATCCATACGGGTATTTATGAAGTTCCGATTGTAGTAATTTCCCACTTCAAGATCCTCAAAAACATAGTTTTCCATTTCATCGCATGGTTCACACCAAGATGCATAGGAGTGTATAAAGATCAATCGATCCTCCGCTTTCGACTTTTTAAGTAGCTGGTCCCACGATAACGAGTCGTATCGTATTTGGGCATGTGAGGAAATTGCTATGAGCAGTAAAATGGAAGAGAGCTTTCTCATGCCTGAAATTTCTATATTATTCTGAGCACTTCACGCTAAAATGGCTCGAAATAATTTCAAAACGCACAACTAGACGTTCATTTACGAACAATTAATTTAGCAACTGAATATGCTAACACATTGATTGTAAGCTAGTTAATTGATGTGGCACAGAGTTTATACTTTCTATACCGATCAAAATCTAATTCGCATGCTAAAAAACTACCTCAAAACGATCTTCAGACAGATTCAGAAGCATCGTCTATTTTCCTTCATTAACATTTTTGGACTGGCACTTGGAATGGCTGCGTGTTTGGTGATCGCACAGTATGTTCGATATCACTACTCTTTTGATGATTTTCATGCCAATAAAGACCGAATCTTCAGAATAGAAAACGATGCTTTTCAGAATGGGGAGGCGCAAGGAAGAGGTGCCAGCACGCCAGATCCCATGACGGTTGCTTTAATGGAAGAATCCACACATGTCGAAGGTTTAGCCAAATTCTACGCCTATAACTATGCTAACAATTCGATCATTTACAATGACAAGGACACAAAAGTAGCATTTGAGCAGGATGGTGTTTTTGTGGGTTCAACTGGCATCTTCGATCTCTTCAATTTTCCATTGAAATATGGAGATATTTCCAATTTTGGCGATCCTCAAAAAGCCATTTTGACGCATGCAGCCAGTGTAAAGTATTTTGACGATCCCGAGAGTGCTATTGGAACTACGTTTACCTTAAGTGGTAACAATGGAAGTAAGGATTACGAGTTAGTAGCCATACTAGAAGATCTCCCCAGCAACTCTCACATTGATTTTGAGGTACTCTTATCTTATCCATCAATGGATAACTACACCAATGCCCGTAAAAGCTGGGGATTCCACAGCATGATCACCTATGTGCTACTAAAAGATAAGGACAGTACACCTGAATTGTTGGCAGATATCAATCGACTTCATGAAGAAAACGCGAAAGAAGTTTTGCTTCAAAGTGGGTATACCGTTGATTACGCCATCGTCCCATTGCAGGACATCCACACAAGCAGTACCAGCTCCAACTCTTTTGTGCAAAACATTGACGGCAAATCACTGATTGCGCTCAGCGCTATTGCTTTTATCATCTTGCTCATCGCATGGATCAATTACATGAACCTATCGTTGGTCAGAACTATGGATCGACTTCGGGAGATGGGTATCCGGAAATGCATGGGGTCTTCCCTGTCTCAGCTTACGTCCTTGTTCATACTAGAAGCACTGATCATGAACCTGATCGCGTTTGGCTTGGCCATCTTGCTAACGAACCTCACCCAGAACTTTCTGATGGAGATTACAAGCCTTCCGTTGGAGGCGCTGCTCAACGCTAAAGTGCTTTTACTGCTAACCGGACTCATTGTCTTCGGTACCGTCTTGATTGGCTTCTATCCTTATGCTTTGTTAAAGACGATTAATATTGTCAACGTGTTGATTGGCAAGAAAGGAAAAGTTGGAGGCTTTAAGATGCGAAAAAGCCTGGTGGTAGTACAGTTCATGATCACTTTTATTCTTATTGCAGGGACGCTTACCGTCTACTACCAAATAGATTACATGCGTGATGCTGACCTTGGAATAGACATTGAAAATGTACTCGTCATTAAGTCGCCTCCGGGAGATGTAAGTGAAAGTAACCGACAGGACGTTTCACGATTCAATACCTTGAAAACTGAGCTTTTAAAACAAACAGGGATCAAACAAATCACCGATGCAGGGGAAATTCCCGGTGTCCCCGTAAGTTGGGGTGCCAATTTTTATCTGAAAAATAAGTCTCAGGAGAATTCCATCTACACGGGGCTGATTTCCATGGATGTAGACTTTCCGGCATTCTTCGGAATTGATATTATCGCCGGTAGAGCCTTGCAACGGGGGGATAGCCCCTGGAGCAGAGGGGATGTGGTCATCAATCAGAAACTTGCTGAACAGTTAGGGTTCAATGATCCGGAAGATGCCCTGGGTGCTGAGATTGAAGGATTTACGTATGGTCCAACGTTGAAAGTGATTGGGGTTTCGGAAAACCATCATCATACTTCACTTCACAACGACTATCAACCAATTGCTTACATCCTCAGTAGCTGGACTGAATTTTACTTTGTAAAACTTCAGCTGGATGAGACGAGCGACGAAATGCTTAGTGAGCAATTGGCCGGGATGATCCAGCTCGTCGAAAATGAGTGGAACAAAGTTTTCACTGACTATCAAATGAACTACTTCTTTTTGGATAGTGCCTTCGATGCCCAATATCAGGAGGACTTGCGATTTGGTAAAATTTTTACCGGCTTTACGTCCATCGCCATCCTCATTGCGTGCCTGGGATTGTTTGGGTTGACTTCGTTCACGGTCCAACAACGTACCAAAGAGATCGGTATACGAAAAGTACTTGGGGCCAATGCGCAAAACCTTATCCGGTTGCTGTCGAAAGAATACCTCTACCTTATCCTGTTTTCTTGTGTGGTCAGCATACCCATTGCATGGTACATCATGAATGGATGGCTTGAAGATTATAGGTTCCGAATTGATTTGGGTTGGTGGTTCTACGTAATGCCCGTTGTTTTTGTCCTAGGCATGGCATTTTTGAGTATTTTGTTCAAAATAACCAGTACAATTAAAGCAAACCCTATCGAATCACTTCGGTACGAATAACGTAAAGCATGCTTAAAAACTACATCATAACCGCATTTAGGAACCTCAAGAACAATGCTTCGCACGCTATTCTTAACATTGTGGGATTATGCGTTGGGATGGCGTGTTGCGCTGTCGTCTTTACGATTGTCAGCTATGAATATTCCTTTGATAAGTGGCACACAAACAAAGACGACATATATCGACTAACCACAATCTATCACGGAGATCACCAGACAGGATACAGCGGGATCGTTTCGTATCCTACCAGTGAAGTACTGAAGGAAATTCCGGAAATAGAAGATGTCGTGCTTTTCCAGGGCCCATATGATGGTAAGCTTTCGTTTGAGGATAATGCCGGGACACAGCAACTCTTCAGGGAAGATCAAGTTTTGATGACGAATGCCAGCTTTTTTTCCGTTTTGGACTTTGAGTTAATTTCAGGAGAAGCTTCCTCGCTGAATGAGCCCTTTAAGATTATACTAAGCCAGGAGTTGGCTAAGAAGTACTTCAACAATGCAGACCCAATTGGGAAGACCATTGTTTATGAGGGTGAGACGGAGCTGACCGTCACAGGCGTCGTGCAGAATTCACCCAACAATACAAACCTTCCATACGATTGCCTGATTTCTTTTGCGACCTTACGGAAGACTGAGCCTAACATCTGGACTCAGTGGGGAATGACCTGGGCACATTCGATCTATGTAAAGGTGGCCTCTGGAACTGATATCGCTGCACTGAATAAAAAAGTAGACAAAATCAGAGACGATAAGTCTACGGAGGAAGAAGAAGAACCGGAAAAAACGGAGATCGCCTTCCAACCCCTGATCAAGATTCACAACGATGAGAAGTATGGAGACGGGTACAACTATGTTACTCCATCATTGATCATATGGGCCTTTATTTTTTTAGGAGGCCTCATTCTTGGCACAGCTTGCCTCAACTTCATTAACCTCAATACTGCGCAGGCTATTAAACGATCCAAAGAAGTTGGCATCCGCAAAACATTAGGAAGCTCCAAGAAGCAACTCATTGCACAGTTTTTATTGGAGACGATCGTTATCGTGACGATCTCCATGATGCTTGCCATCAGTCTTGGTCAATACCTAATCGTCCAGTTCAACAAGCTCGTAAGCACGATTGAGTACAACCTCCACTACTCAAACGACATTCTAATTTTTGGCCTGTTTATGATTTTGGGGGTTTCCTTGCTGGCTGGCTTCTATCCTTCCATTGTTCTCTCGGGTTACCGTCCCGTTGAAGCGCTGAAGAACAAGATCAACTTAAAAGCGGGATCCGGAAGTTTCAACCTCAGAAGATCGCTGGTAGTCGCTCAATTTGTCTTTACCTCCATCATGATCATCGGTACGTTGATCATTTCTGCCCAGGTGAAGTACATGAAAAACGAGAACCTGGGCTTTAATACCAGTGGGGTAATCAAAATTGATACTCCTCCTGAGTCCAAAGTAGATGCTAAGGCGCTGATGGAAGCGCTGAAAACGAAGAACTACGTGCAGGACGCAACTCTTGCCTTTACAGCGCCAATGGACAACAGCAATTGGAACAGTAGCTATGCACTTAAGGGGGAAGATCACATCGACGGCAACAATGCCAGCATGAAGTTCGTGGATGCCAACTACATGGATTTTTATCAAATCCCGTTGGTGTCAGGAGAGCAGCTTGTTGAAAAGACCATCAACGACTCAACCTACAAAGCAATTGCTTCAAAGAAGCTACTTTTAAGTCTTGGAATCACTGACTGGTCTTCCGGACTTGGTAAAGTCTTAAAGGTTGGCAGGAGCGAATACCAAATCGTTGGTGTTTCCGACGACTTTAGTGTTCATTCACTCCACAACAAGATTCGGCCCGTTTTGCTTTCCTATCGACCCGGGATGATGAATCAAATCGCCATACGTCTGTCAGCAGAAGACATCAACCGTCACATGGCGGATATTGAAGAAACATACCGCGAGTTCTATGCCAACGAGCTTTTTGAGATGAGCGTGTACACGAACGAAATCGCCGAACGGTACATGCTTGAAGACTTACTACATAAAGTCATCAGATTTGTCTCTGTACTGGCCATTTTGTTGAGCGTGATGGGCCTCTATGGACTTGTGTCCTTCATGGCAAATCGAAATGCGAAGGTCATTGGGATACGGAAAGTATTCGGTGCATCTACCGCCAGCATTCTTACCATCTTTACGAAGGAATATGTGAAGCTGCTGCTCATTTCCTTTTTAGTATCTGCTCCGGCCACGTACTTTCTCATGAGTACCTGGATCGAAGAATTTGCCTTTAGGATACCGATCACGGCCCAATACTTCATTCTTGGCTTTGCCATATCAACAGTCATCGCACTTGCGACAGTGGGTTATCGCTCCCTCATCGCAGCTCGCGCGAACCCAATAAAATCGTTGCGATACGAATAAAGAAGCTCCTAATTACCAATCAACTCTACTACAGGAACCCCGGCACTTGTCGGGGTTTTTATTTTACATGAAAGGACCCTTGTGTGACGATCAGTTCTCCTGCTACTTGCTGTGTTCTTACCCGTACAGATGCAAGAAAATATAAACCCCCAGCTCGCAAGATGGGGGTTTGGCAGAATATGACTAACACCTACTGTTAACCATGCTTTACACACGTGATGACAAGTGGCTAATCCACATTGTCGTGTAAGAACTTATTGTTGCCAAGTATCTGATT
>CAZQJU010000013.1:0-58639 GCA_964593185.1 uncultured Roseivirgaceae bacterium
TTAACGACAAGGAATTAACTGAATACTTCCCTTCTGAAATTCTTCAAACCATCGTAAAGCAACCCCTTGTGAAGGTGGAGCAAGATGGCAATTTTGACATTGGCGTAAACGTAACAGGCGGCGGACCAACAGGCCAAGCTGAGGCTACACGTCTTGCAATTGCAAGAGCGCTTACCGAAGCAGACCCTGAGTTTAGAAGCCCACTTAAGTCAGAGGGCTTCCTAACAAGGGATCCTCGAATGGTGGAACGTAAGAAACCAGGTCGAAGAAAAGCGAGAAGAAGATTCCAATTCAGTAAACGATAAGCGGAAATGCAAAAACTAGAACACAAAGATCTTTTAGATGCTGGTGTACATTTTGGACACCTGACCAGAAAATGGGACCCTGCAATGGCTCCTTTCATTTTCATGGAAAAGAATGGCATCCATATAATTGACCTTCACAAAACACTGGCTTGCCTTGATGAAGCTGCGTCTGCCGTAAAAGCAGTAGTGCGCTCAGGTAGAAAGGTGATGTTTGTTGCGACAAAAAAGCAAGCTAAAGAGGTCGTTGAGCAGGAAGCCCAGCGATTGAACATGCCGTATGTTACGGAGAGATGGCAAGGTGGTATGCTTACCAACTTTGCAACCATCCGAAAGTCGTTGAAAAAGATGGCAGGTATGGAGAAGTTGATGAAGGAGGAGGCGTATCAAAACCTTGCGAAAAGAGAGCGACTGATGATCAGTAGAGCTAAGGACAAATTGGAAAAAGTACTAGGCGGAATCTCTGATCTTAATCGACTCCCAGCTGCATTGTTTGTGGTGGATATCAAAAGAGAGCACATCGCAATTGCTGAAGCCCAAAAATTGAATATCCCTGTATTTGGAATTGTTGATACCAATTCAGATCCAAACAAAATCGATTTTCCAATCCCAGGAAACGATGATGCTTACAAGTCCATCAAACTTTTGACAGAATTCATGGGCAAAGCAATCGAAGAGGGATTGTCAGAACGCAAGAAAGACAAAGAAGAGCAAGCTCAAGCTGAAGCTGAAGCAGCGAAAAAAGCTGTGGATGAAGGAAAGGAAGTAGCTGAATAAGTTACTGACAAAAAAATCTTATCACACAAAATTGAACATTGAGCTAATCGGTGTTCAATTTTTGTTTGCAGTTAACATTAAAATAAAAGTATAAAGATGGCTATCACAGCAAAAGACGTAAATAAACTAAGACAAATGACCGGTGCTGGCATGATGGATTGCAAAAAGGCACTTACTGAAGCAGACGGTGATTTCGACAAAGCCGTTGAGCTTTTAAGGAAAAAGGGACAAAAGGTCTCCGCTTCCAGAGCAGATAGAGAAACTTCTGAAGGTGTTGTCTTCGCAAAAACAAACGATGACAATACAGAAGGAGCGTTAATCGCATTTACATGTGAGACTGATTTCGTTGCAAAGAATGAGGAATTCGTGGCGTTGGGAAATCAAATTGCTGAAGTTGCTTTTGCTGAAAAGCCGAACAACATCGAAGCACTCATGGACATGAAACTTGGAGATCTTTCGATCAAAGACAAAATCGTAGAGCTTACAGGTAAAATCGGTGAAAAGCTGGAGGTTAAGGAATTTCAGGTGGTTTCTGGAGAGGCCGTAGTCCCGTACATCCACTCCAATGCCAAACTAGGAGTTTTAGTAGCGCTTAAAAACGCGAATGGTACTTCCGTTGTAGATGCAGGCAAAGATGTCGCAATGCAAATTGCTGCTATGAATCCTGTTGCCGTGGATAAAGATGGTGTAGATCCTGCTATAGTGGAAAAGGAAATTGAGATTGGTAAAGAGCAAGCTCGTCAGGAAGGCAAGCCTGAAAACATCATCGAGAAAATTGCCATGGGTAAGCTTAACAAATTCTACAAAGAGAATACCTTGCTAAGTCAGGCTTTTGTGAAGGACAATTCACAGACGATCACACAGTACCTTGATTCAATAACCAAAGGACTTACTGTGGCTGAATTTAAACGAGTATCTATCGGATAAGCAGCGAATTGTCACAGAAATGAAGCAGAGCCCTAGAAATCTAGGGCTCTTTTTTTATAAGCAAAATCACTAGAAACATATACGTATTTCAACGATACTCATTTCCTGATGCTGTGGCGAATTTTACATCCTAGTTAAGAACGAAATAACGTCAACAATGGAAAGTGAAAAATTTGTGGCAAGGAAGTTTCAGCGAGTAGGAGCTATTATTAGAATCGCTTCTATCAGCCTATTCCTACTTTCTATGTACTTTATGTCATAGATAAGAATCTTTTCAACCAGCGGATAACAAGCTAAAGTCTATACTTTAGCTTTTTTTATGCCCCTTTAGCTACCTTCTTTTCCCGAATAACTTGCTCCACAGGCTTGTTATCTATTTTGCTCTCTAACCACGAGATAATGTCGAGATACAGCATTGGTCGTCGTTCGAACTTATCCGCTATGATTTCAATGAGTTCCTTCCGGAGCGATACAAAGTATGGAATTAACGTCTTTCTGTCCAGGTAGATAGACTGCCTTAAAAACTTAAAGATCGCCCCGTGCACTTTTTGGAAGTTTTCAAGTTTTAACATGAACCGATAGGTGGACTTGATTTGAAAGTAGATTAGGTCATCGTTTCCTAACTCGTAGTGTACGATCAGCCCCAAAAACCGCGCATAGGACTGAATGTCTTCTTTAAGTGCAAGCATCGGATTGTTGATGATCAAGTTAAGGTGGCGTAGCGATCCGTGAAAATCCCCGCTACCAAACTTCAGGCTCGCCATCTTGTACTGAAAGATCATCTTGCGATGTACATCCAGTCTGGACTCATAGGATACCAGACGCTTCTCAAAATCCACACAATACCTTGCTCCCTCGGTAAACTGTCCTTCGAGAAAAAAAAGATTCAACCGACCAGTCTCGGCGTAGGTGAAAGACTGAATTTGCTGATTCTCGTTAAACGATTCGTATCCTTCGGAAATGAAATCGTTCAGCGATGCCAGTTCTTTTCGATAGCGTTTTACATCATCACTAAAAAACAAAGAAGAAAGTATGTTGTGAAACCCCCGGATATACATTTCCGGTTCCTTGACTAGTAACGACTCATTCTTTCGAAATAACTGGCACCAAAGCTTTGAATACTTGTAGCAGAGCGGAAAGTTCTGGATGATATTGTAATACCAAACATAGCATTGGTAATAAAAAATCGTTTCAGCTTCGCTGTGAGTTTTTGGGGCATGTTTCTCAAAAAACTGCGTTATTTTCTCCTGCTGTTTCATGCTTTTTACATGCCCGAACTTGAGGTAATAATCGTAAAGTGAGAGGGCCAAGTCAGACCAGGAACCACGAAGATCAAATTGACCCCTCAGTTCCTGAGACTCTGTCGTAAGCTCGATGGCTCTATTTGGCGTACTGCCTGTCACATACCTCAATTCAATCTTCTTCTCAATCTCCACAATCTCCAATCGTAGAATATCCATATTGTTCTTGATGGCCAATGTCTTGGCCTTTGCCAACTGATGAAGGCATTGCTCGTAAAGGCCTTTGTTGTGAAGGACATCTGCGTAGCTGATTAATTCCTTAATACGAATACCAGGGTCATCGTGATGTAGTAATCTTAGACTTGAGAGCAGTTGCTCATACAAGTTCGCCCGGTGATTCGCCAGCGTATTCTGCTTTAGGTCTGGAAAAAGTTTAGCGATTCTATCGTCACTGAACTCTTTTTGTTTGTCCAATACATCAAAAAGCTTCACCGTGAAGGGTGCCTTCTCGGTACTATTTCTTGTAACATACAGCTTGAAATGTCGCTTTTCGGCCTTGGATAGGCGTTTTATGAGAACAAATAATTGATATGATAATTGCTTGGACAATTGATGATTATGAGGATTAAATTATTGATTATCTGATACTTACATGCATTTCAGCCTAGTTGAACTCGTGAATATGGCAAAATATTGATTTCATCACCCATCTCAACGGATTCAATTTTGTCTTCACGCAAATAAAATGCGAAACAAGAACATGGATAAACTACACATTTTTGATACGACCCTCCGTGATGGTGAGCAGGTGCCAGGTTGCCAGCTCAAAAGTGAAGAAAAGTTGGAAATTGCTTTTGGTTTGGAGAGTCTGGGGGTTGATATCATTGAAGGTGGATTCCCTGTTTCAAGCCCAGAAGATTTTAGATCCGTTTCGTTACTTGCAGAGCAAATCAAAAATGCCACGATTTGCGGTCTCACACGGGCTGTTGAAGAAGATATCGACGTAGCTGCAGATGCTTTAAAGCACGCCGTAAACCCCCGCATTCACACCGGGATCGGCACCTCAGAATCTCACATAAAATTCAAACTAAATTCTACCCAGGACGAGATTTTGGAACGCGGCGTGAAGGCTGTAAAATATGCCAGGAGTAAAGTCGCCGAAGTAGAGTTCTATGCAGAAGATGCTGGAAGAACTGACAATGTGTACTTGGCGCGAGTAGTGGAAGCAGTCATCGATGCGGGTGCCACAGTTATCAATATCCCAGACACAACAGGCTACTGTTTGCCTGAGCAGTTTGGTGAAAAAATAGCTTTTCTTGCAAACAACGTACCTAACATAGACAAGGCCATCCTATCCACTCACTGTCACAATGATTTGGGTTTAGCAACAGCCAACTCAATAGCCGGTGTAGTTGCGGGTGCACGGCAAGTAGAGTGTACTATCAATGGCATAGGCGAGCGAGCAGGAAATACTTCACTTGAAGAAGTGGTGATGATCATCAACCAACATCATCACATCCCAGTAAAACACGACATTGACACACGCCAAATACTACCAATTAGCAAGACTGTTTCCCAAATGATGAACATGCCTGTACAGCCCAATAAGGCAATCGTAGGCGCAAATGCTTTTGCGCACTCCTCAGGGATCCATCAAGACGGTGTCATCAAAAACCGGGAGACCTATGAGATCATTGATCCTGAAGAAGTTGGTGCCAAAGGGTCAGAGATAATTTTAACGGCACGCAGTGGGAAAGCAGCTTTAAATTTCCATGCTAAGAAGCTAGGTTATCAGCTAGAGGCGGAAGCGTTGAAAGCTGCATATAGGGACTTCTTGCATGTCGCAGATCAAGTAAAAAATATAGAAGAATCTCACTTAAAGGAGATTTTTGACAACGTAAAACAAATAGCATAATCCGATAGATTAGTACCCTCTTATTATGAGAAAAAAAATAACCGTATTACCAGGAGATGGAATTGGGCCCGAGGTCATTGATCAAGGACTTAAAGTGATCAATGCAATCAACAATGTGTTCGAACATCAGTTTGACCTCAAAACTGCGGATTTTGGTGCGATAAGCATCGAGAAACACGGCACTCCATTAACAGATGAAACACTGGAAGCCTGCTTGAACAGTGACGCTGTATTTCTGGGAGCCATTGGCGATCCTAAATATGACAATGACCCAACGCTTCCTGTTCGTCCTGAACAAGGACTTCTAAAAATAAGGAAATCGCTTGGTCTCTTTTCAAACATCCGCCCCATCACCACCTACGAATTGTTAAATAACGTGTCGCCATTGAAGAACCATTTGATAGAGAATGTTGACCTGGTGATTTATCGTGAGCTTACAGGAGGTATTTATTTTGGAGAGAAGAAGGTCTCAAAAGACAAGACAGTGGTATCTGACCTGTGCGAATACAGCGAGAGTGAAATCAGCAGAATCGCCTATCAGGCCTTCGAAGCCGCAACCAATCGAAGAAACAAACTAACCTTGGTAGACAAGGCAAATGTTCTGGAAACCTCCAGACTTTGGAGAAGGGTCATTCAAGACATCAGTAAAGAGTATCCAAAAGTGGAAGTGGACTATTTGTTCGTGGACAATGCGGCTATGCAGGTAATGATCAATCCGGGACAATTCGATGTCATTCTTACCGAAAATATGTTTGGCGACATCATTTCAGATCTATCCAGTGTGATTACAGGATCCTTGGGAATGCTCCCTTCTGCCTCCGTTGGAGCCAAAGTAGCCATGTTTGAACCCATCCATGGATCGTATCCTCAGGCAAAGGGTAAAGACATTGCCAACCCAATGGCCACCATACTGTCAGCGGCAATGATGTATGAACACTTTGGCCTCTTCCAAGAAGCCGAAATGATCAAAAATGCTGTGAAATGGGCGCTAAACAATGGTGTCGCGACGCAAGACATCGTGAATAGCAGTGATCAGGAGCCAAGTTCGTGCTCAAAGGTTGGAGATATGATCGCGTGGTTCATTGAAGAAAAAGGAAGCGTGAGTATCAACAGTGAATCAACCAAGTTATCTCAAAATGTCATCATCTAAACATGTTGAAAATCAATGAATAACGTGAAAAAGAGTTTCATCGCCTATGTCATTGTTGACAAATGATTTGAGGAGGATATTGATTGAATATCAAAACCCTTCTCAGAAAGAGTAGGGTTTTTTTATACCTGATTAGCAAAATGGCTTTAAATAAATACAGCAAAACAATTACCCAAGACCCGTCTCAGCCAGGGTCACAAGCTCAACTTTATGCACTGGGCCTTTCTGAGAATGATTTGAAAAAAGGACAAGTAGGCATTGTCAGCACGGGTTTCGAAGGCAACCCTTGCAATATGCATTTGAACATTCTCGCCCATCAAGTGAAGAAAAGCGTAAATGAAGTCGATTTATTGGGCTTAATCTTCCACACCATTGGTGTCAGCGATGGAATGTCCAACGGTACTATTGGAATGAAGTACTCGCTGGTTTCTCGCGATATCATTGCTGATTCAATCGAGACGGTCGCCAACGCACAATTTTACGATGCCATCGTTCCGGTGGTAGGATGTGATAAGAACATGCCAGGCTCCATCATGGCTTTGGGAAGACTCAATAGACCCGGGTTGATGGTGTATGGAGGTACGGTAAAACCTGGCCGTTGGAAAGGCAAAGACCTGAACATCGTTTCTGCATTCGAGGCCTACGGTCAAAAATTGGGCAACAATATTTCAGATGAGGACTACAAGGGAATTATCAAGAATTCCATACCGGGACCCGGAGCTTGTGGTGGAATGTATACAGCAAATACCATGTCTTCAGCTATTGAAGCATTAGGCATGAGCCTCCCAACCTCCTCTTCAAACCCGGCAGAAAGTGAAGACAAAAAAAGAGAGACCTATCAGGTCGGACTAGCAGTAAAGCACTTACTCAAAGAAGATATCCGACCTTCGGATATCATGACAAAAACCTCATTCGACAATGCATTGCGACTTATCATGATTCTCGGTGGGTCTACAAATGCGGTCCTGCACATGATCGCCATGGCAAAATCGGCTGGTATACCACTCGGTTTGGATGATTTCCAACGAATTTCAGACGCTACGCCCTTCCTGGCCGACCTCAAACCTAGCGGGGAGTACTTGATGGAAGACTTGCATAACGTAGGTGGGATTCCCGCCGTGATGAAATTAATGCTAAAGGAAGGCTACCTGAATGGGGACTGTCTCACCGTAACCGGAAAAACTTTGGCCGAGAATCTTGAAGGTTTTGGTGAGCTGAAAGAAAACCAGACCATCGTGCATGACTTCTCCAATCCGATCAAACCTACAGGTCACCTTCAAATATTAAAAGGTAATCTGGCGCCCGAAGGAGCGGTAGCAAAAATCACAGGGAAAGAAGGAGAATATTTTGAAGGCCCTGCCAGATGCTTCAATGATGAATTTGAAGCGATCGAAGGTATTGGCACAAAAGTGCAACCGGGAGAAGTTATCGTAATCCGGTATTCTGGCCCTAAAGGTGCACCAGGCATGCCAGAGATGCTCAAGCCAACAGGTGCTGTGATGGGTGCTGGGTTGGGCAAAGACGTGGCACTGATTACT
Source organism: uncultured Roseivirgaceae bacterium (assembly GCA_964593185.1). Taxonomy (GTDB): domain Bacteria; phylum Bacteroidota; class Bacteroidia; order Cytophagales; family Cyclobacteriaceae; genus Ekhidna. The sequence goes on from CAZQJU010000013.1 coordinate 7,851, forward strand.
GACGGCAGGTTCTCCGGAGGGTCGCATGGATTCGTAGTGGGTCACATCACGCCTGAAGCCCAAGAAGGAGGTCCTTTGGGTCTAATTCAGGACGGCGACATCATTGCCATTGATGCGAAGAACAATACACTTAGTGTACAGCTCACTGACGAAGAGTTGGAGAAACGGAAACAGCAGTGGGTTAAGCCTGCCTACAAGGCCAGCAGGGGGGTGCTAAAGAAATATATCAATTCCGTTACAACGGCTTCAGAAGGCTGTATGACCGATGAATAATAGAATTTAAATAGGAAGTAATATGGAGACTGTTGCGCTAGCAGAGGAGACAAAAGAAACGAAAGAAACGGAACATTTACTTGGAGCCGAAGCATTGCTTAAATGTTTGGTGGAAGAAGGTGTAGATACCATTTTTGGATACCCAGGTGGTGCGATCATGCCAGTCTATGATTCACTGTATGGTTATGCAGACCAACTTAACCACATTCTTTCCAGACATGAACAGGGAGCAGTTCATGCCGCACAAGGGTACGCCAGATCCTCTGGGAAAGTGGGTGTTTGCTTTGCCACCTCTGGCCCAGGGGCAACCAATCTGATCACAGGCATTACGGACGCAATGATCGACTCCACTCCCTTGGTATGCATTACCGGCCAGGTGGCTAGTCATCTTTTGGGTAGCGATGCTTTTCAGGAGACGGATATCATCGGGATCTCGATGCCCGTGACCAAATGGAATTTCCAGGTGACCAGTGCTGAAGAGATACCTGCAGCAATTGCAAAGGCCTTTTACATCGCTAAATCAGGACGCCCAGGGCCTGTATTGATCGATATCACAAAGAATGCCCAGCAAAGCACCTTTGATTATTCCTATCAGCCTTGCGACCGCATTAGGAGCTACCATCCGTATCCTGAACTAAAGCAGGAACCACTGGAAGCCGCAGCCAAATTGATCAATGAGGCCAAGAAGCCGTACATCCTTTTTGGACAAGGTGTGATTCTATCCGGAGCGGAAGCGGAGCTAAAAGAGCTCATTGAAAAAACAGGTATTCCGGCAGCTTCCACCTTACTAGGCCTATCAGCATTCTCTACTCGTCATCCCTTGTACGTCGGCTATACCGGCATGCACGGTAACTATGGTCCCAATGTCAAAACCAATGAATGCGATGTATTCATTGCGATTGGAATGCGGTTTGATGATCGGGTTACCGGGGACGTCAATACGTATGCCGCCCAAGCTAAGGTGATACATATTGAACTTGATCCGGCAGAAATAGACAAGAACATCAAATCCGATGTGGCGATTAATGGTGATGCAAAACAAGTTCTCAAGGCCTTAACGCCCCTACTCAACGAGAACAGTCATGATGATTGGCTTGAAGAATTTCATGAGTGCGATCGCATTGAGATGGAAAAAGCTATTGCTAAGTCCATTCATCCAGATGGTAAGATGACCATGGCAGAAGTAGTCCATGAGCTTTCCGAGTATACGGAAGGAAAGTCTATGGTGGTAACAGATGTCGGGCAGCATCAAATGATGGCTAGTCGCTATTACAAGTTTGACCAGCACCGAAGTCATATCACCTCAGGTGGTTTAGGCACGATGGGATTTTGTCTTCCAGCGGCGATTGGAGCAAAAATTGGTGCACCAGACCGACAAGTCATTGGGATCATTGGCGATGGAGGTTTTCAAATGACGCTACAGGAGTTGGGACTTATCATGCAATACAATGTGGGCGTGAAAATCCTGATCCTGAACAACGAATTTCTGGGTATGGTACGGCAATGGCAGCAGCTATTTTTTGATCGCCGATATTCCTTTACGGAAATGCATAATCCTGATTTTATCAAGCTCTCCGAAAGCTATGGGATTCATGCACAAAGGGTAGCGGAACGAGAAGAGCTGCAGTCTGCCTTCGACAACTGGCTAAGTCATGACGGAGCAAGCCTTCTTGAAGTAGTGGTAGAAAAAGAAGAAAACGTATTCCCAATGGTCCCCTCAGGAAGTTGTGTTTCAAAAATCAGGCTCGAGTAATGGAAGAAAAAATATACACCATATCCATTCTAACGGAGAATAAGCCAGGTCTGCTTAACAAGATCACGATTATCTTCAATCGGAGAAAACTGAATATCAGAAGTCTCAATGTCTCCACATCGGAAGTTGCAGATGTAAGCCGCTACACCATTGTAGTCCTTGTTTCCGAGGTGGAAATTGAGAAAATCGTCAAACAAATACGAAAGGTGGTGGATGTCTTGGGATCGTTTTACTACGAGGAAAACGAAATCTTCTTTCGAGAGATTGCGCTTTACAAGCTCCCGCTCGAAGAATATCAGACGAATAAGGACTTAGGGCAGTTGCTTGTGGAATATGATGCGAAAGTCATCGCAACGGAAGGAGATCATGTGGTGGTTGAAAAGACAGGGTCTAAAATGGAAACGCATGAGCTTTATGATGCCCTGCAACCATTTGATCTACTTGAGTTTGTCCGGTCAGGAAGGGTGGCATTGTCCAAGTCCAAACGGAGGACGGAGGCATTCATCAACGAGCTGGAGAACTCCACCTCAAATACCTTAAGCATTAAAGAATTTTAGCATTAAAAATGTGCGCTAAAGCATAGTAAAAGTCATAACACAAATGACAAATCAATAAAAAGTTTAAAACCGAAAACCAATAAATTAAAAATGGCACAAATAGATTTTGGCGGAACACTTGAAGAAGTAGTTACCCGAGAAGAATTCCCACTGGAGAAAGCACGTGAAGTAATGAAGGACGAAACCATAGCAGTTATCGGCTATGGCGTGCAAGGACCAGGTCAAGCGCTCAACCTTAAAGACAATGGCTTCAACGTAATTGTGGGCCAGCGAAAAGGTGGGAAATCATGGGACAAAGCAGTCGCTGATGGATTTGTAGAAGGTAAAGATCTCTTTGAAATTGAGGCTGCCTGCGAAAAGGGTACCGTAATTCAGTACTTGTTGTCCGATGCGGGTCAAATCGCTCAGTGGCCGACAATCAAAAAATACCTTACTCCCGGAAAAGCGCTTTATTTCTCTCACGGATTTGGCGTGACCTACAATGACCAAACTGGCATTGAACCACCTTCCGACGTAGATGTCATACTTGTCGCTCCAAAAGGATCCGGAACTTCCCTTCGAAGACTTTTTGTGGCTGGTAAAGGTCTGAACTCCTCATTCGCCGTACATCAGGATGCAACAGGAAATGCGCGGGAAAGAGTGATCGCGTTGGGTATTGGTGTAGGCTCGGGTTACCTATTCGAAACCAACTTCAAAAAAGAAGTATACAGTGATCTTACCGGGGAGCGAGGAAGTCTTATGGGCGCAATTCAAGGACTGTTTGCTGCGCAATATGATCTTCTGCGTAAAAAGGGGCACTCTCCTTCTGAAGCTTTCAATGAAACCGTAGAAGAAGCTACGCAGTCACTTTATCCGCTCGTTGCCGAAAATGGAATGGACTGGATGTATGCCAATTGCTCTACCACTGCACAACGCGGTGCTTTGGATTGGTGGAAGAAATTCAGGGATGCGGTAGCTCCTGTCATGGAAGATTTATATGAGAGCGTTGCTACAGGTAATGAAGCGCGAATCACCATTGAGGCTAATGAAAAAGAAGATTATCGAGCAGGTTTGGAGGCTGAGTTGAAAGAGCTTAGCGAGTCCGAAATGTGGCAAGCTGGAGCAGCAGTACGTAAGCTGAGGCCAGAGAACAAGTAATTCAATCCTCAACTACTCTAGATTGAAGCCGCCATATTTATGGCGGTTTTTTTTGTCACTACTTCTTACCCCTTTCCCCAGACTCATGGTTTCTCAGTCGCAGGGATGGATCAATTACAAAAGTGGAATCCTGTTCCTGAATTTCATCGTCCATTAAATCAGAAAGATCAGGTTGACCAGCCTTAACCCAGCAACTGTACCAAATATCTCCTACCATTTTGATGGAGGCACGCATTCTTCGCTCAATCATCCCGCTCAACCGACGATGGTAGTCTTTGGAAAATTCATAAGAGTAGGTTCTGATGGTACGCTGATTTCTTTCCTCAAAACCAAACTTTCTTGCCTCGAGGTATTTTTCAGTCAGTTGTTTTTCATACAAAAAAACCGAATCGAGGGCTTCGTGTGCCTTCACCACTGCATCCCACGCATATAGTTGGATATCATCCACATATGTGGCACCTCCAGTTAATAAATCATACTCTTCAAAAAAAAGCTCAGGCAACCTTGACTCCCAGAATCCATGGATACCATATTGACCCGTAAGCTGTCCATTGTAATTCAGTGTAGTGTGTAACGGGACATTCGCATCTGCCACATAGTGGCCAAGATCTGCTGAAAGTCTCAGAATTTGATTTGCATCCTTGTTTTTAAAAGCATTGGTTAACCAAAACGAAACTCTTGGGATGTGGTAAGGAACGATCCCGTACGCTTGTAACGTGTCTTCCGTGTACTTAGCCACCGCATCCTTCCAGTATCTAGGCATTTTATAAACAGCAGAATCTCCGTACGCATCAACATCGATGTAGTGACGCGCCGCCTCCACTTTGGTAGCAAATCTCCTTCTGTCCGGATTCACAGATTTCTCCGTGATAAATTGGATGTTCTCCTTATAAAAACCAATCATCTCCGTGGGAAGCATAAAGACTGCCAAGCGGTTTATCTTCTGATGAGCAAAAAAACCCCATGGATCTGCATTCAGCAGCATTGGAGAGAAAACCAAGAGCGTTAAAACTATATTTCGCATAACTGAAATATAGCCATTTACGCGAACTATAATATTCTTTTACTAAAGGAAACAACGGTGTGTATTATTAAAACAGGTACTCAGCCAAAATTGCAAAAAGGGCACCTGCCAGGCTGATGAGTATTTTGCTTATGCCAAATCGATGGTTTGGGCTTGATTCAACGAAAATGGTAGTGGAAATGTGCAAAAAACTACCACATACAATTGCGAACAACACGAACAAATGTTCCTCTGATACGAGTACAATGTCGCTTAACAAGAACCCAATTGGTGACGATATACTAAATAAAACCAAAAGATAAATGGCTCGCTTCCCCATCCCTGTCAAAGTGGCCATCAACGCAAATGCAGCTGGCATCTTATGAAGTATGATGCCAATCAACAGAGAATGGGACTCATGCTCTCCGTGGAAAGATGAATCATGCGTCAACAAAGTCCCCTCCAACAAGCTGTGGATCATCAATGCGATAATCAAAGAAAATCTACCCTGAACGGACATGGCTTGATTTGGATGCACATGACCGTGTTCAACGCCCGACGAAAAGTATTCCAGAAACTGTTGTACGAAAAATCCTATCAGCACATAGATACCGACCCGTGAAGGGTTTTCGCTTAATGTAAACAGTTCAGGAATGATGTGAATAACAGTGATTGCTAAGAGATAGGAACCCGCAAAAATTAGGGGCAACCTGATATTCTTTGATATTGAGGGCACAAAGTAGATGGACAGTCCTCCTATCAAGGTGCTAAGAATAAGTGTACTGATGATGAGAAGCATTCCGGTAACTAAGCCTAATTCGTCTTATTAAGTTCAACAAAGGGGGTAATTCCATCAGAAACAAAACTTCTGAGAACTCCCTCTTCATCTTGATAGATCAAAAAAGCATCGACATTTTCTTGGGCAATGATCTTCTTTGATTCCTCTAATCCGAGAACCATAAATGCGGTTGCAAAGGCGTCTGCAGTCATGCAATCTTCTGCAAAAACAGAAGCGCTCAACAAGTTATGCACCGAAGTATAGCCTGTTCTTGGATCTATGATATGCGCATAAATCCGTCCTTCTTTTTCATAGTAATTTCGATAGTTTCCGGAGGTAGCTAAGGATCTGTCTTTTAATCGAACAATGGCAAGCGGTATCTGATCTTGCGTTTTAACCGTAGGATCTTCAATTCCCAGAGCCCAAGATTTTCCTTCAGCATTGACCCCCATGCAGCGAACCTCACCTCCAATTTCGACCAGGTAATTCTCAATTCCTTTTTGTTCCAACAGTTCGCTTACCAGATCAACTGCATACCCTTTGGCAATGGCGCTAAAATCCAACCGATGGTTTTTTGCTATTGAAACACCTGAGGCATCGAATTGAACCTTATCATAACCTACAACATTGAGTAGAGAATCCACAATTGCCGAATCTAAACTAGGCAGTTGTTGCTCAGGACCGAATCCCCAAGCACCGATCAGTGGGCCTACTGTGGGATCAAAAGTGCCATCGGTCCTTTGATAGATGTCTTCACTTGTTTTTAAGACCGGATAGAAAAAGGGAGATCGAAAGGACAGTTGTCCGGTTCGGTTCAATTCGGATATCTCAGAGTCAGGAATGTACGTGGAAAGCGATTGGTTAAATGCCTTTAACAAGCTATCCGTTTGCACCACATTTACCTCATCCCCGGTACCAAGGTACTTCACGTTATAAATGATTGTGCCCATGGTTTGTCCGCTTAGTTGTTGCAAACGAGGTTGGTCGCTGCGGATCAATGAAAAGATCAGAAACGCCGCAACTAAAGCAATTCCAAAGAGCAAAAGGGCCTTTTTATTCATTTGGTTTATTTTATGCAATGATAAAAGATTAAGCCTTCACTTTATATTTGAATACCAGATGAGAGAAGACTATTTACAAGCAGATGGCGAAGGCATGGAGTCCTCAGAAAAGGAATTCGAAAAGGCGTTAAGACCGCTCTCATTTTCCGACTTTACAGGCCAGGACAAGGTTGTTGAAAACCTAAAGATCTTTGTTGAAGCGGCCAAGCAGCGCACAGAACCTTTGGACCACGTGCTTTTGCATGGTCCTCCGGGACTCGGAAAAACAACGCTCTCTTTCATCATAGCCAATGAGCTTCAATCCAACATCAAAGTCACATCCGGACCCGTACTCGACAAGGCTGGAGAGTTAGCAGGCTTGCTGACGAATTTGGAGCCGCACGATGTTCTTTTTATCGATGAGATCCATCGGCTAAACCCGGTGGTGGAAGAGTACTTGTATTCGGCCATGGAGGATTATCGCATTGACATCATGCTCGACTCAGGTCCGAACGCACGATCTGTTCAGATTGAAATCAACCCGTTTACCCTGATTGGAGCAACCACCCGTTCCGGACTGTTAACATCGCCATTGAGGGCGCGATTCGGCATTAATGCAAGACTAGAGTACTATGATGCCAAGCTTTTGACCTCGATTGTTGGGCGCTCTGCCGATCTCTTAAACTCCGTCATTGATCAAGAAGCGGCTTATGAGATTGCACGTCGCAGCAGAGGTACACCTCGGATTGCCAATAACCTCCTAAGGAGGACGCGTGATTTTGCACAAATAAAAGGGGACGGAGCAATTACGCTGGACATTGCTAAGATGGCCCTTAGCGCTTTAGATGTGGATGATCATGGGTTGGATGAAATGGACAATCGGATTCTGTCCACCATTATTCACAAGTTCAAAGGTGGTCCAGTCGGTCTGGGCACCATTGCGACTGCGTGTGGTGAAGAATCTGAAACCATCGAAGAAGTTTACGAGCCTTTTTTGATCCAGGAAGGATATATCAAACGTACCTCAAGAGGTCGGGAAGCTACAGAACTGGCCTATCAGCATATCGGGGAAATTCCACCAAGCCGGTCCGGAACGTTGTTTTAATGATATATCTAAACGCTACGGTCCAGTATTCTTGAAATCAGTAGTATGGTCCTGGACTCACTGACTGCGAAACTCAATTCCCGAATTGAGGTTTTTTGAATCTCGCCTTTCATTTGAGCTCAATTTTGTGTGGGTAGACGAGATCAGTTCCGAAACTAACTTATCCGACTCAACTTTTTCTCTGCGACTAAGCTTGTGCAAAGGGGTCGTTTTCTCATCGAAATAGATCAGTAGAAAGATGAGCAAAAAGGAGACAATCGGCAGGAAGCATCCTACAATAAACCAAACCCAAAAAGATCGACCATATTGAAGTGCACAGTACCCCGTCAGTAAGGGAAATGTGAAGTAAAAAATCAGCCCTACAAGTATCGCATCTACAATCATCCCACTACTAAAATACGATTCTATCCATTTTGTTCGCTGGCAAAGGAAATATCAAAGATTAACTTTACCATGTGACCAACAGGGAAACAATCAAAAACATCGCACGTGACCTCGGTTTTTCTTTTTGCGGGATAGCAAAAGCTGAATTCCTGGAAGAAGAAGCCCCAAAACTTGACGAATGGCTCAATCGTGGCTATCAGGGAAAGATGTCTTACCTGGAGAATCACGCCGAAAAAAGGCTAGACCCTACCCTACTGGTTCCCGGAGCTAAATCCGTAGTTTCACTTGTCTTTAATTATTACCCTAAGCAATTGCATGAGTCGGACACACGTCCGCGAATTGCAAAGTACGCCTATGGACAAGACTATCACTTTGTTATTAAGGACAAGCTAAAAACCTTCATGTCCCGAATTAATAGCGAGATCGGGGAAGTAGGCGGTAGGGTTTTTGTGGATTCCGCGCCTGTACATGAACGTGCCTGGGCAGCAAAGAGTGGACTTGGATGGATAGGAAAAAATTCGTTGCTCCTCAACCGGGAAATGGGTAGTTTCTTCTTTCTAGCGGAATTGATCATTGATCTCGAGCTCGAACCTGACGGACCTATGAAAGATTACTGTGGCACCTGCACGGCCTGTCAAGATGCTTGCCCCACAGAAGCCATTCCGGAACCTTACGTCGTGGATGGCAGTAGATGCATTTCATACCTGACCATTGAGTTAAAAGAAGAAATTCCTACTGAATTCAAAAACAAAATGGAAGGATGGGCTTTTGGCTGTGACATTTGTCAAGATGTTTGTCCCTGGAATCGATTTTCAAAGCCACATCAAGAACCATCGTTTCAGCCGCAAGGATGGGAAGAATTCTCTGGTACTGATTGGCACGAAATGACGCAAGAAGTTTTTCAAAGGGTATTTAAGAAATCTGCGGTAAAACGCACAAAGTTTGCAGGACTGCAACGAAACCTAAGGTTTATCGCAAAGGAGTAACGGATCAAGGAGAAAGACGTAGCAAGAAATTCGGCTACACATGCCAGACTAAACTAGCGTTCCTTATACCATTCATTCTTATTTGCTTCGGCATCTCTGACCGCGGTACTTAGATCAATCGACTGAAAGTGCTCTTGAAGTTCTATGAGCGTTGCCGATGAATGATACGGGGAAAATTGATTGGCCTCTTTCAATACATAGTACGCTGCCCTCGGCAGTAGTTTGTACGTAGTCGCAGTAAGCTTACTCTTGCCGCAGATACCAAACCACTCTTCATTCATGTTGTTCTCTCCGTCCCGCTCATCTCGGTAATAGCCGCCATTGTTCCAACTTGCCGTGCGATCATGGACATCCAAATTGATCGTCTGACCTGCTTTCCACCAACCATCACTAAACTGGAAGGTGAAGCCACCAATGCAATTGCCTGCACCTCCGATACCTGCCGCATTAGCATATATTTCTTTCCAATTGCCAATCAGATAGTAGGCCTGGGACTCCTGATCTTCTTCTCCTTTGATCGCGTTAAAGGCATCTGCCCCCACCTCAGTAAACATGATCGGTTTATCCAATGTCTGCCTGACGCGTTGGAACGTATCTCCGAATGAAATTCCTCGATACATATTCGTGCCGAAAATATCCACCGCTGGACATTCTTCTTTTATCACGTCAATAAACATCATATCACCATTGCAGATAGCGATGGGTCGAGATGGGTCAGCAGCTTTTATGGTGATCGCTGCCTTGTTAAATAGCCGATACATAGCGCGAGCTCTTAGCGCCGATCTTTGCTCCATTGAAAGGCGATACGGAGACTCCTCACTAGCAGATTTCTTTCGCCCATTCAGTAAGAAGAGCTTGTACATCGCACGTGTTTCTAAAACGGATTCTGTTTCTTCCTCCACATCATCGGGAGTTTCCACTTCCCAGAAGAGCCCGTAGTTGTTTTCGTTACCCAATAGGTAGATCAGTAAGCCAGGTGTCTCTGCATACGCCTGTGCTAAGTTCGAGACCTCATCCAAAAGGATTTTCTCCACTCTCGGATCATCATAGCGCGTGTTGGCCATCCATTCTTGACCAACTGTGAGGCCGTACCTTCCAAACGAATGATTAAGCATGGTATAAATTCCAAAGTTTTTATAGATGTACTCAATCCACCTTCTGGGAATACCCGTATAAATCCTCAGCGTATTTACGCCCATTTTCCGTACTAGTGTCATTTCCTCTTCCAGCACGGATTTGATAAAATCATCAGATTCTTCCCAAAGACTGTAGGTATAGTTGGTTCCGATGGGGTAATAGTCCCAGTTCATTCCTTTAATCAGGAAGTCTTTTCCATCAACGATAAGCTTAATGCCGTCATCGTTTTGAGAGACCTTTACATCGGTACCCGTTCCAAAAATTGAATGGAAGGCGCACAACAGAAAAATCAACTGGCAACAATACCTTTTCATTTGAGCTTCAATGAATGAATCGGAAGATATTTAAAAGTCAATGATAAAATTAAAAACCATTACATCCTTGTATTGAATTACATAAGATGATGTTTTTCTAGCTCCTTCGTATTCCTTAATCAACGTATATTGAGCAGATATGCACTGGCCTGATGTATTTAATGGAATCCAATTGTGTATAGGATTCCAGCTTCTATTGATTGCAATCTTTTTGTTGAAGAGCAGACAAAAAAGAAATTACCTACTGGGTTTCTACACCATTCTTATCAGTGTTTCCTCGTTGACTAGTGGCCTTTATACGTACTTGGAAGGGGCCCCCTTGATCAACTTTTTGTTTGGTGCACATCTGATCATCTTTCATTCACCGTTATTGTTCCTTTACATCAAATCACTTGGGGATACGCACTATCCGGTACGGAACCATTTTGTTTTTCCGCTTTTGTATACGATGTTTTACATAGCAGTCAAGCTATTCTTTACCGAATTTTTTGAAGCACATAATCTGCCATTACTGGTTGCGCACTTATTCATCTCAGTCGTGTATACGGGGATCTATTTTTACTTTGGATCAAAGTATTTCGACATTAAGTTGAGTGATTCACTAAAACAAAAAGCCCTCAGAAAGTTTCGCCTGTTTTATGTGATCACCAACATACACGCCATCTGCCTCTATTCTCTCATGGCAATATCTTACGTGACTTACCTCTATTTCTACGAAGACTTTCTCTTCTTCAATGAGCACATTGTTCCGGATATATTTTCCTTCATCATTTACATACACCCGCTAACAAGTATCATATTTATTGTCTATCTCCTTTCAGAAACACACTCTTTGCACTCGCTCATTCTGGACAAGGGCATCAAAAGAAACTTCACAATCGGCACGAACAAGCATCAGATTACCAGCAAAATCAGAGCGTTAATTGATGTAGAAAAAAAGTTTAAGAACCCACAGTACAACCTCAAGCTACTTTCCAAGGATATCGGTGTAAGTACCAAAGAACTGACGGAGTTCTTTTCCGAAGAGTTATCTACTTCGTTTGTTGACTACATCCACAAAAAGAAAATCGCGGAGTTTAAACTTCTGATGCGTGAAGATGTAGAAAATACCTATAGTCTGGAAGGCTTAGCACGATTGGCTGGATTTAAATCGAAAGCAACTTTTTATCGTGTATTCAAAAAAGAGGAAGGTGTAACACCTACGCAGTACAAGGATCACCAAAAACATTCTGCCTTACCGCAAAACTGAATTAACATGATCGGCATACCATCTTAATTAAAGTGGTCTCAAAACGGGATTGAGACGCCTTACAGCCTCATTTCTACCGCATTATTGCTGTGTACTCTCAATATTTGACCTGGCTGTTTGAAACAGCCAAAAAACATAAACTCAATTCCGATGATGCCGAGATTCCTGCTAAACCTGGTAGTCCTTAGTCTCTGTTTGGGGATAAACATCCAAGCAGAGGCCCAACTAAATAGAAGCAAAGCAAATGCACAAATTGAGACTAAAGTTGATCCCGATTATGTCTATCAGTATGAAAAGACACGCTATGTACCTCCACGAGATAAAACCTTGTTGATTGTAGGACAGTCGCTAAAGAATATCAACGACTATCGCGCCTTTAGCAACTACACCAACTATCCCGGTGGATGGTCTGCCTACTGGGCAGTCACGGAGTTTGCAGGTTTTGAAGCTCCATGGACTACCATTTCCGGAGATACGCAATACCACGGGTTCTTGGCAGATAAGTTTGATAACATGGTCATTCATAGTGCCATGTGGATGGTTGGGAAATGGGGAGTAGCAAGAAAAACCATTGATGGCGTGTATGACGATGTGATCAAAAAGTACTGTGACTGGGCAAAGACAGTAGATCGCCCAATCTATTTGCGACTTGGCTATGAATTTGACGGACCTCATAACCAGCTCGAACCTTCCGAATACGTAGCGGCTTACCAACACATCGCAGACATGATGCGAGCGGAAGGGGTAGACAACATAGCTTTTGTATGGCATTCATATGCCGCACCTACTTACAAGGGCTATGCTGTTACAGACTGGTATCCAGGAGATGACTATGTAGACTGGGTCGCGATTTCCGTCTTTTTCCAACCCTACGGTGAGATTCTAAATCACAAGGAAACAAATGATGTGTTAAGTATTGCCAAAGCCAAAAAGAAGCCCGTCATGATTGCTGAAGCAAATCCGGTCCAAGGGATTCCTGAGAGAGGCATGAAGGTTTGGGATACCTGGTTTGCCAATTTCTTTTCTTTCTGCTACGAAAAGAACATTAAAGCCATCGCATTCATCAATGAAAACTGGCAGCGCTTGAGTATCGATGGCATTGAAACGTGGCAAGACGCTCGTATCTACAACAACCGAAAAATCGGCGAAGCCTGGCTAGAAGAAACCAACAAAGAAAAATACCTAAAACAGTCTCCAGAGCTGTACGAACAACTTGGGTATGTCAAAAAGGATTAGCGGTAAAATCGTCAACTAAAAAAGAGTCATCAAAATGAAGTTAAATCACTGTATTTCGTTCCTAATCATTGTATTCGCTTTGGGCTGCGAAAAGCCTTCCTCCTCAACCGATCAAAAACAACAGGGCATGGTCAAGGTGACCATTATGTATCCGAGTGGCAATGGCAGCAATTTTGATATGGATTACTATGCTAATCAGCACATGACCATGCTGTCCGACCTGTTTGATGGGATCATGGTCGATTACCAAATTGATGAGGGCATCTCGGGAAGAACAGCCGAAGAAGCTGCGCCATTCATGGCCATTGGGTATTTATACTTTGAAAATGTATCAGACTACCAATCAGCCTTTGGTCCAAATGCAGAGAAAATCCTAAGCGATATTCCAAACTATACGAACACTCAACCTGTGGTTCAAATCAGTGAAATCATAAAGTAACATCGGACCCATGAAACGAAATATACATGCTCACCATCTAAAAGGCATTGAAAACCTCACGAAAACCTACGAAAATGATGAGCGATTTCAAGCAATCATAATCGGTGGATCCGTAGCCAAAGGACATGCACGTGAAGACTCAGACGTTGACTTTATGATTGTAGCTACAGATGAGGAGTTCCATAAGAGACAAAAAACGGGTGACCTATTTATCAACCGGACAGAACTCACAGATTACGAAGGGGGATTTGTAGACGGTAAGATTATCGATATGGCTTACCTGAATAAAGTAGCCGAGAAAGGGAACGAACCGACGCGTGCCGCATTTGATGGTGCATTTACTGCCTTTTCGAAAATTAGCTATCTGGACCAACTAATTGATCGCATTACGGAGTACCCCGAGTCATCACGATCCGAGAAGCTGAGGAAGTTTTATTCCATGTCCTTTATTCAAGACTGGTTAATGGGAGAAGCACAACGACACAATAATCTCTACACTAAAAGTAGAGCAGCCTCTCAGCTTTGCTTGTTTACCGGTAGGTTGATCTTGGCCTACAACAGGACCTTCTTTCCCTATCACAAGTGGTTCTATGAATACCTCGGAAAATGTCCTGAGAAACCCGACGGGCTACTAGATAAAATGAACCAGGTACTAACCCACCCAAGTACCGAAAATTCGAAAGCCCTCTTTACCTGCGTTAAAGAATTTCATGACTGGGGAGTTCCAGACATTGAGGCCTTCCGCTGGTTTATGGAAGATGTCGAATGGGCTTGGATGGAAGACAAGGCCAGCCTGGAAGACTGGTGATCTCTTGTATGCAAGCTAAATACTCCTCCAAAAGCAAAAACATATGCTAAAAATGAAGACTATGATTAATCGACCTATTCCCTACCTAATTTTTACGGTATGCATGTTATTATGGGGTTGTAATGCCAACAGTCAAATGTCAATGACCAACATAACCAAATCTGAACTTCGCTCAACCGATGACGGTCACCGGATTTTCTTGAACGGAGAACCTTTCTACATTCAAGGTGCAGGCGTAAGCGGAGGTGACCTGGAATCATTAGCCAGTCACGGCGCTAATTCACTTAGAACTTGGAGCACCGACGACGGGCTGGCAATACTGGACCAGGCTGATGCACTGGGATTGAAAGTAATGATGGGTATTTGGGTGGGACTAGAACGTCATGGCTTCGATTACAACAACAAAGAGGCGGTAAAAAAGCAACTAAAAAGTATCCGTGAGCAAGTGGAACAGCTTAAAGACCATCCTGCATTGATGATTTGGGGGATTGGTAACGAACTCAACCTGCAATCTAGCAATCCAAAAGTCTGGGATGCCGTGAATGATATTGCCAAGATGATCCACAAAGTGGACCCTAGTCATTTAACGACCACCTCATTGTCAGGAATTGATGCGAGTGACCTGGCTTTGATCGAAAGCAGGGCTCCAGAAATCGATTTTGTAAGCATACAGCTTTATGGCGCCATCGAGGTGCTGCCTGAGCTGGTACAAAAAGCAAATTACAAAGGTCCGATTTTGGTAACTGAATGGGGTGCCACCGGATACTGGGAAGTAGCCAACACGACTTGGGGAGCACCCCTGGAAAACAACAGCTCTGTAAAGGCAGACTTTTACCTAAGTCGATACCGGAAATCGATCGCGGGACAATCCCGGCAAGTCATGGGCTCTTTCGTTTTTCTCTGGGGTCAAAAACAAGAGCGAACCCCTACCTGGTTCGGCATGTTTATGCCGGACGGCAGTGAAACGGAGTCCATCGACGCAATGCACTATGCTTGGAATGGCGAGTGGCCGGACAACCGCTCACCAAGACTACAGGATTTCACACTGGAAGGTCAGCGCGCAGAAGACAATGTCAAGTTAAACGCCGGCAAAACGTACTCGGCTAAAGTTGACATCATGGATCCCGATGGCGATGAACTGGTTTTCAAGTGGGAAGTCATGCGGGAAAGCGAAGCAAACTCCACCGGAGGAGATGCAGAATACATCCCCCCGGTCATTGGAGGATTATTCAGCGAAGATGCTGGCGATACCATCACCTTAACAGCTCCGTTACAGTCCGGGGCATACCGACTGTTTATTTATGTGCTGGATGGAAACAACCACACCGCTCACGCTAATATTCCCTTCTGGGTCGATTAATTCAATTTGGCCACTGAGCATTCTTACCAATGGGGATCATTCGGTCCTTTATCTCAATGTTCTCTGCTGAGTAAGAACTCACCCGATCCTCATTTATGATGAACGATTTATGTATTCGCACAAAATTGGATGGAAGGTCACCTTCCAGCGCTTTTAACTTTTGATAGCTTATTATCGGTTTTTTATCTTCTAAGTAGAAGGTCACATAGTTGCCAAGCCCTTCTACATAGAGAATTTCAGAGGGTTTAATTCTGAACGTTCTTTTTTCTGAACGAATCTCCAGAATTTCTTCATCATCTAGAAGTCGCCTCTGCCTTTCAATTCTCCAATAATCGTACATCTTAAGACCAGACAGGAAAACAACGGTAGAATTGACCAGCATTGCAGCTCTAAAAATTCCCGAAAAACTCCAGAGAACAGCATCAGGTTGCATGAATACCAATTCATGATAGTAGTAGGTCAGGATACGTTGTATAATCCCAGTAATTGCAATCAGCAGGAGGTAAAGCAAGCCAAACCTACCTAGATAGTTTTGCAACAAATACTTGGGAATTGCCCAGTACAACACCATGTAACTCGCTGCAATGCGCAACGGCATCAAGATAAGCTCTAATCCAAATGATTGATAGAACTGCCCTTCTTTCGCCCAGATAAGGCTGAAGGAAACGTAGTATGAAACCCAAAACACTACATGCGTCAGTACGCGCGATCCCAGTATGTACTTGTAAGTTGGTTTTTCGATCGTCATAAATCTGTGGCTGTTGACATCAATAAACGGGTAGCTTGCATAATATGTCCATTTCAATTCCAATTCCCTTCTAGATTAAGGGGAAAAATGAAAAATTTATTTGTCGCTACTTTCCTTTTCATCTCCGCCTTTACCCATGCACAGGACCTCACTCGCAGAGCATCGTTGGATGCTAAGCTAACGCTTATGCCGAAAAGCCCTGGGGCAACTGTCAGTCGGATTGACAAAGGAAGTCCGTTAGACAGGGTTGGCATCAAGGAAGGAGATATTGTCCTGCAGATTGATGGAGAGAAAATTCTTTCAGAAGAAAATCTCACTTCTATTACCTACGCACTGCGCGCCAATCGTGCAACCAAGATGCTTATTCGAAGAGGGTCCGAAATTCTCGACTACTCAGTAGAACTTGAAGCATTGAGCAAGGAATCACACGCAAACCTGGATACCTTTTACGAATCCGTCATTTCAGATTACGGTGTAAAACAGCGAATTATTATCACACGACCCAAGGGGAAAACGGATCCCCAGCCTGCGATTCTGCTCATACAGGGGCTAAGTTGTAGCACAATTGAAAAGTACTCAGGACGAGGAGGTAATTGGGTCAACCAAATCAATGAAGTGGTAGAGAAATCAGGCATGGTGGTACTTCGAATTGATAAACCTGGCGTGGGAGATAGTGAAGGAGATTGTGCCTCCACAGACTTTCTTACCGAACTAGAGGGTTATAAAGCGGCAGTTCGACTGCTAAAAACAAAGGACTACGTAGATCCTAACAAGATTATCGTTTACGGCTCCAGTATGGGAAGCGCACTAGCTCCCTTGCTGGCCAATGAATTTGATCTTGCAGGAGTAATTTCTGATGGGACTTTTTTCAAAACCTGGTTTGAACACATGCTTGAAATTGAGCGGCGCATCCGCCAAATGTCTGGCGATAGTGAATCGACTATTGTAAAAAAAATGAATGACGTATTTATTCCGTTGTACTACGGAATGCTTATTCAAAAGAAAAGTTATGGTCAGGTTATCGACGAATATCCCGCCATCGCTGAGTACAACTACCATCCAGAAGGGCATATGTATGGTCGACCCGTGAGCTATTACCAACAGCTTCAAGATTTTGATCTGGCTGGCGAGTGGGAAAAGATAAAAGTACCGGTAAGGATTTTATATGGGTCAAATGATTGGATCATGTCTGAATTTGACAATCAGATGATCATGAGGGTATTAGACAGATCAGGGCACAGCAATCACCAGCTTCTTATTTATCCAGGACTAGATCATTGGAACACCATCCATGAAAGTCCCAGGGATTCGTTTGAAGGGAAACCTGGAAAATGGGATCCTAAAGTCCCCGAAACTATAATCGAATGGGCCAAAGAAATGGTCAGATAAAGAAATCTGGTCGATTTCTTCAGGAGTTTTCTTCCTGAAGAAATCGACCCTTTATCTTATTAAGTCTTTCTCTGCTCATCACAAATTCGATGTCCGTTCCTTTCATACGAACAACGTATTTATCGTTCTCCCAAAAAGAGTAGTTTAGCACCTCCGACAGCTTGACAATCACGCTCCTGTTGATTCGAACAAACGCATCTCGACTCAACTTTTCCTCCACCTGAGTAATGTTTTCCTTAAGTCGATAGTTCTCGTCCTCCACCCTAGCAAAGGTTTTTCGATCTTTACGTTCGATCCACTTTATTTTATTCGTGTCCAAAAAGACCTCACCGAAGTCATCTGTGGCCCACAATCGAGTACGCGTTGCGCGATTTTTCTCCTTTGAAAGCTGAGCCCCGGTCTTGGAGAGTTGCTCATTGTAATTGCGAATGAGGTTGACATTGATAATTACATATCCTACAAAGAAAACCGGAGCTAAGTATATCAAGTAAAGCCTTGTGCTATAGAAGTACATTTCGAAGTAATCATCCCAATTGAGATCAGGTAGATAGTGATACAAAAATCGCACGGTCAGCGTGAAAGGAGCAAAGAAGAAGAATGCAATCAGCAAAGCGGGCAGAAACTTCAACTCGTACTTTACCAACTCCTTCGGACTCAACTGCACTTCAAATAACCGAAGTTTCGTACCATAAATTCTGATTACCTGGAAGAGTATAGCTACGGAAATACACTCAATCAAAGCTTGGTCTATCAGGACATACTGCAGCGCATGCCCAATAGAAAACTGATCAGAGCTCAACCACTCCATATTCTCAGGATGAAAGTAGACGATGAATTGATAGACCACTTCTACCAGAAAAGTGGTCAGCAAAATCGGCTTCCATTTCTTTAAATAAGAATAGTTGATGGTTAGTAGCATATCCGTGTTCAGATTTCAGACATGAATATAGGTATTTCGGACATTCATCATCACGATGCCCACACTCAAAAAACCAGATTTCGAACACGATAAACCGGTTTCCAAACAACAATTCTCCTTTGTGATTCTTCGCTTGACGTGCTTTGGAGAAAAAAACAAACATGAAAAAACTATGCACTTTATGCCTGATCACGTTAAGTCTCGTGGGTCTGTGCCAACGTAAAATCAACGTTACCATCATAGGTACTGTACATTACTTCTCCCCGGAAAACCAAGTTCTACAGGACTTCAATTCTGCCGAGGCATTCATCATCAGAAGCAATCCAGACATCATCTGCATCGAATCTATTCCTGTGGAGGATACCGCAAGTCTGAGAGCAATCTGGCCAACCAAGATGAAGCAAGCAGCAAGCCTTAAGGATTCGCTGAAACAGCATGAGGCTTACCCCTATCCATCAAGTTCACCACAAGATCAAAGCAATTCATTTTGGCGAACCTATGGAAGTAAAGCTAAGGTCCTTCGAGGGGCAAGCTACTTTGCCGATAATGACTACTGGAATGCCTTCTATTACTGGTTTCAAGCAGAAAAAGCAGGAGACTCGTTGCACTACTTTTCTAAATTTCAACGGAACTTATCCAACTCCGAGTACGGCCTATTTGTCTATCCTGCGGCCCAAAAACTAAGCATCGATCAGCTGTACAGCATCGACTATAGAGCTGGCGAAGCAGCATTTCTAAGCAACACCAACAAAGTACTAAAGAAGCTTCTCTTCCGACTTAAATGGAAGCCACTCAGTGTGTATATAAAAACACAAAAGCGCTACAAAAAGGCGGAGAAGAAGGGAACATTGATCGAATACATAAATGGTGATGAATTTCAGCGTTCTTTCTCCCTGCTTATCGATAAACTTCCACAAAAGCTTCCCAAGTCGGAGGAGGCCCATCAGGTCACGTCGTATTGGCTAGAGAGAAATCGAATAATGGCAGATAGGATCATTCAACGAGCAGAAGAACAGTCTGCTGAAACGGTACTTCTGGCTGTTGGCAGCGCTCATGTAACTCACATTAAGAAGTTCCTTGAAGAAAAAGGTCATCAGGTCGTGACGTACGGAGATTTCTTGCAAACCCAAAACAAATGATCAAGATGGAAGAAGTAATGCAATCAAACACGTTCTTTATCGTCCCACTTACCATTGCCTACGGTACGATTTGCGCCTTGTGGTTCCTACTCAATAGAATAAAAAAATCGTGGCCAATTACCCCAATCTCCACGCCTGGAAAACCCTGGATTGAACTAGGTACAGCGATGATTGCTGTCATCGGTATCCTTGTGATAGGACAGCTTTACAGTGCGGGCTACCTGCTGAAAAACACGGCAAGTGAAACCTTGGCACGTTGGGTGTGGCCACTCAACAATGTGATCATTTTTTCGCCCATTTTGTTGACTTTACTTCTGAGAAGGCAAGGGCCCAGCACCATATTCCTTTCCCGAAAAGGAATACTTATCAAAGTCGTTTTTGGATTTGCTTCCTCATGCGTTGGCATCTCCATTTTTCTCCTTTTGAGAGGTGAACTGGAAAGAATCGTCGAAGTCGCGCATCATGCAATCTCTCCAAGCGCACTGACCTACTTCCCTGCTGTCTTCTTTGAGAACATTGCACTGGCGTTTCTTTTTGTCCGCTTGAAGTGGGCGGTTGGGATTAAGTGGGCGATCGGAATTCCGGCTGTTCTCTTTGCTTTTGCCCATGTCCCCGGCTCACTTGCAGAAGGAGATCCATTAATACATATTATCACCTTCTTTTTTCTTACCGGAGGCCTCACAACGTTCATTCTCTATACTGCTTATCGCAGCAGAGATATCATATGGCTCGGTATCGTGCACTATTTGATGGATGTTACCATTAAGGCGTTTTAGGGTTTTGGAAAGATTTTTAAATCCTTTTCCCACCCAAAAGGGTATAAAGTAAGATGACCCACAAGATAAAAAGACGAAGTTTTCTTGGACTGGGTGCGACCGCACTCGCTGGAATGGCTTTCCCGAATATTCTCTTGCCAACGCAGAAGAAGCAAATTGGTGTAGCGCTTGTAGGACTTGGCTCGTACAGTACCTACCAGCTTGCACCCGCACTGCAGCAAACTAATCATTGCCAGCTAAAAGGAATTGTCACAGGCAGTCCGGAAAAAATTCCAACTTGGCAGCAACGCTACCGCATTCCGGACCACCATGTGTACACCTATGAAACCATGGGGCAAATTGCTGAAAATGAGGAGATTGATGTAATCTACATCGTCACACCCACGGGTACGCACAAGGATTTTGTGCTGAAGGCAGCCGAAACCGGTAAGCATGTATGGTGTGAAAAGCCGATGGCAATGACAGCTGCTGAATGCCAGGAGATGATTAGCGCATGCAAGAAAAACAAAGTTCAGCTGACCATTGGCTATCGCGTGCAACATGAGCCCAATACAAGGGAACTCAATTCGTACGCTGCAAGCCTTCCATTTGGCAAGATGGTGAATGTCTCTTCAGCTGCAGGATATCGAGGTGGAGGTGGTTCCGGATGGCGATTTGAGAAAGCAATGGGCGGAGGCGCCTTGTACGATATGGGGGTCTACACTGTGAACGGAATTCGAAATGCGACAAAAATTGAACCCATCGAGGTGATTTCGGCACGTCAGTATTCTGACCGTCCGTCCCTTTTCCAAGAGGTTGATGAGACTACTACCTATAAACTCCTTTTAAGCAATGGCATGGAGGCAAAAGGCAGGACAAGTGTGGGCGAAAACATCAACCACCTAAGGGTCACGTGTGAGAAAGGGTGGTATGAAATGAGGCCCATGCAGACGTACAGTGGGGTCAGCGGCAGTAGAAGCGATGGAATCCGCATTGATACCTTTCTGCCAAATCAGCAAGCCAAACAGATGGATGATGATGCACTCGCCTTACTTCAAGGCGAGGAGTTTCAAATTGATCCAATCGAAGGCTTAAGGGATATCGCAGTCATCGAAGCGATCATCAAAGCTGCTGAAACAGATCGATCTGTCAAACTTTGAGTATTTCTCATTTTATACGGAAGAACTAGCTTGTCATTGCATGAAGTCAATTACCAGAAAAGCGGAGATTAAAGAGACGCTCAGCTATGCGATTCAAGCCAATGCGATGGATCCGGCTGGCCTTGCTGAAGTGCTTCATGCCCGGCTGTTAAGTTCAAAGGTCAAGTTTCCGCTCCTGGAGTACTGCGGAGAGGTGCTCTTCCACGAAATTCCGCCACATTTACACCTGGAGCTGTGTGAAGAAATCTCTGCACTTAAGACCATTGGTGGAGATGTGATCATTGCACTAGTCTTGCGCCTGCAGCTTGCTGAAAACGTTGCAGAAATCTTTGCCAAAGCCGCTCATTTCATTTCACTTTCCGGGACCTGGCATGCTACGGACATCATCGGTGAACGGGTATTTGGATGGGGGCTTTTGCATCACTTTGATTCAGCGTTTGATTCCCTCAACGGACTAAAGTATTCCAAAGACAAATGGGTGGTTCGTTCAATTGGCCCTGGATGTCACAATGCCGTGAAGAACGGATTGCAAAAAGCAAAGGTAGAAAAGCTATTTGTCCTTCTTCTTTCGCTCGCTACTGCTAAAGAATACCACATAAAGACAGGTATTGGCTGGGCAGCTAAAACGATCGCCAAATTCCATCCTGAAATCGTAAAAGCACATGATCTTGAAAATGAGAACATCG
Source organism: uncultured Roseivirgaceae bacterium (assembly GCA_964593185.1). Classification (GTDB taxonomy): domain Bacteria; phylum Bacteroidota; class Bacteroidia; order Cytophagales; family Cyclobacteriaceae; genus Ekhidna. The sequence continues at coordinate 30,206 of CAZQJU010000013.1, forward strand.
GTCAGTGGTTCAGAACCAAAGTGCGAATAGGACTTGAAAGGTATCAATATGCCCAGGGAAATTGAATCCAAGTCGATCTTAAATAAGACCAAGCGCCGAGATCCCTGGTTTTTGGATGATTATACCGTCAATCCGTTTAGTAGCTGTTCATTCAATTGTCTGTTTTGCTACATCAGAGGAAGCAAGTATGGCGAGCACATGGGCAGCAATTTGGCAGTGAAGACAAATGCAGTAGAGCTACTTCGTCATTCACTAAAATTAAGAGCGAGAAAAGGTGAATATGGGATCATTGTCCTTTCTTCAGCCACAGATCCTTATTTAAAAATCGAACGGGAAATTGAACTGACCCGAAGGCTTCTGGAGGTCATCCTGGAATTCAAATTTCCAGTGCACATCATCACACGATCGGATCTGGTTTTAAGGGATTTAGATCTCCTCCATCAGATAAATCACGCAGCCATTCTACCCCCTGATTTGCAAGGAAAGCTAACTTCCAAGGCACTTGTTTCATTCTCCTTCTCCTCCTTACAAGATGACGTGGCAAGCATCTTTGAGCCCGGTGCCATTTCACCATCCAAAAGGCTTGACGCTGTCAAGGAAGTCAGGCTATCCGGTCTAAAAACAGGTATTTGCCTCATGCCATTACTTCCCTATATTTCGGATACTTCCGAACAGCTTGAGTTGGCCTACACCACATTTTCCAACCTCGGCGTTGACTACCTGTTTCCGGCAACCATCACACTCTGGGGATCCGGCAAGGCTGATAGTAAAACGTTGGTGATGAATGCAATCCGAAAACATTTTCCCCACCTAGAAGATCGATATCGCGCCCTTTTTAAGGGCTCTACACAATTGCCCAGCTTCTATCGGCAGGCTTTCAACAAAAAAGCCAATGAACTACGGGATCAATTTGGTATCCCCGATCGTATTGTGGCCATCTGATATTCGCATATCAATGTTAGATTCGCCCTGTGACTATTTTGTACTTTATTGATCTGCTTGGAACGATGGTATTCGCGATCTCTGGTGGACTTGCTGGTAGGGATAAACAATTGGATTTTTTTGGAATCGCGGCGGTTGGATTCATCACAGCAATCGGAGGAGGAACGATACGAGATATTTTGATCGGCAGTGTGCCGGTAGGCTGGATGAATGATTTGACCTACCTGATCATGATCTCCTTAGGCATTATTATATCACTTTTGTTTGGGAAGAAGGTACGAAAACTCCGTAGGACATTTTTCATCTTCGATACCATTGGGATTTCAGCTTTCACCATCCTTGGCTTGCTGAAGGCTCTTCACATCGGCGTGCATCCGATCATTGCCATCATGATGGGAATGGTTTCTGCGGTGTTCGGTGGTGCGCTTAGAGACATCGTGTGCAACGAGATTCCATTAATCTTCCGTAAGGAAATTTATGCACTTACATGTCTTTGTGGTGGGATCGTATTTGTTCTGCTGAGTGCTTTTGAAGTTGATCAGTCTATCAACATCGTAATTTCCACATTGCTCATTTTCCTGTTTAGATCTTTGGCAGTGAAATACAAATGGCACCTCCCAAATATCAACTAGAGGGGATTTATAACACCAGGTTGTTTGCATGGGGAGCACTAAGCACCTTTCTCCAAGGTTTTTATGTCCGCAATGAGCTGCATCACATCCGACTTATTAAGTCCATTGTAGATGCCACGAATCCTTCTTTTCTGATCAATTAAAATGAAATTTTCCGTATGAATAAAGTCATCAGGATCTTTCTCCAGCCCCAGGTCTTCCTCAACAAAATACTGATTCCTCCCAAGATCGTAGATGATCGAACGATCCCCTGTGAGAAGATGCCAATCCGATTTTGTTATCCCTTTTCCCTCGGCGTATTCCTTAAGAATAGCCACGCTGTCATAGGCAGGAGTTACCGAATGAGACAGGATTACCACCAGGTCATTTTGCATGAAAGCATCTTGAACTAACTTCATATTTGAAGTCATCTTAGGACATATTCCTGGACAGGATGTAAAGAAAAAATCCACTACCGTGACATGACCATCGAGGGCCTCTTCCGTCACCACGCTCCCATCTTGATTGATTAAACTAAAGGAAGGAATGCGATGAAAATCCCTCGGTACTTCCCCTGGGTTCAACCAGTGAGGCGTAAACGTTGCTTCATCATAATAGGGCAGCACCTCCACCCTACTGGTCTTTTCTTTGTCACGGCTGGCAGTAGTGCAACTGCTTGCAAGAACGGCCAAAAGCAGAACCCAACTATTGCTTGTATACCACATATTCATCGACTAATTCATAGCATAGCTGCGTACGCTTAAGTCCAAAAATTCTTCCTTTCTTGGCTTCATAATTTGCATACAAAGCTCCATTCTTCCGGAACGCTTGCTGCCTTCCATTTTCCTGTCCATCTTCAAGATGCAGCAACTGATGGAGCTCTCCTGTTGCGTACCATTTTCTTTGTTCCCCGTGAAGTTTTCCTTCGAAGTACCTAAGCTCCGCAACTAGTTGATAGGTCTTTTCCGACACCCACCTTTTTACTTCGCCATGCAATCTATTCTGCACGTAGCACTCGCTAAATTTCAGTCTTCCATCAGGAAAATAGGTCAAGACAACGCCTTCCCTCCTTCCCTCGTACAGTGGTATGCACTTGGAGATCGTTCCATCTTCAAAAAAAGACATCACCCTTCCAGAAACTGGCGTTGAATCCTGTGCACTCCTCCAAAGACTGGTTTTTACGTCCAAGAATACTTCTGAAACCTCCCATACGACACTTGGGATCTCCACCTCATGTGCATCGATAGCAATCGCTTGCTCATTCTCGGTAGTACATCCTAGCACCATTGCAACCATGAAAAAACCTACGACAACCTTCATAGTATTTAGTTACAGTATCACACTAGGTGTTCCTTTCAGGTCTACAAAGCCAAAAAGAAGATAGTATTGATTTAAGTAGATCTCGTTGACAATATGGTAATGGTAAAATGGCTCATCGCTGTGCTGCGTCATTCCAAAATGTCCACCGGACTCATCAAGGTCATCAGGATAATCCCCATTTTCACTATCCCTGCGTCCATAAAGCAGAAATCCATCCGACATAATTCCAACCAGTTGGTGGTCGTCATGCGATAGTGTTCCATTGTTTTCCTCAACATCGCTTGCCTCCAGGTGATAGTGATATCCTGTTGGACCGTTATGGCCACCTGCCCAGTCCATCCCGGACGCGACTCCGGCAGTAACATCCGTCGGACCCTCAGAGCCATTGTAGATGGGAACGCCTGTTACTGAAATCCCGATAGCCCCTAAACCCGTTGCTGTTGTATTGGCTGCAAAGCCAGGCGCAGCACTTACTGTCAACGAATAACTTCCCTCCTGAATCGTACCTGGTGAGATTTCTGAGGTAACAGCCACAATCGGATCGACGTACAAATCGTTGCTTTCAGGCCAGTAAGGTGAGGTATGATTGGGCAATGCGTTGGATTGAATGGTTATCTCATCTCCATCAAATGAAACAGTCACTGCATTCGAATTGAATTCCTCAAAAGCCAAAACAGGGGTGGCCACATTACCCGAGGTATCAACATCAGGGTTGACTCCATCCGAATCATCGTTCCCGCAAGAAGAGACAACCACCAAGATGATCACCATCATGGACAAAAGTGTTAGAAGCGTTTTTTTCATCGTTTTTATCTTATTCTGATTTCAAATTTTGACGTGCATTCCCATAAAAACCCTACCTGCTATGCAGACTTTTTTTGTCGACAAGCTTCGAGCAGAATATCATTGCTTAACTTGATGCTCATAATTTTCGAAATGAAAAAAGTTTACTATCTCTCCACATGCACCACATGTAAGCGAATCATGGACGAACTTGGCTCGCTGGTTGCTGACTTTGAAATGCAAGACATCAAGACAGAAGCGATGACACTTGAGCAGATTGACGAAATGAAGGCACTGAGCAGCTCCTACGAATCACTTTTCTCTAGAAAAGCAATGAAGTATCGGGCCATGGGATTGGGAGAAAAAGAACTCAGCGAAACTGACTACCGCAATTTGATCCATCAGGAATATACGTTCCTAAAGCGACCGGTTTTCATTGTAGAGGACACGATATTCATCGGCAACACCAAAAAAACCGTAGAGGCCTTGAAGGCCAAAATCAGCTGATTCCGCTCGCTTACAATCAACTCATCCGGCATACTACACTCCATAATTGATATTATCAATTGATAATAAATTTTGTGAGATCATTCCTCTTCTAAGCATTTTATCTATACATTTGTCAGTATAAACCACCATGATGAGACTCACCACACTACTCATTCTCATGGGCTTTTCTTGTTTCCTGTTTGCTAGAGAGGAGCCTGTCATCCTAAAAGGGATCATAAAAGACAAGGAGACGAAGCAATCGATACCATTTGCTCATGTCATCATTGCAGATCAAGTAACCATCTCAAATGTCAATGGAGAGTTTTCCATTCCAGTCGTCCAAACCAGCAAAAAACAACTGACGTTAGCTGTATCGTATCTGGGCTATGAGAACTACTCCGCCCCAATTACCGATTTTGACCAATACCTGGAGATTTTTATTGAGCCTTCACTTACTGAACTTGAAGAGATCGTGGTGACATCGGGTCCCCAGATCATGGAGCGGGTATTTGACAATTTTCATCTCAACTACATCATGGAACCTCTCCACATGGAAACCTACTATTTGGAGTCTTTACGGGATACCCTTGGCTTCAACTACGTAACCGAAGGGATTATCGATGTGTATACGCCAAGCAACGTGGATCGCTACGGCATCCCTTGGGCGCATGTAAAGCGTTCCAGAAAAAGAATATACAAGCCAGTAGAAGTTAACGATTTCTTAGCAGGTAACGCCAGTGATATGGCTCATCATTCCATTTGGCGCTTCGATTCCTTTCTAACTGCCAGAAATCGTGACAAGTACGAATATTACTACGATGGTACGGGAAAATTGGGCGCACATGACGTGTTGATCATTGAGTTTGAACCCAGAACCAAAAAAGGCAATACGACCGGAAAGCTGTACATCGACAATATCACGTTCGCCATCCTTAAGATGGAGTATCACCCAAATACAACAAAGTCGGAATTTTGGGATTACGTCTACTGGACGGAAGAATTTGAATTAATCAACGGGAGTTTCCAACTAGTAAATGTTTCGTATGAAGGTCTCGCAGCAGAACGTGAACGAAAGTATGAAGCGGTATTGGTTATCAACAAGAGTAAGGTCAACTACGGTATTCCCGACGATCAAGTTCTTCTAGGTACTGACAAGACACTCTTCGAAGCTGCTGACGATTCCAAGTCTGCGGAGTCCTTTTGGCAGGGCTTTAATTCCATCAAGCTGAATGATCGGGTAGAAGTCCATCTGATGAGCGATGGATATGGATTTGAATATTAATAATTCTTGTCCATGCATTCTTGATTAAATTTCATGAATGAATCGCATAGATCGTCTCAATGCACTATTGATCCATCTTCAGGGTAAATCCAGAGTTACCCTTCCTGAACTAGAAGATCGTTTTGAAATTGGGAGAAGGACTGTTTTTCGGGATATACGTTCCTTGATGGAGGCTGGAGTCCCCATTGGCGGTGATGCCGGGCAAGGTTATTTTATTGTGGAGGGTTACCATCTGCCGCCCGTTGTTTTCAACCGAGAAGAAGCCAGCGCTTTACTGCTAGGAGCTAAGTTTATTGAAAAAGGGTCCGATAGCAACATCATTCAAACATATGGTCAAGCCATGGAAAAAGTGAAAGCTGTGCTCAAGTACTCGGACAAAGAATATCTTGAAAACCTTGAAAAACGGGTAGCTATTCGACCAAGTCCTGTTCCGAAAGATTTTCCCGACTCACACATCGCGGAGATTCAGTTGGCAATAGCGACGAACAAATTAATGTCAATGACCTATTATTCCCACTATGCGGACAAGACTACCCAACGGGAAGTAGAACCACTCGGCATGGTGTTTTATTCTGGTCGATGGCACTTGATCGCATTCTGTCGCTTGCGACAAGATCTCAGGGACTTTCGTGCTGATCGCATTCAAAAAGTAGAAATTCGTGCAGAAAGTATTGACCCAGATCAACACCCCAATTACATCCATTTTCTAAATGAAGCTATCACCGGAACAGATGCTAAAGAAGCTACTATTATCGTTTCTGGAACCGCATCTCGTTTTATGGGAGAGCAGAAATACTATATGGGATTTGTCGAGGAGGAAAAACTTGAAGATGGTAGATACAAAATGAAGTTTATTACTCCATATTATGACCACTTCGCTAGATGGTTAATGATGTTTGGGAGAGATATACAAATAGAAGGGCCCTCAGAACTTCATGGAATTGCCGCTACACTGGCCAAAGAACTTCTGGAACACCATAGTGCTGTTTTTGCATAGAAAGGGTGTGAGATTACTCACCGGAACCCTCACGATTTTGCTTGCATTGACAATGAATGGGCAAAATATACAAGCCCACATCGACCAACAGGTCTGGAAGCCTTTCAAACTGGCTTGGGAAGCAAACGACGGGGAGGGATATAATCAGATTCACGCTGATGACATTTGGCGCATAAACCCAGGAAGGCTACTTGTCGGTGATGAATACAAAGAACGAAACAGGGAACGCATGAGAGGTCAGAATCAAAAGCGGATCATCGAGTTTTCATTCGAAACACGGACTGCTAACCGAAACAATGCCTACGAGGTAGGGTACTATCGCATCACTGATGCCTCTGAAGAATCCACGAAATACTACGTTGGAAGATTTCATGTAGCCCTCAAAAAATAGAGGACACGTGGAAAATCACTCAAGATTGGGATACCGATGAAATAAACGGTCAAAAAACTACACCTCAAAGCCTGGATAAACGAGCATTTAAGCACTTTAATTAATTCTTACCACAAGGTGACATAGGGCTGTCACTCTCCCTTTTTTCTTTGTTTTTGTAACAGAAGGAAAGGCAAATATGTGTGCCTTTTCACGCAAACTACACAAACATGAAACAAACAATAATTCTAATGGCATTACTGGTCGGGCTGGAATGCCTATCACAAACTCAACAACACATGAAACAAAATGGCGTGACCATAGAAGTGGTCAAATTCAAATTGAAAGAAGGAATCACACATGCACAAGGAGAACGCAAACTGCTACAACTAGACGAGTGCATCAAACACTTTGAGGGCTTCATAGAACGGAACCTTTCTTCGAATGAAGATGGAGAATGGGTAGACATTGTCTACTGGGAAACACTGCAACAAGCACTCGCCGCGGCAGAACAAGCATCCAAAGATCCCAAAGCATTGGAATCTTTTGCAGTTATAGACGAATCAACTATCGTCATGCAGCATTACAACCTAATTCACAAGTTCAACAACTAACGCATACAAACATGGAAACAATTGCAGACAAACTGGATCTTCTAAAAGCGGATCCCAATTATTACAAAGCCAAGCAGACTCCGGAATTAAGAGACCTGGATACCTACTACTTTCTTACGATTAGTGGTAAATCAAGCCCGGAATCATCAACATTTCTCCATTCCATTGAAAAGCTGTACGCCGTTGCGTATGCCATCAAGTTTACCAGTAAAGCCGAGGACAACGACTTCGTTGTCCCTAAAATGGAAGGATACTGGTGGATTGACGGGGGATTAGATGCACAACATAAGTTTGCCCAGACTCCCAGAGACGAATGGAATTGGAAAATTGTTATTCGAATGCCGGACTTTATTGAGCAGGATCATTTTAATAGAGCATGTCACAAAGTCCAGCTAAAGAACCCTGAATTAATGATTGACAAAGTCAAATACGAACGGATCAATGAAGGCCTTGCTGTACAATGTTTACATTTAGGAAGTTACGAGCAGGAAGAACCTACAATTTCTGCAATGCTCAACTTTATCAATGAAAACGATTTAGAGATTGATGGATACCATCATGAAATTTATCTTAGCGATCCCAGAAGGACACCCGAAGAAAAGCTGAAAACCATACTACGCTATGGTGTTAGAAAAAAATGAGAAGCGTTGAGGATTTTATATATGGACTCGATGGTCAGCAAAAGGCCATCGTTTCCTGTTTATGCGATCACCTCACAGAACAGCATAACTTGTTTTCAAAAATCAACTGGAACATCCCAACTTTTTACAAAAAGAACTGGATATGTTACCTAAACCCGATTAAAAACGAGGGCATTGAACTTGCCTTTTTTAAAGGGTTCGAACTGTCCAATGTGCAAGGTGTACTGAAGTCCAAAGGAAGAAAACTTGTACATGGCATAGATTTTTATTCCACCAATGCTATTCACCTTCCTACCATCAACGAGATTGTTCAGGAAGCCATTCTTCTGGATCATTTGTCCAAAAAATAAAATTCGCTTTCTCTTTTGTTTAACTTGGCTGTTTCAAAGTCAACAGCTTGGATCTATCCGTTACCACCAAAAAAGCAGAGATCAAAAAACTGCTCGAAGAAGCTTATCACGTACGCGTAAGCAATCTCAAGCGCAGTATTGAATTAGGAGAACAAGCCCTTGATTTGAGCAAAGCCATTGAGCACAGCCCGTCTATTGCGCGGTCACTCTCCATGCTCTCCTTATTCCATATGATTCTCGGGAATTTTGATCTTTCCATTTCCATCGCAAATGAAGCCATCTCGTACTACAAGGATTTGTCGGATGAAAAAGGAATCGCAGATGCGAAATATACCATTGCCGGCGCTTACTACAAGCGCGATGATTTCTTTAAAGGCTTGAGTTATCTGCTCGAATGCCATGCAACCTACAGCAGACTCAATGACCACCATAATCTTTCCAGAGTTCAAAAGTCAATGGGTACCATTTTTGAATACCTCGGAGACATTGACCGTGCTGTAGAACATTACGAAAGTGCCATCGATTCTGCTAAAAAGGACGGTAACATTGATTTGGCATCAAACGCTTACAATCCTCTATCTGGTATTTACCTGAATAATGGAAACATTAGTAAAGCCATGGATGTCATCACGCGGTCGATTGATTCGAAGCTTGCGAGTGGAGATATTCGAGGGCTAGCCTTTGCACTTTATGGGAGAGGTAAAGTGTATACAAAGACCGAAGCCTTTGACCTTGCAAAGCAGGATTTTGAAGAATCTATTCGGATCCATATGGAAATGGGTGAGCGACTTGGGCTTGCGATGAGTCAACACAAGCTGGGGGCACTTTATTTGGCAATGAATGACTTACCAAAAGCCAAGGAGGTGTTGCAGGAAGCGCTGGACTACAGCAACGACAACAGAATAATCCTGGTCAAATTTAAGTCCAACCTTTTACTACATGAGGTCGCAAAGAAGGAAGGCGATTATGAAATGGCCTTGCAGTATCTAACCCGGTACATGGAAGAAAAGGAACAAGTCATTAACATTCGAACAGCCAAAGTGATTGAGGGGTATTCTGCACTGGGTAAAATGCAAGCACTGGAACAAGAACTCAAGGCTGAGAAACAAAAGACAGATCTCGAGATCAATAAAAATATTGAGCTTGATTCATTTTTTTACCGAGTATCGCATGACCTAAAAGGTCCCATTGCTTCCATGAGCAGTTTGAGTTACTTGGCCAAACTCGAAGTGACGGACGAAAAAGCCCTGAAGTTCATTGACCAATATGATCAAAACCTGACCAGGCTCAACAGCATCTTAACGGAGCTTCTGAATTTAGCTCGGATTACGTATAGCGAGGAAGAGAAAGATGAAATCAATCTCAAAAAACTCGTGAATGAATGTATCGCCTCTTTTCAGTACCTGGATAATTTTAGTAGGATTCAATTCAACATCAAAGTACAAGAGGTTGGCTTCAAAGCTGAATGGTCTTTGGTAAACTCCATTCTACAAAACCTTATTGAAAATGCCATTAAGTATGCCCGAATTCAAGACAATCAACCTATCGTCAGTATAGCAGCCTCGCAAGAGGGAAATGAGGTCATCATTAAAATCATTGACAATGGAATTGGATTGACGAAAGAAGACTTAGAGAAGGTTTTTAAGATGTTCTTCCGCGCCAACCGAAAAATTGAAGGAACGGGCTTAGGACTCCATATTGTCAAACGCGCAGTGGATCAGCTCAACGGTAAAGTTGAAGTGGAAAGTGAATTGAATACAGGCACCACATTCACGGTGTGGCTGCCCGTCGACTATATATGAATCGGCCTATTCTCCGTAGCTGCAAGGGCAGCCTCTTTGAAGGCCTCCATGTATGTCGGGTGCGCGTGGGACATTCTGGAAATATCTTCTGCTGAAGCTCGATACTCCATTGCGGTGACTCCTGCAGCAATCATGTCTGCTGCTCTGGCACCAATTATGTGTACACCCAATATCTCATCCGTTGCCTGATCAGCAAGTATTTTTACCAGGCCGTCCGTGTCCATGCTGGCTCTTGCTCTACCCAACGCTTTGTACGGAAACTTACCGGTCTTATACTTTCTTCCCTGTTCTTTCAACTGCTCCTCGGAATAGCCAACAGATGCTACTTCCGGCCATGTATACACTACGCCTGGAATCAGGTTGTAATTGATGTGCGGCTTTTGCCCAGCGATGGATTCTGCGACAAAAACACCCTCCTCTTCTGCTTTGTGAGCAAGCATAGCTCCCTTTACGACGTCGCCAATCGCATAGATGTTGTCTACATTCGTGCGTAAATGACCATCTACTTCCACCCTTCCACGCTCATCCATCTGAACGCCCACATTTTCTAGCCCCAGGTTAGCTGTGTAAGGACTTCGACCGATTGATACAAGACAATAGTCTCCTTTCAAGGTCACCAATTCACCTTTCTTATCTTCAGCGGTTACAGTGACAGTCTTGGCAGCCCTTTTTACTCCTGTGACTTTGTGACTTAAGTAAAATTCAACACCCAATCCCTTCAATGATTTTTGCAATTCTTTTCCCATGGTTGAATCCATACCGGGAACGATGCGGTCCATAAACTCTACCACAGACACCTTTGATCCCAACCTGGCGTAGACAGACCCGAGCTCCAAACCGATCACACCGCCTCCAATCACCACCATGTGCTTCGGAATTTCCTTGAGTTCAAGCGCCTCAGTACTGGTGATGACGCGCTCCTTGTCCACCGTAATAAATGGCAAACTGGACGGCTTTGATCCCGTTGCAATGATCACCTTCTCGGCAGAGATCTGCGTCTTGTCTTTACCATCAATCTGGATGGTGTTCTTATCGACAAAGCTGCCCATTCCATGAAACACATCGATTTTATTCTTCTTCATCAGATAGTCGATTCCCTCAACATTCTGCTTCACTACATCAGCTTTCCGATCAATCATCTGCTTGAGATTCACCTTCGGCTTACTAATATCGATTCCGTGCTCTTTGAATGTGTGCGCTGCGGCATGAAAATGCTCAGACGAATCAAGCAGCGCCTTTGATGGAATGCACCCCACATTTAGACAAGTTCCTCCCAGGGTATCATATTTTTCGATGATCGCAGTCTTCATACCCAACTGGGCACAACGAATCGCGGCGACGTATCCACCAGGGCCAGAGCCAATTACAACAACTTGATAATCCATATTCGTAGGTATTAGATTTTGAACAGCATTAAACTCCCAATAAAAGTCTCGTAGGATCTTCTAACAGTTCTTTTACACGAACCAAAAAGCTCACAGATTCTCTTCCGTCAATGATTCGGTGATCGTAAGACAACGCCACGTACATCATAGGCCGAATTACAATTTCACCGTTTTCCACTACAGGTCTTTGCACGATATTGTGCATGCCTAAGATGGCAGATTGTGGTGCATTGATGATCGGTGTAGACATCATGGACCCAAATACCCCGCCGTTGGTGATCGTGAATGTGCCACCTTCCATTTCAGGGATACTCAATTTGTTTTCCCGGGCCTTGGTCGCTAAGCGAACTACTTCCTTTTCGATTTGCTCAAAGCTCATGGCCTCGGCATTTCGAATCACGGGTACTACCAACCCTTTAGGCGCAGAAACGGCAATCGAAATATCGCAATAGTCACTGAAGATCATTTCGTTTCCATCAATCTTGGCATTCACAGCCGGCCATTCTTGGAGTGCAACGCAAACAGCTTTCGTAAAGAAGGACATAAAGCCAAGGCCTACTTCATGCTTTTCCTTAAACTGTTCTTTATACTTTTTCCGTAAATCCATGATGGGCTTCATGTTCACCTCGTTAAAGGTGGTTAACATGGCGGTTTCATTCTTCACCGATACAAGTCTTCTGGCAACTGTTTTGCGGAGCGAAGACATTTTCTCTCTTCTTTCTTCTCGGGAAATACCTCCTCCCAACACGGGCGCTTCAAACGGAGGTTTGGCTGGTGTATCGCTAGCTGCCGAAGAACTAGGAGCAGGAGCAGCTTTTTCTGCTTTCATGGCGTCCTCCTTAGTAATCCTGCCATCCACACCAGTTCCCGTGACATTCGCGGCAGGGATTCCCTTCTCATCCAATATTTTAGCGGCCGCGGGTGATGCATGCCCAGCAGCATACGAATCTTTTGACGATACAGGCGTCTCCGTTGCCGGAGAGGTTACCGGAGTCGCTTCGGCTGCCTGGGTATTGCCTTCCACGACTTCGATCTTGCAAATCAAAGCTCCTATTTCCAACGTGTCTCCTTCCTGCGCAACAATTTGAAGATTGCCTTGCGCCTCTGCCGTCAAATCAAAAGTGGCCTTATCCGATTCAATTTCCGCAATGACTTCATCCAACTCAACAAAGTCACCATCCCCTTTGGCCCAATTGGAAATTGTTACTTCTGTGATCGATTCTCCAACGGCAGGCACTTTCATTTCCAATACTTCTCCTGTGGACTTAGCTTCCGATGCGGTTGCAACTTCAGGTGTCTTATTTTCCTGAGGTGCTGCGGGTGCAGCGCCTGCGGCACTTTCATCAATCTCACAAAGCACAGCTCCTATCTCCAATGAATCCCCTTCCTGGGCTTTGATAGATAGTTTTCCGGCGGCTTCTGCGGTAACTTCAAAAGTGGCTTTATCTGACTCAAGCTCACAAATCACTTCGTCCATTTCTACCATATCCCCATCATTCTTCATCCATGAGGCGATGGTAACTTCAGTGATTGACTCACCTACTGCGGGCACTTTCATTTCGAGGCTCATTGTTCTTATTGTTTATTTCTTTACTATCCGGTTGATTATAATTCAAATGCTTTCTTGACAAGCTCTGCTTGTTCTTCTTTGTGGATTTTTGCAAATCCGGTTGCTGGTGAAGCACTTATTTTTCTTCCAATCACATCAAAGTCCATAGGTATTGTGCTTCGTATGAAACTCCATGCACCCATATTTTTAGGTTCCTCCTGAACCCAGACCAGTGAAGGATTAGTGTACTTTTTCAAAATCGCATCAATCTGTTTCTGCGGCCAAGGATAAATTTGCTCGACCCTCACAATTGCGATGTTCTTCGCTTTTTTCTTTTTCTGCTCTTCAAATAAATCGAAGTACATTTTACCACTGCAGAACAGTACCTTCTTGACCTCTTTATTGGTAACATAGCTATCGCCTATCACCTCTCTAAACTTGCCTGAGGTAAACTCCTTCATGGGGGAGACGACTCCGGGATGCCGCAACAATGACTTTGGTGAGAAAACAACAGCCGGCTTACGGAATTCCCAGGCCACCTGCCTTCTCAACAAATGGAAAATGTTTGCTGAGGTCGTCAGATTGGCCACAATGATGTTTTCATTCGCACACATTTGAAGGAATCGCTCCATGCGTGCACTCGAATGCTCTGGTCCCTGACCTTCGTAGCCATGAGGTAACAACATGACCAAACCATTCATACGCTGCCATTTGCTTTCCGCGCTCGTGATGAATTGGTCAATCATGATTTGCGCTCCATTTGCGAAGTCACCGAACTGTGCCTCCCATACCATCAATGCATTCGGTGTCGCCATCGCATATCCATACTCAAACCCAAGAACACCGTACTCCGACAATAACGAATTGTAGATTCTTAACGGATGTTGCTTTTCCTGAATATGATTCAATCCACAGTAGGGTTCGTTGGTGTTGGAATCAAAAAAGTAGGCATGCCGGTGAGAAAACGTTCCTCTCTTCACATCTTGTCCTGATAGGCGAACAATCCGGCCATCCGCCAAAAGCGAACCATAGGCCAATAATTCGGCATCCGCCCAACCCAGTTCTTTTTTCTCAAAAAAGTTGGCCTTACGGTCTTTGATCAACTTGTCAATCTGACGTAGTGGCTTGAAACCTTTTGGTACCTCAGAAATAGCAGTAGCTACCTTCTCAACAACCTCTGGCGTAATGCTGGTATCAGGAGATTGATTAAAATCCTTCGGTTGCGACCTTCTTAGATGATTCCACTCTTCCTCAATTTTTTGTGGTTTGTATGGCAGCGGATTTTCTTTGATTCGATTGAGTCGCTTTTGCAGCTGGGCCTTAAAGTCCTTATCGAGTTTTTGCACCTCGCTTTCATCCAAATCACCTCGTTGCTTCAGTTGCTTGACGTATACTTCCCTGGGATTCGGGTGTTTGCCAATAGCGTTGTAGAGCTTGGGCTGGGTGAACTTGGGTTCATCACTTTCATTGTGTCCATGTCGTCTGTAGCACAACATGTCGATAAAGATGTCCTTGTTGAATTTCTGCCGATATTCTACGGCCAACTTCGCTGCGAAATACATCGCTTCTGCATCGTCCCCATTGACATGTAGTATGGGCGCATCGATGATCTTAGCTAAATCGGTACAATAAATACTGGATCTGGCATCCGCAAAGTCTGTCGTAAATCCAACCTGGTTGTTGATGACAATATGTATGGTGCCCCCTGTCTTATATCCTTCTAGCAGCGACATTTGAACACACTCGTACACGATCCCTTGTCCAGAAACAGCTGCATCACCGTGAATCAGAATTGGAATTGCTTTTTTCAGATCTCCTTGGTATTCATCGTCGATCTGCGCACGAGAATAACCTAGCACTACAGGATCTACAGCCTCTAAATGTGAAGGATTAGGGGCTAATTTTACATACATTTTCTTTCCCGCATTGGTATCGAGAAAAGATGAGTAGCCAAGGTGATACTTCACATCACCATCTCCCATCGTGAGGTCCACCTCCTGATTTCCTTCAAACTCACTAAAAATCTCCTCATAGGTTTTCCCCATGATGTTAGCTAGCACATTCAGTCTCCCTCGATGTGCCATCCCGATCACCACTTCCTCTGCGTCCAGCTCAGCCGCCTTATTGATGATATTGTCTAGTGCAGGGATCATATTTTCCCCACCTTCCAATGAAAACCTCTTTTGACCCAAGAATTTCGTGTGGAGGAAATTCTCAAACCCAACCGCCTCGTTCAACTTGCTCAAAATCCTACTCTTTTCCTCACGCGTAGGGCTGATGTGCTCGCCTTCACTTTCCACCTTCACCTTAAACCACTCGTGTATCTCAGAATCTCTCACGTGGCTGTACTCAAATCCAATGTGTCCAGAGTACACCTTTTTAAGTTTCTCCAAGATTCTTCTCAGGGTTGCCTTGCCAAGCCCTATCTCGCTCCCTACCTCAAACTCCGTATCCAGGTCCTTTTCAGAAAGATCAAAATCCGATAATTCCAGCTTTGTGACATGGAATCTTCTTTCTCGAACGGGGTTCGTATCCGCAATCAGATGAGCCCAGGATCGATAATTGTATATTAGGTTTCGTACCGCAGTTTCTTTGGGGGTAGCAATTTGACCTTCGCCTGCTTCACCGTAATTTTGCTGAGCAAATTCAAATCCTTCAAAAAACTTTTTCCACGATTCATCGACGTTTTCCGGATTTTCCCTGTAGGCTTTGAATAGTTCATCCAAGTAGTGGCCATGGGCATTGGCGATGTAGGAATATTTATCCATTGTTTATCTTATTGTACTACAAAGTTAAACGATTAAATTTTTTTAATAAATTGCAAAACCGCATTATCAAATACACGAACCTCACTATTAATACTGAAGTAACACTTTCATTATCTATATAATTCCGCTACATTTGCGCTCCATTTTAAAATTTTGATGGACGAGATCCATAGACAAAAAGAATTATGTCAGTAAAAATCAGACTAGCGCGTCGAGGACGCAAGAAAAATGCCATGTACGATGTAGTAGTGGCAGACAGCAGAGCACCACGAGATGGTCGCTTCATCGAGAAAATCGGAACCTACAATCCCAACACTGATCCAGCTGCTATTCAACTCGATAGCGATAAGGCATTTGATTGGGTGATGAAAGGTGCACAACCTACGGATACCGTACGGGCGATGCTTTCGTATCGTGGAGTAATGTATAGAAAGCACTTGCAAGTAGGTGTAAACAAAGGAGCAATTACTCAAGAGGACGCCGATAAGAAATTAGAGGCGTGGATTGCGGATAAAGAATCCAAAATCCAAGGCAAAGTGGACTCACTTGCTAAAGTGAAAGCCGACAAGAAGAAGGCTGCACTCGAAGCAGAAACCAAAGTGAAGGAGGCGAGAGCTGAAGAATTGAAGAAACGAGCACAGGAAGCAGAGGCAGCCTTGGTTGAGGAAGTTAAAGAGGCATCAGCCGAAGGCGATGAGGACGTAGCAGAGGATGTAGCCGAAGTGGAAGAGACGCAAGCAGCTGAAGAGCAACCTGCCACGGAAGAGGCTCCAGCTCAGGAACCTGCTGCAGAAGAAGCAAAAGAAGAAGCTCCTGCGGAAGAACCTAAAGCCGAGGCACCTGCCGAAGTGAAAGAAGAAACCCCTGCGGAAGAACCTAAGGCTGAGGCAAAAGAAGAAGCTCCTGCAGAGGAGCCAAAGGCCGAAGCTAAGGAAGAGACTCCTACGGAGGATACAAAAGAAGAAGACAAAAAAGAAGGTTAATCCACCATGAAGGTTGAGGATTGCTACCAATTGGGGGAAGTGATCAAAACCCATGGGTTACAGGGTGAAGTTAGTGTTGGCCTTGACGTTGATTTCCCCGAAGACTACAGAAATTTGGAATCAGTTTTTCTACTTGAAAATGGAAAGCTGGTTCCTTTTTTTATTGACGCTATTCAAATCAATCAGAAGAGAGCCCTAATCAAATTTGAGGATGTAGATTCCATTGAGTCTGCTTCTCCACTTGTAAAATCACCACTCTACCTTCCATTATCTTTCCTGCCAAGACTTCCTGATGGCAGCTACTATTTCCATGATTTGGTGGGTTGTGAAGTGTACGAAAAAGAAAACTCCCTGGGTACGGTAAAGGAGATCATTGATTTAAGTGGAAATCAATTGCTAACCGTTGTGAATGGGGCTCAGGAAATACTCATTCCGATGAAAGACGAGATCATGAAGAAGGTGGATATTAAGTCCAAGAAGATCGAAGTTGAATTGCCGGATGGTTTACTCGACCTTTACACTTCATGAGAATTGACATCATCACATGCCTACCCGACCTTTTTCAAGGACCTCTGACACAGAGTATTGTGAAACGCTCCATGGAGAAGGAGTTGGTGGAGCTAGAGATACACAACCTCCGCGATTATGCTGACAACAAGCATAAACACATAGACGACTATGCTTTTGGGGGTGGCGCTGGAATGGTCCTGATGATCGAGCCAATCGACCGGTGCATCTCCATGCTAAAAAGCAAGCGAGCTTACGACGAAGTGATCTATCTCACGCCAGATGGTCAGACGTACAATCAATCGATGGCCAATCAACTTTCGTTAAAACAAAACTTCATATTCCTTTGTGGCCACTACAAAGGAGTGGATCAGCGTGTGCGCGATCACTTAGTCACCCAGGAGATCAGTATTGGTGACTATGTGCTCTCCGGTGGGGAATTGGCCGCCATGGTCCTCGCAGATTCGCTAATCAGATTAGTTCCGGGCGTATTGAACGATGAAACCTCAGCCCTCTCCGATTCATTCCAGGACAATTTACTTGCACCTCCTGTATACACGCGCCCAGCTGTATATAAGGGCTGGCAAGTGCCTGAAATTCTCTCCTCAGGGCATGAAGCAAAGATCGCTGCATGGAGACATGAGCAATCCGTAAAGCGAACAGAAGAACGGAGACCCGATTTATTAGAATAATTTTGGCTCTTCAATCCATTATCTAATTCATTATTTCTATATTTGCACTCCTTTTTCAAATCACTCAGTATAGGAGTATCGAAATGAGCACTGAATTACTAAATATCGTACGAGAAGAGTACAAAGAAACTCGAGCAAGCCTTCCAACTTTTGCTCCAGGTGATACCATCAACGTACACTACAAAATCAAGGAAGGAAATAAGGAAAGAATCCAGCAGTTTCAAGGAACTGTTTTATCCATCAACAACAAAAGCACCAACGGCGAATCTTTCACTGTGAGAAAGGTGTCTGGAGACATTGCTGTAGAGCGAATTTTTCCTTTTCTATCTCCTAACATCGACAAGATCGAGGTGATACGAAAAGGTAAAGTTCGAAGAGCAAAGCTTTACTACCTAAGGGGCAGAAAGGGAAAAGCTGCAAGAATCAAGGAGAAGCTTTCCAGATAAACAAAAGACTTTTTCATCAAACCCTGACCAACCGTCAGGGTTTTTTTGTTTGTATCCATCCCAATTAACTTCGCAAATCGTGACTTTCAATTTTCATAAGTACCAAGGAACTGGCAATGATTTCATTTTGATCGATGATCGAACGAAATCATTTCCGGCCACAGCAGCGACCATTAAACAACTGTGTGAACGCAAGTTTGGTATTGGAGCAGATGGCCTTATTCTCATTCAAAATCATCCCAGTCAGGATTATCGAATGATCTACTTTAATTCGGACGGCAGCCAAAGTTTGTGCGGAAATGGCTCTAGATGCGGTTTCGCCTTTGCAAGAGCCTTGGGAATGGTAAAAGATGCTGCCACATTCGAAACCACAGATGGTATTCACCAGATTAGATTAATGAATGATCTCATTCATTTCCAACTATTTGACACGCCCCTCCCAAGACAAGTCGGAGAGCAAGAATGGTATCTGGATACAGGCTCCCCTCATCACATTGTGTCCAGTGAAAATGTTGCACTAGAGGAGGTCGTTGCAAAGGGAAGCGCAATTCGATATTCAGAAACCTATTCCAGCCAAAATGGCACAAATGTGAATTTTGCACAGCTTTTGCCTAATGGAGTAAAAATGAGAACGTATGAGCGAGGCGTGGAAGATGAAACGCTGAGCTGTGGTACGGGCGCAACAGCTGTTGGACTCTTAGCTGGGATGCTTGGAAGATCAAGCCCTGTTTTTGTCGAGACGGAGGGTGGCAATCTCTCGGTATCATTCGAGCAGGTTGGCGACAAATTTGTCAACATCTGGCTCGCTGGACCAGCGGTAAAAGTGTTTGAAGGAACTGCCTCAATCTAGGTAACACTTCGTTCAAACCACTTTAACTTTAAGGCACGATTTAAATAGACATCAAGGATTACCTGATATTATAATTACATGTTAGACTCGTTAACGAAAGGACTTGCAAAAGTTTTTGGAGGGACCAAAACGGAGAAGGATTTAAAGCTGCTTCAACCATACGTTGGTAAGATCAATGCAGAATTTGATAAACTGGCAGCTATTTCAGATGATGAACTGAGAAACAAAACAACAGAGCTTAAGGAAATCATTCGGGAAAGGCTCAAGGCTATAGACGATCAAATTAAAGCCTTGCACCAGCGGATCGAAGAAAACCCACAATTAGAAGTACACGAAAAGGAAGATCTTTTTGCCCAAATTGATAAACTGGAGGAGGATCGAGATGAAGAGTTAGAGAAAGTACTGATTGAAATACTCCCTGTCGCCTTTGCGGTAGTAAAGGAAACTTCCCGTCGACTGAGTGTCAATGAAAAGCTTATCGTGACCGCCACAGACCACGATCGTGAAATGGCAGCAAAAAAGCCTAATGTGGAGGTCAGTGGTAGCACAGCAACTTGGCATAACAAATGGAAAGCTGCTGGCACAGACGTGATCTGGAACATGGTCCATTACGATGTCCAACTTATTGGTGGCGTCGTGCTGCATCAGGGAAAAATTGCAGAGATGGCAACGGGAGAAGGAAAAACACTGGTGGCCACATTGCCTGCTTATCTAAATGCGCTGGCTGAACGAGGTGTGCACGTCGTTACCGTAAATGACTATCTAGCACGTAGAGATGCCGAGTGGAATGCACCGCTTTTCGAATTTCATGGTTTGCGCATTGATTGTATTGACAACCATCAGCCCAATTCTGCGGAAAGAAGAAATGCCTACATGGCAGATATCACCTACGGTACCAACAATGAGTTTGGCTTTGATTACCTGAGGGACAATATGTCCAGAAGTCCGGAAGAACTGGTGCAGAAAAAGCATCATTTCGCCATGGTAGATGAGGTGGATTCGGTCTTGGTAGATGATGCCCGAACACCCCTAATTATCTCAGGCCCTATTCCGAAGGGAGATGAACATGAATTTTATGACTTAAAACCGCGTATTCAGCGACTGGTAGATGCACAAAAGAAGCTTGTGGGTGATTACCTCAATGAAGCCAAAAAGCAGATCAAAAACGGCAATGAAGCTGATGGCGGGCTCCCGCTTTTCAGAGCGTTTAGGGGATTACCGAAGTACAAACCGCTCATCAAGTACCAAAGTGAGACAGGTATCAAGCAGTTGCTTCAAAAAACGGAGAATGTATACCTGGCAGACAACCAAAAGCGCATGCCTGAAGCAGATGATCCGCTTTACTTCACCATCGATGAGAAACTCAACAGCATTGACCTGACCGAAAAAGGCATTGATTTGATCACCAAAGAAGGAGAAGACTCTAACTTTTTTATTCTACCTGACATTGGTACAGAAATCTCTGAACTGGAAAAAGACGAGTCGATCGATGAAAAAGTAAAGCTTGAGAAAAAAGAGCAAATAATTCGGGACTACAACATTAAGGGGCAACGAATCCATTCCGTTAATCAGCTCCTAAAAGCTTACTGTATGTATGAAAAGGATACAGAATATGTGGTCATGGATGACAAGGTGAAGATCGTGGATGAGCAGACAGGTCGTATCATGGAAGGTCGTAGGTACTCCGATGGTCTGCACCAGGCGATTGAGGCCAAAGAGAATGTGAAAGTGGAAGATGCTACGCAGACGTATGCAACCATCACCCTGCAGAATTACTTCAGAATGTACCACAAACTGGCGGGAATGACCGGAACAGCAGAAACAGAGGCAGGTGAATTCTGGGATATCTATGAATTGGATGTGGTGGTGATTCCTACTAACAAGCCGATCGCGAGGAAAGATGAGCACGACAAGGTCTATAAGACCATGCGTGAGAAATTCAATGCCGTCGCAGAAGAAGTGGTTGAGCTGACAAAGCAGGGCCGTCCAGTACTGGTCGGAACAACCTCTGTAGAAATTTCAGAAGTATTGAGTAGAATGCTCAAGATCCGAAATATCAACCATCAAGTCCTTAACGCAAAGCAACATGCAAGGGAAGCCGATGTCGTGGCTGAGGCTGGTAAGCCAGGAACCGTGACCATTGCCACCAACATGGCGGGAAGGGGAACTGACATCAAACTTACCCCAGAAGTAAAGGAAGCGGGTGGTCTTGCCATCATCGGAACTGAACGACATGAATCTCGGCGGGTGGATCGACAGCTTCGGGGTAGATCGGGAAGACAGGGTGACCCTGGATCTTCACAGTTTTATGTCTCGTTAGAAGACAATCTGATGCGTTTATTCATGTCAGATCGTGTGGCCAAAATCATGGACCGACTCGGCTTACAGGAAGGAGAAGTCATCCAGCACGGTATGATTACCAAATCCATCGAACGAGCACAGAAAAAAGTGGAGGAAAACAACTTCGCCATTCGGAAAAACCTGCTGGAGTATGACGATGTCATGAACAGCCAGCGTGAGGTTATCTATAAGCGTAGGAAAAATGCCTTGTACGGAGATCGGTTGGAATTGGATATCCTCACGATGCTTTTTGAAACGTGCGAGGACATTGTCATCAACGCGAAAGGGCAGAATGATCTCGACAGCCTTAAGCTAAATGCCATCGCAGTGCTTGGGCTCGATTTCCAGATCACAAAAGAGGAGCTGGAGAAGACCGATGAGAGTAACTTGACAGATAAGCTATATCAGGCAGCCCTGGAAAACTATAACCAGAAAAATCAGATCATAAAGGAGAAGGCACTTCCGATTCTGAAGCAACTGGAGTTAACGCGGGGTGCGACGCTGGAAAACATCCTCGTTCCTTTCACGGATGGTAAAAAGCAAATTGGAACCTCTGTAAATCTGAAAAGGTCCGTTGAGACCGATGGACAGGAAGTCATCAAGGAAATGGAAAAGATGATCGCTCTGGCCACCATTGATCTGCTTTGGAAGGAGCACCTGCGAGACATGGATGATTTGAGGCAAAGTGTAAGAAATGCGCAGTACGAGCAAAAAGATCCGCTCTTGATCTACAAGTTTGAGGGTTTTGAGATGTTCAAGCGGTTCATTGGCAGGGTAAATGAAGATACCATCTCCTTCCTGATGAAAGCGGAGATTCCCGTACAGGAAGCCGATGATGTACAGGCAGCGCAACGACAAAAAACAGCTAGAAATTACAAGGAACAGAAAGCAGAAAGCAGGTCAGCCTTGGCGGGACCTGACGGCGGTAACCGTCCTCCCGTGCAACAGCAAACACAACCTGCACAGTCTCAAAAGATAGCCAGTCGAAATCAACGCGTAAATGTTCAATATGCCGATGGGTCGGTAAAAAAAGATGTCAAGTACAAGACGGTTGAAGAAGATCTTAAAAACAACAAATGCGTCCTTATCGATTAGCTACATTCGTTCTCTTGGTCGCATGCAAAGCGACTACTCCTTCTTCTTCGGAAGGTGGATACACTGAAGATCTTAGTGTCCATCGCCCGCAGACAGTGGATGTCCCAAGTCCAGACACCATGGAACAATTGACATCGAAAGAAGAAGCGTATGTACCTCTGTCGGGACATATTAAAGATGAGCTTGATAGCATCGCAAAAATTGCGTACCAGCAGAACAAGGCAGGAAGAAGAGTGGACGGCTACGTGATCCAGGTATACTCAGGTACCAGCAGAGACGAAGCCAACGAAGCCCAAGTAAAAGTGGCAGAACTATTCCCTGACTTAGAAGCAAAGATCACCTACCGGCAGCCTAGTTTTCGGGTGAAGGGAGGTAAATTCATTGACAGACTGGAAGCAAATCGAGTTTACAACGAGGTAAAGAAAGAATTTCCAAGGGCTTTACTGATCCCTGAACGTCTGGTTATTTCCTATGAGTAATACTGCGGATAAAATAAAAGCACTTTCTGACGAAGTCTTTGCAGAAGTATTGACTATCCGACGCCATCTTCATGCACATCCTGAGCTTTCGTTTCAGGAGCACAATACTGCAAAGTTTATTGAAGAAAAACTCGCGGAGTTCGGCATCAGCAACGTTCAAAGAACAGGTGAAACAGGTGTCACTTTTTGCCTTGATGGCAAAGAAAAAGGGAAAACGATCGCACTTAGGGCAGACATCGATGCCTTACCTATACTGGAGCAAAATGACGTGTCGTATGCCTCTAAAAATCCAGGTGTGATGCATGCTTGTGGTCATGATGTACATACCGCAAGTCTCTTGGGAGCTGCTAAGATTCTTCACCAACTACGTCAAGACTTTAAGGGCACCATCAAGTTTATCTTCCAGCCAGGAGAAGAAAAATCACCCGGGGGTGCATCTATTCTCATCAAGGAAGGAATACTAAAAAACCCAGAGCCGGCCACCATACTTGGACAACATGTCATGCCATTGATCCCTGAGGGAAAGGTGGGATTTCGAAAAGGTAAATACATGGCGAGCGCTGACGAAGTCTATCTTACGATTAAGGGCAAGGGCGGGCATGCTGCCATGCCGGAAAACTTCGTAGATCCTATCGCCATCACAAGCCAGATTATTGTCTCTTTGCAGCAGGTGGTGAGCCGGATGGCAAATCCCAAGATTCCCTCTGTTTTGTCCTTCGGTAAAATTGTCGGAGGAAATGTCAACAATGTGATACCCGATAAAGTCAGCGTGGAAGGCACGTTCCGAACGTTCGATGAAATCTGGAGAAAGAAAGCACTTGAGCGAATCAGGGCAATT
Source organism: uncultured Roseivirgaceae bacterium (assembly GCA_964593185.1). GTDB lineage: Bacteria > Bacteroidota > Bacteroidia > Cytophagales > Cyclobacteriaceae > Ekhidna. The sequence goes on from CAZQJU010000013.1 coordinate 54,339, forward strand.
GCCACCGCCATAGCCTCTTCGATGGGAGCCACCTGCGAAGTAAATTTTGCACCAGGCTATCCATTTCTTCAAAACGATGATGCCTATACGGCGCGGAATATAAAAGCTGCTAAAAACTATTTAGGAGAGGAAAACGTAGTCGATCTGGATTTGTGGATGGCAGCGGAGGATTTTTCATTCTATACCCACGAAGTTCCAGGTTGCTTCTATCGGCTTGGAACGCGAAATGAGGAAGCGGGTATTACATCTGGTGTGCACACCCCAACATTTAACGTGGATGAAAAAGCATTGAAGACGGGAATGGGACTTCTATCCTACCTGGCCGTTGAGGAGCTTGCTAACTTCTAAACCAGGGCCTGTATCAGGAAAACAAGCCCTACGCTAATCGCTAATCCTAAGAACACCTTGCCAAGATCTTTGCCAAGATCTTTCAACGTAGCATTTGGAACCGACTTGTAGCCAAAATACCGAATGGCAAGTTCCCTACCTGCCAACAACCCAAGGAAGACCCACGTCGTACTCATCGGGATGTTATTTAGCTCTTTGAAAAAGAAAAGGATCAGTGCAAAAGCTAAATCAATGATGGTTGCAGACCTGATGTCCGCTGTATTTGTTTTTGCCTTAACAATGGATTGAATTGCTCCACCTTTTGAATAAAAGATGTATCCGATTAATACCCAAAAAACGACAATCGTCAAGACGAGCGTGGTCAGATCAATCTGTCGCTCCAGGTATACATAGATGTTTGCAAAATCTTGTATTAACCACTGACTCCACAAAAATCCGGTAGAAAACCATTGGGCCACAGTCCAACCCTTACGCTCCATTTCAGATGGCTCAGTTTCGGCAAATTTCTTTTCGAGGGCTTTGGTAATCAGTCCATACAAAAGAATGGCTGCAAAAAATGCCACCAGGTAACCCGACATTGATTTAACCACCATATCATACAAGTTCTTTGCATTGAAGAAGGTGAGAATCATAAATGAGGTACTGACCGGTATTCCAATCCGTGTCAACACTAGTAGGATGACCGGCGGAAGCAAATAAGGCCAGCCAAACCCGACCTTGTCCAATGGGCTCTTGTAACGTGGATCTGAGAACCCTCCATCACCTATTAATCTACCATAGGATACATCCCCATCATTAACATGCCAACCATAGACCAATGTCACGGTAAGCAAGGCACTAGCAAATAGCGCAAGCACCCACCAAGGGCGGTGTTCATTTGAGCTCAGGAAAGTACCAAGGGTTTGAATTACATCATTTCCTATAACGGAATAGGCCGCCATAAGAAATCCCAAATACATAATTATTTCAGTCGATGACACGAATCAGCATTAAAAGATTTCAGCCAATAACAAAACTATGAAGTTTTAATTTTGTGCATGTTAATTTATTATTAACTGTCGACCAAAAAAATCATCGCGTAGCATAACAATTACTTGATCGGCACAAATCATTGCCGTGATATTGAATGCGTACTTTTGCATTGAATCTCCCAACAATTTTGACATTTAACGAAATTATAGAGCAGGATACGAGTAACAGTAGGCCGGGCTACAGCAATTTTCTAGTTGCACTAGCTACGGTACTCCTTTTTCTCTTTTCGATCATTTTGATGACGAATGCCATTAGCTCCTTTGGTTTCTCTCTGGCCGATTACGTCATTTATACCACTTCCAATCCTTTCATTGGTCTTTTTATTGGATTGTTGGCAACCGCGTTGCTTCAAAGTAGCAGCACCACCACTACCATCGTTGTTGCAGCAGTCGCCTCTAATACTTTGACCCTGCAAGGAGCGATTCCTATTGTGTTGGGTGCAAATATTGGCACTACCCTAACGAGCACCATCGTGTCGATGGGCTACATCACAAAGACAAACGAATTTAGAAAAGCCGTTGCCGCCGGGACCATTCACGATCTATTCAATATCATCATGGTCTTGATTCTCTTTCCAATTGAATTAAAGTACCATATCCTGGAAAAAGGGAGTCGTTTCATTGCAAGCGCGCTCGTATCCAAGAATTCTGACTCCGTTACGGGCAGCTTCGGGCTATCTTCTTTTTTTTCCAACATCACTGAGTGGTTCGTTAGCAACCTCGGCTCGATCATCTCACTACTACTAGCCGTTGGACTTCTATTCGCCAGCATCAAGATTATCTCTAGGCTACTGTACAATATCTTGATTGGACGAACAAAAAATCAGTTCGAGACTACCGTCTTTTCCAACACCCTACGATCTTTTAGTTGGGGGCTTTTTATTACTTCGGCTGCACAATCCAGTTCATTGACCACATCGCTAATAGTCCCTTTGGTAGCCACAGGAAAAGTGAAACTTCATCGCGCATTTCAATTCATTATGGGTGCAAATATCGGCACCACCATTACGGCATTAATTGCAGCCATATTCCAATCTCAAACAGCCATTGAAATTGCACTTGTCCACTTTCTTTTTAATACTGCTGGAGTACTCCTCTTTATTTCTATGCCTTACTTTTCAAAACTGTTGGTTTTTATGGCCGAGAAAATGGGACAGTACACCCTCAAGTTGAGAATCGTGGGATTCATTTACATTCTTCTAACCTTCTTTCTACTGCCTTTTACCCTCATTTACGCTTCAAAGGACTTCGAAAAGAAAGTAGATACTTCCGAGATATCACTAGAAGATTAGTTTTGCAGGAAAAGTGAAGCTATTCTATGGCCAATGCTATTGGAGATACCATCAGTAAGCTCAAAGAGTATATCGATGTAAAGACCGAGCAGATTAAGCTTGTGGTCCTTGCAAAGGTATCCGTAGTGCTGTCCAACCTGATTGCGGTCTCCATTATTCTCCTTTTCTCGTTCTTTCTGGTTTTCTTTCTAAGCTTCGCCTTGGCGAATGTCTTAAATGACGTTTTTCAAAGTTCACATCTTGGTTTCTTTTTGATCGCCGGATTTTACCTCTTGATTATCGTGATCGTTGCGATTCTCACCAAAAAAGGCGTGATACAAAGATGGATCGAAGGACTATTACTTAATAACTCGAATGAAGATGATGAAACAGATTGATCAACAAAAGGAGGCTCTGGAAGAGAAGGAGAAAAAAATTCTACTGGAATTAGCACAAAATGAGCAAGAACTTCGTTCGAAAGCCAAGTCTATTGGGAAAATAGCCTTAATAAGTGGTTTAGTAGCCTTAATCGCGTACTGGGGCTATAAGTTGTTTGTAGACGAACCGGAAGAACCCAAGAAATCGAAGAAGAACAAAAAGAAAGCTAGAAAGAGCAATGTGCTAGGTCAACTAGCGACACCTTACATCGTAAAATTTTTCAGTGAGCTTCTGGAGTTAGAATCGAAAGAAGACCCCACGGAAAAATCCGAAGACTAAACGTTCATGAGTGACTCTCTGCGCCTCATCTTTCCTGCCGGAATGCCAAACATCATCTTAAACCTTCTGCAGAAGTACGCTGTATCCTTGTATCCTACTTCTTTGCCAATATCACGGATGCTCTTCTTAGACGTTCGAAGTAGGTTGACCGCTGCCTCCATTCGCTGATACTCGATGTAATCCTGTGGATTGATGCCTGTGAGCATTTTGAAATATTGTCCTACATAATCTTCCGAAACGTTGGCAACATTGGCAAGCACCTTATTCGATAAGTCATCGGATAGGTTTTCCTTGATGAAAGTGAAGATGTCGATCAATCGAGGATCTTTGAAATAGGTAGAATTCGTGGCCAGCTTTTCAACAAAAAGACTGTTGTTAAGAATGTACCGTATTAATTCAATGGTGATGTTTTCGGTCAATACCTTGACGATTCGATCTTTGCCAGGCATATCCCCATTGGACTCATCGTTTATCTGCTTAATCAAACCAGCCATCTTATAGTTCTCCTCGATCTTAAACGGTGGAATATCCAGAGAAGAAAAGAAATTGACGGAGTCAAATGCTTTCGCATCAAACGCCACGTAGCTATAGTGCTCGTCTGTCTGTGAGGCTCCGTTGTTGGACTTTAAAAACTGGTCTTTGTTGGTGATGAAATCGTCCTTTGAAAGGATGGTTGGAGATCCAGAGCCGTAGGAAATAGAAATCGGACGTCCGCCCGGTATGAAGATCACATCTCCTTGGTTTGCTACTTCTTTCTCCTTACCAAATCGTATTTCTCCGCTGGTCACCAGCAGCAGGTAATTTTCTACTTCGTAATTATTCTCGATCGTTACAGGCCGTAAAATATTAATATTCTTAGCCTTGATGAATCGGATCTGGAGCGATTCAATTATTTTATTATAGTCTTCCATGTAGAGGTGAGCTGGATTGAATA
>CAZQJU010000014.1:0-51433 GCA_964593185.1 uncultured Roseivirgaceae bacterium
CTATTGGCAATCCGATCTGCATGATCGAAATCAAACTCTTTTATTTCGGGCGAATCAGAAAATAGCCCTTTATACCCGTGATGTACGCCAAGCACACGGAATCCGTCGACCATAAATGCCTTCGCCACCGATGCAATTACGGTATTAATTCCAGGTGCAGGACCTCCTCCACAGATGATAACAACAGATGGATCTCTCATGCTTTTGTCTTCTACCAAGCAGCTGCCTACTTCCTTAGACGTTTAATAATCTCCAATGCCTCCTTGCACTTTTGGGTTATGGCATCAAAGTCTCCATTGGCTAGCACCTCCTTTGGAAACAACTGTGACCCCATTCCCACACAATGCACGCCAGCTTCAATCCAGCCTTTCAGGTTATCCTCTGTTGGTGACACTCCACCCGTAGGCATAATACTTGCGTACGGAAAAGGTCCTTTTACTGCTTTCACAAAAGCGGGCCCTCCGACCTGCGATCCAGGGAAGATCTTCACGACTTCCGAACCTAGCTCATGTGCCTTTACAATCTCCGTGACGGAACCACAGCCAGGACTCCAGGATATTTTTCGTTTGTTGCAGATTTTAGCCATTTCTTCGTCCACGATGGGAGAAACAATGAAGTTAGCTCCGATCTGAAGGTACTGTGCAGTCGTAGGACCGTCAATGATGGATCCTACACCAAGCATCATTTCCGGACACTCCAGTTCCGAAAACTTTACCAAGTCCGCAAATACCTCGTGTGCAAAATCACCACGGTTGGTGAATTCAAAAACGCGTACTCCGCCTTTGTAGCAGGCCTTCACGACCTCTTTGCATAGTTCAATGTTCTCATGATAGAATACGGGAACCATGCCCGTCTCCTTCATTTTCAATGCAACTTCTATTCTTGAAAATCTTGCCATATCTTATCTAATTATCCTTCCTGATTCGTAACCGTCCATTAGCCGCTCCACATCTGCGACTGAAACCATATTTGCGTCGCCTTCTACCGTATGCTTCAAAGCACAGGCAGCTGAAGCAAAATCAACCCCTTCCTGATCACTGTCAAAATGAAGCAATCCATAGATCAAACCCGCAGCAAATGCGTCCCCGGTACCTACCCGATCTACGATGTGCGTTATGTCAAAGGTTGGAGAGTATAGCACCTGCTCTCCATTCCAAAGAAGCCCCTGAATGCGATTATGCGATGCACTTTTGATCTCTCGGTTTTTGTCGACGACCTTACTAATTCTTGGATATTTTTGGGTGACCTTTTCCGCTGCCAACTCGAAAGAATCCTCTTGCGTACCTATTCCCAGCACATCATGGATATCAAACTGACTTGCTATAAGCACATCGCAGTCCCTTACCAACCCCTTCATCACCTCGTTACGTTCTCGCCCATATTGCCACTGGTTCTTCCTTGAATGGATATCAATCGAAACGGCAACACCATATCTTTTTGCCACGTCTAGCGCCCTTTGGCAGTTATCAGCAGCCCCTTCACATATCCCAGGAGTGATTCCGGTAAAGTGAAGCCAATCTGTCTCATCCAGGATTCTTTGCCAATTGATTTGACCTACGTCTATGGAAGTGAAAGCAGAGTCATCTCGTTCGTAAACCACCTCGCTGCTGCGATGGACGGCTCCTTTCTCCATGAAATACTTCCCCATTTTGCCCTCACCGTAGATGATTTCAGAAGTATCCACCCAATGATGACGTAAAAACTGGGTTGCAGATTTTCCAAGTAAATTGTCCGGGAATTTTGTGACGTGAATACAGTTGAGTCCGAAGTAGGCCAATGAAATAGCAACATTTGCTTCGCCGCCCCCATACGCAAGTTCGAGAGCATTAGCTTGCGCAAACTTCGCATATCCTGGAGGAGATAATCTCATCATTACCTCGCCAAAAGTCACAACTCTCTTACTGTCGTCCATCGGTAAATTTTAAAAAGGGGGTGAATCAATGAAGCGACTCATTATCTGTATTTTGAAAACCATCACCCCCTTTAATATCATCTTGCCACCCTGCCGGAGGCATCTCCTCCCATCAGTTTCTCAACCTCCGCGACGGTGACCAGGTTGGCATCTCCTTTTATGGTATGCTTAAGACAGGATGCAGCAACTGCAAAATCCAAGGCGTTTTGATCGTCGTCAGGATAGGTCAAAAGTCCATAGATGAGACCTCCCATAAAAGAATCTCCTCCACCTACGCGATCAACAATATCTGTGATTTGGTACTGCCTGGTTTCGAATAGTTTTTTCCCGTCATAAAGGACACCTGCCCACGTATTGTGTGAAGCGGAAATAGAGCCTCGAAGGGTTGTAATCACCTTTTTAGCTCTTGGAAACTTCTGCATCATCTGCTGGCACACAGATAGGAAGGCTTCTGCTTTTACATTGTGCCCTTCTGTTTGCACACTGATTCCTTCAGGTTTTATACCGAAGTGCATTTCAGCATCTTCTTCATTGCCCAACACAATATCGCAATAGGAGGTAAGTTCAGTCATAATCGCTTCTCGTTGCTTACTGTCGCAATACTTCCAGAGTTTTGCTCGGTAATTAAGGTCAGTAGAAATCGTAATTCCCTTATCTGAAGCCGCCTTTACTGCTTCCAGACAAGCATCTGCTGCTCCTAGTGAAATCGCTGGTGTGATCCCAGTCCAATGAAACCACGCAGTACCCTCAAATACTTTGTCCCAGTCTACCATACCTGCGGTTATCTCTGCCATGGCAGAATGTGCACGATCGTAGACCACCTTACTCCCACGGCTAACCGCTCCGGTTTCCAAGAAATAAATTCCAAGGCGATCTCCTCCAAAAATGATATTTTCGGTATTCACACCCCTTTTTCTCATCTCCATAAGCGCACATTCGCCAATATCGTTCTTAGGGAGCCTTGTGACGAAGTCAACCGGAACCCCGTAGTTGGCCAGTGAAACGGCTACATTGGATTCTCCGCCACCGTAGACGACATCAAAATTGTTTGCTTGAGAAAATCTCAGAAATCCTGCAGGCGCCAGTCTTAGCATGATTTCTCCAAATGTTACGACTTTATTGCTCATGGAACGTTGTTTCTACAAACATACAATTTTTCTGTGTACTTACTACACAGAATGACTAAAAAATAATTCTATGCTGGCAATTTTCGTTGTTTCTATTTTCTGATTTTGTAGAGTATGGGTCCTCCTTTTACCCCAGCTTTCTTTTCATTGGTAGCTTGCAAAATATTCATCTGTAGAATCTTCTTTCTGAAGTTCCTTCGGTCCAGACTTTCTCCAAGAATGCTTTCGTAGAGTTCCTGTAGTTCAGTCAACGTAAAAAGATCCGGAAGTAATTCCCCAAAAACCAAATGTGATCTCAGGTTATCTCGCAATCGTTCAACAGCATCTTTTAGCAGTTTGTCGTGATCAAATCCAAGTTTAGGAAGTCCATCAAGACTGTACCATTGAATGTCAGATATATAGTTTTTTGGGATCGCCGGGTAGTTCTCTGGCTTAACCAAAGCATAAAAAGAAATCGATACCACTCTTTTGACCGGATGTCTGTCTACTTCGCTATAACTGGCTACCTGCTCCAGAGATATTCGCTTAATACCCGTGAGTTTATCAAGAACGTTGTTTACTGATTCATGTAGCGTTTTACCCTCTACCATGGCCCCTCCGGGTAACATCCAATGATCTTTAAACGGCTCAATGGAACGCTTTACCAGCAGGATCTTCAGTTCATTTTCCTGAAATCCAAATACACAACACTCTACAGCAATGGTGCATTCGTATGAATCTGGCGTTACCGCAGTATCTAGAGGACCGATCTTCGACATATTTTATGCATCTTAAGTCTTACATAGAAAATTAGCTTACCAAGCTAATCCCTATTGTGCCGATCCCAAAATAGTATTCTGCCATGTACGTGATTTTAGGATTGAAAATCTATCAGGAGGCCTTAGTCTAGCTCAATAGATCAGCTTAAGCGGAAGATTTTGTTCCACAATTATTTCCCCTGAATTCTCCACTACATTGCTTGAGGCAGAATTATTTTTCGCTCCCCACAGTCTTGCCACTAATCTTACAGGGTTCTTTTTGAAGGTATTTCCGGTGATTTGTACGTTAATAATGCCGTAGGTATTGATTAACGTACTGTTTTCTTCTCGTGCTCCGCAATTTGTGAAAGTACTCCCTTGTATTACGAGATTACCACCAACCGTGGACTCGTCATACCCTCCACGATAATAGTCAACAACATTCTTATCGATATGATCAAACTGACTATCCAAGATGACAATATTCTCGGCATTGTATTCTCCTCGGTCATCGTCTTCTCCTGAAAGTTCCAGACCATTATTGCAATTTCTAATCACCGAAGATTGAATTTTTATGAACTCTGAAAATGAATACTTGTATGCCTTTAGGACAAAATCAAAATTTGCAATCTCTGAATCCGAGATACTCAAATTGTACAGGCTGGACATATTTTCCCTTAAGCTAGCAAAGGCATAATTCCCTCCATTCCCTTCCAGCAGGATAGATTTTACATGTAGTTTTCCATCCGGATTTAATTCAAACAACGGAGTTTCATCCCTCCCTATGTACACTAGTCTCGCCCTGTTTGCAGTATCTTTTGACTGAATTGTGAGTGTTTTATCTATCTTCAGCGACGCACTAAGTTCATATTGCTCTGATGCCAGCGCTATGATGTCACCATCCACGGCATTGGCAATCGCCTCGATCAACGCTGAAGAACTCTCCACCGAGTGGACAGTAGGTTCTATTTGTTTAGGTGAGGCATCAAACCAGGCAGGTCCGTACGTTGAAGATTGTAACAAACCAGGTTCTTTGTCTACACCTGAGCTTACAGCACCTATCAAATTGTTGGGTATTCTGGAATTACCCAGTAAATCCTTTTCAATACGATCGTATTCAAACCCCTGGTAGGCTTCAGTTTCAATAAAGTCACTTGAAGGAATCCAGAAGTCCTCGGCTGCCTCAAGCATTGAAAATGCTCGATCTTCCAGCCCTTCCACACCCCTATATGCTACATTCTGATTGTTGATCACATTGCTTCTAAAATCAATCCCATCGATGGAGTCGTGTCTTACGATCGGGTTTTTATCACCTACATCATTGTAGATAAGATTATTCGCTACTGTTGTACGAACAGGCGTTAGCGATCGAATTTCTGATGGCGGCAAAACACCCTTCTGATCTACGTTAGAACCAACTCCAAACTGCCATGGTGAGAGGCAATTAACAAACGTATTGTAGGCAACATTCACGTCTGTCACCTGAATATACCGGTTGATAGATGAGCGCGGAATTCCATTCATGACTGCTATGGGTGCCCGAAAGACTTCTCCTTTCAATTTATAGAAATAGTTATTCGTAACCCAGTGCCCTGTGCCAATCAACCGAATACCGCCGACCTGATTGGACTCGTCATCACCAATGAAATAGTTCCCATCAATGATGCAGTAGTTCCCATGTCTTGTAACCAACGATCCCTCACTCTTGTAAAAGACATTGTTCCTGAATTCGTTGAAATTACTCTTGCTGGAAATGATTTCAACTTCTCCGCTACATCGGTCAAACAAGTTGCTGTAGACTTGGGTGTAGCTGGGTGACATGGAAGTAGAGCTATTCCCTATTTGGATTGTTTCTGCGCTCGGTCCTCCTTTTGGTGGTCTTGGACCGAAATGATTGTTGTTGATTTCATGATAGTTGTTTATGCTTTGATTCCCTTCCAAATCCACTCTGATTGTAGGGCCTCTATTCGATTTCCCAGCCAGGTAGCTATGATCCAACTGATTGTTCCTGCCCTTGAATAGTACCCATAAATCAGACTTGTTGCGCTGCGACTTGTTATAATCTTTGATTACACAGTTGGTTACTCTACTGTTGTTGGCTACCAAATTACGGTCGATGTAGTATTGTATCACTGCTCTTGAGGGTGATGCACCCTGGGTAAAGTAAAGTCCATCCACTACCAGGTAATTACCTCCAAGCCGCAAATTGGATTGTCCCTGAAGGATGACTTGCCCCGGGGTTTCTGCTTTCAACAGGATCGGAGATCGCTCAGTCCCGTAGCCCACAAAGTCAATTTGAATATCTGTCCACACTCCGTTCTTCATGACAATCTCTGCCCCAGGTTCAGCCCCAGCTATCGCCTCAGAAAGCTCCGTGGCGTTCGAAACCAGAGTGATCTTATCTGTATCGCCTACTCCGCAGCACATCAAAAGGCTTACTGCGGCTGAAAATATAAACGCTTTCTTCATCAGCTTTTTTCTTTTTGTCTATCAATTGAATCACCCCAAGGTAATCATTGGAATAACTCATAAATTATTTTGTGTACTTTTAACACAGATTTCAAATTTAGTATATTGCAGGAAGAAATAACCCCATTCCTAGCACGATTCGCTAGGCATACAAAAAATCCCCGGACAGTTAAGGTAGCAAAAACATCAATCGTCCTTTTAGGCTGTCTTTTTCTATTAATGATTGGATGTAGTCAAAGAGAAAGGCAAGCAAAAAACAGTGAGCCTTCTGTGTTCAGCCCAGGAATTGAGGCTCGCCTACCTTATTTATTGAATTACCCGATTGATTCAACTGCTTTCCCTCGAAGTTTGGAGCCGGATGGACGTATCCGAGGCGTTGAATCTACTGATTGGACCAGCGGATTTTACCCGGGTAGCTTGCTGTATCTCTACCGAATTACCCAGGAGGAAGCCTACTACAACGTGGCGAAAAAGTGGCTACCATTCAGTGCCCGTGAGAAAACAAACAATCGTACCCATGACATGGGCTTCAAGATTTATTGTAGCATTGGAAATGCCTACGAGATACAACCAAACGAAGAATGGAAAAATATCCTCGTTGAGAGTGCAGAAACGCTCTCAACTCGTTTCAATGAAACGACAGGCTGCATCAAATCGTGGGATTTTGGAGGAGATCGGTGGCAATACCCTGTAATCATCGATAACATGATGAATCTCGAAATTCTTTTTGAAGCGTGTCAACTTACTGGTGATAGCTCGTTCTTCGACATTGCAGTTTCACACGCAACAAGAACTATGCACAATCACTTTCGAGAAGATAACAGCTCCTATCATGTATTGGATTATGACCCCAACTCGGGCGAAGTCCTGCAACGACTGACCCATCAGGGATACAATGCAGAATCCATCTGGTCCAGGGGTCAAGCGTGGGGGCTTTATGGGTTTACCATGGCCTATCGCTACACCCAAGAGGAGCGATTTCTACAAAAAGCAGTTGAGATTGCGGACTTCATCACCAATCAACCAACGATGCCAGCCGACAAAATACCCTACTGGGATATGGCTGACCCCGAGATTCCCAACGCAATGCGCGATGCCTCGGCTGCGGCAGTAACAGCCTCTGCTTTGTTAGAACTTGAAAGCTTTGAAAGTGGAAAAGGCTATGGTAATTATGCCCAGATGGTTCTTAATAGTTTAGGCAGTGAAGCGTACGAACTGGACAAAGAAGTCAAAGTTCCGTTCTTACTCGATCATAGTACCGGGAATTATCCTAAGCAAGACGAACTGGATCTGCCTATCAACTATGCAGACTATTACTTTCTGGAGGCACTGTACAGGTTGAAAACAGGGGATTTTTGACTATTAAGTCAAATTTTCATTCGATAGTTTAAGTCAAAACACTTCCTGGGCACTAAACAGCTCGCTTGTCGGAAGGTTCATCATGATTATTCGCAAAGGTTACGATGTCATTAAGATGTTCCGTCAGCACCCGACCCGCTCCAACTGGATCTTTGTCTCGAATGCACTGCAATAGTAGTTCATGCTCCTGCACTATGCCCTTCGCTCTTGCATTGCTACCGACATTGTATCTTTTGAAATACGCTAGAATCTCAGGGGTGATAATAAGCATTAGTGATTTTAACACACTGTTCTTGCTTCCTTCCGCAATCTTTAAATGAAATAACAAATCTTCGCCATCTGCAAAATTATCCTGTTCCAGTTTGTCCTTATGGGCCTGAAGCGCCTTCTCCATCTCAGCAAGGTCCCCTTCGGTTCTGTTCTCAGCAGCCAACATGGCCGCATTCTTTTCCAGAATTACCCTGGTATGGACGAGTGATTTGAAGTCCGTATCTTCAAGACTAAGCATGTCTGATATCAGTCCCTCCAAAGCTGGAAGACCTAAGCCGGCAACAACCGTTCCGCTCTGTCGGTAGGTCTTTAAAATTCCGTAAAACTCTAGTTTCTTTATAGCATCCCTGAGATTGGTCCTACCTACACCTAATTTTTCACACATTTTTCGCTCAGCTGGCAGTTTATCACCAGGTTTTAGCTGACCAGATGAAATGAGGTTTTTGATCTGGCGGATAATTTTATCGGTAGGAGACTCGAATTCAATCTTAGAAAAGCTTTCTAGTAAATCCATAAGAACATAATACAATGAAACAATTTAGCGCTTATATAATCTTAAAATTAAAAATTTTGTGCATTTTGAGTACCTGAAATTTTCAATAAGCTAATCCTTATTCCAAGATTCCCAAAAGCGCAGGAATCATAACTTCTTTCAGCACAAACAAACTAACGTCTGATAAGCTTGACAATCTCCGAGCTACTTTCACCTTCCAGTTTAACGTAGTACATCCCTGGCCTCAAACGACTTACATCCAACGAATTATGGGCATTTCTAGTTCGCTGTAACTGCATTTTACCTGCTTGATCGTATAGTAAGATGCGATAATAGTCCACTTCCCCATTTATGATCACGATGCCTTTTGTGGGGTTAGGTGTCAACCAAACCTGCTGACTTGTCTTATCCCTCACGTTTAAGGGTCTTGTTACGGAAATGTCCGCTGAAGCCATGTAGTTACCATCCGTCGTGACGACCGTAACAACGGCTCTTCCCTGAGACTTGGCTGTAACCAGACCGTCTGCACTGACAGTTGCGATGTTAGCATCGCTTGTGGAAAAGCTTACCGTCAAATCTGTGGCATTCAATGGAGTCACACTTACGGTTAATTGTTGCGTTTGACCTTCCATGAGCTCAAAAGTGGTAACCCCCAGTGCCACTCCCTCGACCGAAACAACTTCACGCTCTCCATTGCCAAATACCCTAAACTCTGTCAGACTTACCCATTCCCCTTCGTAAACGTCAGCTCCGTACACCGTCACTCTGACAAACCTTGCTATGACATCATCAACCGCATCGATAATGGGAGTAGAGGCTGTTCCTTGGGTTGAGTTGCTTGTTCTATCAACCAGTGGAAAGAACATTCCATTTTCGTCCTGAGCTCCTTCGATGGTAAATTGATAGGCCCTGTCATTGTAGGAAATGACTTCCGTTTGGTTAACTGCTATACTACCACCGAGATCGAGCGTGGCGGACTGTGGAAAGCCTTGAACGGACCAGCGAGATTCAGCATCCCCATCTACAAGCTTTGATACCACGTTGGCACCATCCGGGGTTCCGGTACCGGTTACAGGTTGGTTCAAGGCCCAATTAAAATCAGTTGATGGTCCTCGAACTTCGACATCAGTAGTGGCGGTAAAGCCCCCATCTGCAGTTGTCACCTTAATTGTGGCAAGACCTGCTGCGACACCAGTCACTAGACCAGACTCCTCCACCGTTACAATATCCGTGTCGGTGGATACAAAACTCACCCCTTTATTGGTAGCGTCAGCCGGAAAAATCCTGATTCCTAGTGCCTCTTTTGCTCCTAAAGCAAGGGTATTTGGAGGGTCTAAACTGACACCCGTAACAGCCACAGGAGGTTCGTAACCAAGTTGAACAATAAAGATGACCTCATCTGTCACTCCATCTCCAGAAAGCACCACGGTACTTGTACGTTCATCAGTACCTGTGTGAGCTGCAACAGTTACTTCTATGGTGCCATTTCCCGATCCGAGCATTGGGTTGATCGTAATCCAATCTCGATCGACGGTAGCCGTCCAACTCACGTTTGAGGTAATGTTCACGGGCTTAATTTCGCCGTCATCTTCAAAGTCCGAAAGCTGAGTGGCAGTTAGAAAATCTCCAACCGCACCGCATTCTGCCAAACTATTTCCCTCCGCTCCAATGAAGCACGCTCCGACTCCAACGCCTACATCTGCATCGGTTAAGGGCTTGTTCTGAATATTTCCAGAAGCTCCAGAGACTTCATGAGCTCCGACGTCTAAATCTGAATTTGGCCTTACCAATCCTTCCACATCAATGTTTACCAAATCACTATAGGTACTCCCGCCAGCATCTGCTGCAATTCCACTGCTGCTTGGTCTAAAGGTCTCGCCATTGGCCATGAAATGGGCATCACCTTCTGTAATTCCTGCGTGCGAAATACCGATGGCAGAACCTCCAAAAATGTTCCCTTCATAGTCTATACCTTGTCCGGTACCCTCAATATCCCCCGAAACCAGGTTCCCATTTTCGCTGTAGATCAAGTTGTTCGCGATCACCCCTGTAGGATCATACGCATTTCGATCGTTGAAGAAAATAGGGTCGTCAGCATTGTAAACGGTATTGTGTGCAACCGTGAGGTTGTCGACGTTTTGATATCCATTACTGGAACCTCCAGACGCGGCACCACCACCGACTAGCGTAATTGCATTGTTCCAAATGTCTCCAGCATTGTTCAGGTCTTGCATGTAATTATTTATAATGACGTGATCTCGGTCACTAACCCTGATTCCACCGGACTTGGCTTTTCCCTCCCCAAGAAAATAGTTTCCTTCAATGTGAGCTCCGGAACCATGCCTCAAGACAAGAGATCCCCTACAATTTCTGAAAGTGTTGTAACGGAAGGTGTTGTCCGCACTTTTGTTGCTGATTATCTCGTTTTCGCCATCTGCGGCTTGAAAGTAATTTCCCTCCACTATGACTTGCGCACTTATATTTTGGTACGCACTACTTCCCACTCTGATGGTTTCGCTATCGTTCGCATTGGCTACAAAATCATCTTTTGGGGTAATGTTAAAAAAGTAGTTTCTCTGGATGAGGTGACCTGGTGTTATGTTCTGGGAGTACAGTAGTTCCACGAGGATCAAAGCTCCTGCACTTCTCTTGTTCACAAAGGAGCAGTTCTCAACGGTGTTGCTCGATCCATAGAGGACAATCCAACGGCTCTTGTTTGGTTCTTCTGTAAAGAGATCGTCAAAGGCACAGTTCCGAATTGTACAGCTGAACGCAAACTCTGAACTTGACCCATTCTTTCTAAATTCTATGTGATTGTTTTCCCCTTCTCCGCCTTTCCAGTAGAACCCTTCGATGACAAGATGGCTGCCGTATATATTCATCTTTGAGGAACCGGTAAAAATGACGCCTCCGGGTGTTTCTGCCTTCAGTGTTATTGGATCGTCCATCGTTCCTTGCTCACCACTCCACATAACATGTTGGTCTACGTACGTCCCATCTGACCAGGTAACCACATCACCGGCAACGAGGGTCAATGCATTAAATTCATCGGCAGAAGTAACGGTATAGTCTGTAGCAGACACTGACTGCGTCAATAGAAAGAGTACGGCAACAATGATTTTTTTGATCGAATGTCGTTTTGAATACTCCATTTGCTGTCAGGGGAAAAGACTAAAAACTATATAATTCGTATATTAGCAAAATTGATCGACCAATTTTTAATCAACCAAGACAAAGGTAGCAAGAAAGACCTTTATGGCTGTTTGGAAGATTGCGTTTGGTTACTTTTTGAATTCGTTATTCTTAAATTTAATGGGATGAAAATATCAGGATGTTGGTTTTTGGGGTTAATGAGTTATTCAAATAAATCTCTGTGTTATCGATGCTATGTGTCACTGTTTCTTTTGGTGATTTCTTACACGATTGTTTCTGCACAGGATCCAAATCCTGAGCTACCTCCAAGCGAGAACTTTGATTTAACCTATTGGAAGCTAACACGTCCTAATCAGCAGGAAATTCCCGAAGATGTGTTATCAGAAGGTTGGGTAAAAGATGGTGAATTCTACACGGATCCTACCACCGGTGCGATGGTATTTTGGTGTCCAAATGACGGTATGACTGGTGGAAGCACTTATCCTCGAAATGAACTTAGAGAAATGATTCGGGCTGGAGACAATAGCATTCCCACGCAAGGAATCAATGGTAACAATTGGGTTTTTTCTTCCTCTTCGATGGAAAACCAAGAAGCGGCAGGAGGAGTGGACGGAGTCATGACGGCCACGTTGGCTGTAGACCACGTGTCTTTAACTTCTGACGAGAATCGTAAAATAGGCCGAGTCATCGTTGGTCAAATTCACGCATCTGATGATGAGCCATGCAGATTGTACTATCGCAAACTGCCCGGAAATACGAAAGGCTCAATCTATGTAGCGCATGAACCAACTACCGGCGCAGCAGAACAGTGGTATGATATGATTGGTAGTCGTAGCGATAATGCACCAGATCCCGAAGATGGAATTGCATTAGGCGAGAAATTTAGCTACGAAATCAAGGTTGTTTTTAATACGCTTACGGTGACCATTATGAGAGAAGGAAAAGAAGATGTGGTACAGGAAGTGGACATGACCGATAGTGGTTTTGCAAACGATTGGATGTACTTCAAAGCAGGAAACTACAATCAAAACAACGCTGGAGATCCTGAAGAGTATGCTCAGGTTTCCTTCTTCGCATTAGATGTCTCACATTCAGCGCCTACACCGCCGACCGAATACGCCGCTCCTTCCGACATCCCAAGGTTTCAGCCTTTTCTTGCTGCGTGCAAGCTTCAAGCTCCGACCAGCTCCACACTTAGAGACCGGGATGCACTGAATGACGGTTACACCCACCCGGAGTTCTTCTATGTAGTTGATGGCGACAAAATTCGATTTAACCAGACCGGCTCGAGCATGCGGACGGAATTGAGAAATGAAACGAATTGGGACCTCACACAAGCCAATCGCTCGTTGCATGCAAGACTGGACATCGTAGAACAAACCTGTGATCAGGTTACGGTATTGCAAATTCACGACGACGCGAATGCTGGCAGTGGTCCTAATAAACCACTATTACGAATTTATAAGCATCAAGCCAAGTCACCAGCAAACCATATCTGGGCCGCAATCAAAACAGATGACGGAGGGGTCAACACAACCCACATTGATCTGGGAGCAGATCCCGGGGGCTATTTTAATTGTGATATCAGGTTAGTGGATGGAAACATGATCATCGATTTCGAAGGTGAGGAAAAGGTCAATATGGATGTCTCCTATTGGACCTGGCCAAGTTATTGGAAAGCCGGCGTATATCTTCAAGACAATGGAGAGGCCACCGCACACTTTGATGAGTTGTTTGAAGAAGATGGATCCCCTCAGAACCGATTTCCGTCGGTAACGATAACGTCCCCTTCAAACAATACCAATTTCGAACCTGGTACTGACATTACAATCACTGCGGATGCCGACGATTCTGACGGAACCATCGCATTGGTAGAGTTTTTCGAGGGTGGTACTAATAAATTAGGTGAGGACGCTACGGTGCCTTATTCCTTCACTTGGGTTGATTATCAGGAAGGCGCCTATACCATAACAGCCAAAGCGACTGATAATGAAGGAGGTTCTCGAACGTCCTTAAGTACTAACATTACTGTGGGTGTTGCAGTGAATGTGACCAGCGTGAGCCTTGCAGGTGCCGATGGCGCACTAGCAGTTGGAGGAACCACGCAACTGGAGGCTGTTTTCACCCCATCAAATGCAACCAATCAATTTGTTGAATTTGAATCTGATGATACAAGTGTGGCCACTGTAAGCGAAAGCGGCATAGTGACGGCGGTTTCAGTTGGGACCGCAACGATCACTGTTACTTCCGACGAGGGAGGATTTACCGATACGCGTGAAATTCAGGTTCTGGCTCCCTCCACAGAGACAAACTGGGCATTGGGACAACGAGTCACTGCAACGGGTACTGCTGACGGAGCAAATGTTCCTGAAAATCTGGTGGATGGCGATGTGGGTACTCGATGGTCTGTACAAGAATTTCCGCAATCCGCAACGATTGACCTGGGAGGTACCTTTACCGTCAATCAAACCGAGGTTGTTTGTTATGAAGACCGTGCATATCAGTACGTTATCGAAGGAGCATTGACCGAAGATGGAGCATATAAGACACTTGTGGATCGATCTACTAATTCCACTCCAGGAAATGCTGCTGCACCAATCATCAACGAAGTAGATGGCACCGAAGCCAGATTTTTGAGAATTACCGTTTCAGGTGCGGACATCTACACTGGTGAGTGGGTCAGCCTAACGGAACTGAGAGTTTTCGGTCAAGGCGAACGGGAAGTTGTCTTCGTGAACGGTGTCTCATTAGACCTGTCGAGTGTGACACTCCTGGAAGGAGAAACACAACAGCTGACGGCCACCATTAATCCTTCAAATGCCACCAACAACGCTGCAAACTTCAGCTCCAGTGATCCATCGATTGCTTCTGTGGACACAAACGGTCTGGTTACTGCCGTATCGGAAGGAACGGCAACAATCACAGTCACTACAGAGGATGGAGGTTTTTCCGCGACTACGGAGATCACGGTGACGCGGCCTTTAAGTGCACTTAACGGGCAAAACCAAATACGAATCGTTCCAAACCCAGCCACTTCGGTGGTGCACATACATGGTGCAGAACCATACCAAACGGTTTCCGTGTTTGATCAGACAGGCAAAATCGTACTTTACCAAAAGGTGGAGTCTCTCGTTTCTCTCGATATTCGTGCACTTAAAACAGGAATCTATTTGGTTAGATTGGAAGGCAGCGAGGGAGTTCAATCTGTAAAGCTTATCAAAAGGTAACTTGGCTTTGTGTCGGTTGAGTACTAAGCATGCTGGGCCAGATCAGCTCAAGCTGCTTCTACTCGACATCTACGTCATCTTGCGTCTTCTTGCCACGCCACCAAATAGCTAATGAGGACCCTGTAATGTTCATCATCGGGCCGAAAATAGCTGGTGCCAGGCCAACAGTAGCCATTTTACCCATTTGGAATGCTAGCCCAGAGGCCATTCCACCATTTTGCATACCAACCTCCAGTGCTACGGTTCGACAATCCTTTTCGTCCAGCCGTAACAATCTTGCAGCAAAGTAGCCCAGAAGATAGCCAAAGAGGTTTTGAATCAAGCAAGCTACAATCAGTAGCAATCCTACCTCAAGCAAGCTATCTCGGCCGGAGGCGGTTATTACGATGATGATGACTGCGATCCCTAGCATTGAAACAAAAGATAGTACCCCCTCAAAAGTGACATTCTCGTCACCTCGTTTTACTCTTCGCATTAAAAGTGCAATTGAAATAGGCAGCGCACTGAATAGCAACAGATTTTTTAGAAATGTTGATCCAAGGACAGAGAAGGTCATGTCGCCGAATACAAAACCTAAACTGCTCGCAAAGAAAATGATGAGTACATAACCCATTAGTTCGGTCCAAAAGCGTCTTCCTGAGCTACTCCACTTCAAAAACATATTAAAGGCAAGACCAGCGCATATTGGCAAGATTACCATGTTGAAAATTCCGAGTACCATACTCAAAAAGTCAATCACTACCAGTTCGCCAGCCAACAACTTCATCAACGCGGGTGTGACAAGAGGCGATAGCAACGTTGCAAAAGCCGTAAGTGTAACCGACAAAGCAAGGTTGGCCTTCGCCAGAAAGGACATTACGTTTGAAGCCATACCACTTGGACTGGACCCAACCAAAATAAACCCAGCCGCGATCTCAGCGGGGAATTCGAAAAAGACGGTGACAAGGAGTCCCATCAGTGGCATAATGGTAAACTGACAAAGAACACCCGAAATTACTGCCTTTGGCATTTTCAGGACACCCGAAAAATCACCAAGGCTCATTTGCGATCCCATTCCAAACATAATGATCTGAAGTAGTGGAACGATTAATTGACTGAATTTGAAATTCCCTACTTCAATGAAGTATTCCGGATAGTGCATTGAAATGGCAACCGATGCGAAAATCCAAAGAGAGTACGAAAATCCTTTCAAGAGCGGAAACCATCGCACTGCCAATGCAAACAGGACAAAACATGTAATCAGAAATGGTCCAGCTACAGAGGCCTCTGTAGCCAAAGTGACGACCACATAGGAACACAGCGAAATTGCACCCAATACCAGCAAGATTTTCCCTGGCAACGTACCCTTATTCACGTCTCGCTCGTTCGTTTCCAATTAACCATATTATAAGCTTAGGCGCTATTTTAGTCATCAACTTCTTCGATCATCACCATCTCCCTCAGCGTTTTCTTTATTGATCACTTAAAATCAAGTTAGCAAAAAATCGTCAGTTGGGACAGGAGACTCTGTGCCGAAAACCCATGAAGAAAATTGAACTAGCCTTAATGTGCCTTTGTCTCGATGCATTTTCCTGAACGGATCCAGGGAAATCTAGGTCCTTCTTCCTACTTACTCAATGCCTATTGGTTGCTCCATTAAGAAACAATTTAGCAACGCACTCCTAGATGCCTAGAGCTTGACCGCCACCAATCTGTATGGTCTCAGCCGTAATGAAGGAAGCATCCTCACTGGCAAGAAAGGAAACTACTGCCGCGACTTCTTCTGGCTGGCCTAACCTGCCAAGTAGAATATTGTTCTTCCAGGAAGCAAAGACCTCGGGTTTTGTCGATTTAATCTGTGCGTGAAATGGTGTATCAATTGTGCCAGGCGAAACGGCATTCACTCGTATTCCGTACTCAGCCAGATCTTTTGCCAACGCGCGGGTTATCGCATGAACTCCAGCTTTCGAAGTTCCGTACACTCCCGCACCCGGACCTCCTGCGTTCCAACCGGCATTGGACGTATAGTTGATAATGGAGGGATGTGCCCCTTCTTTTAGGTAAGGAATAGCTGCTCTTGACGTAAAGAATACAGAATCCAAGTTCAATGCCATGACAAATCGGTAAAATTCGGTGGTCATCTCCTCAAACCTGGATCTTCCTCCTAATCCTCCTGCATTGTTTACAAGCACGTCAATTCTTCCGTACTTTTCCCCTATGGCCTTAATGTTTGAAGTAACGTCCTCTTCTTTTGTCACATCAAAGCCGTAATATTCTGCAGTGATTCCCTCTCCTGACAGTTCCTTGACCCGTTGCGCTCCGGCTTCTTCTTCAATGCCGTTTAAGCAAACAATGTATCCATCTTTACCTAGTCTACTTGCCACCTGGAATCCAATTCCTCCGGTTGCTCCTGTGACTATGGCTATTTTATTTTCTGATTTTCCCATTTTAGTTGTTAGTTATTTTGTTAATGATGATTAGCGTTATTGCGTCTTGAGTGATTCTACCTTTGGAATAAGAACCCAAACGGAGAAAACCACAATGCCTACCAGTCCGGCGCCGATAAGGAATACCAAGGAGTAT
Source organism: uncultured Roseivirgaceae bacterium (assembly GCA_964593185.1). Classification (GTDB taxonomy): domain Bacteria; phylum Bacteroidota; class Bacteroidia; order Cytophagales; family Cyclobacteriaceae; genus Ekhidna. Next base: position 17,310 of record CAZQJU010000014.1, read on the forward strand.
TTGTCGACCGGTAATTGGCTTCCGATGTACCAAGTAAGCCCGGCTGCAGCAAACTTTGCGGACATGCCTGCCAGGCCTGATAATGTGCCTACCGACTTACCACTAAACAGGTCGCTCGGAAGTGTCTGGATATTCCCAATGGCCGTTTGAAACCCGAAGAGAATAACGAACATAATGAGTACCGCACTCAAAGCACTTCCTGGAGAACTTAGCGCCAGCAATGCCGGAAGCATGATCCCACATCCAATTCCAATGGTCGTCTTTCTAACCTTATTGGCACTCCATCCTTTTTTAAAGAATGCTTTGGCCAGTAATCCACCTGCCCATGCGCCAATCATAGCTCCTAAGAAAGGCACCCAACCCAGTCTGGTAATGCCCGCAATATCCATGTTGAAGACATTCACCAAGTAGTTAGGAATCCAAATCACGAAGATCCACCAAATAGGATCGATCGCAGCGGAAGAAAGTATCACACCCCAGCTTTCTTTGTAAGCAAGTATTTTTCCATAACCCAAGCTTTTCTGGTCTTCTTTCCCATCTGTGCTTGTCGCTTCATTTTGTTGGCCTGATAGAATATGTTCTTTTTCCTCCTCAGAGAGCCAGGGATGCTCTTTTGGCGGTGCCTTTACGTAGATCAACCACGGAATCAACCAGAGAAATCCGACCACCGCAACGATGAGGAAAACAAGCTGCCAATGCAGTTGCAGCGCTAAAAATCCAATCACCGGAATTGAGATCATGGCACCAAAGGATGCGCCAAAATTGAAAATACCCTGGGCAACTGCACGCTCATTCGTAGGAAACCACTCTGCATTCCCTTTTGCTGCCCCAGGCCAGTTTCCTGCTTCTGCAGTACCCAGCAATACTCGAACAAACGAGAATCCGGCAAAGCTCTTCACTACAGCGTGAAGGCCCGTTGCCAAGGACCAAAAACCGATCGAGAGAACGAAACCAATGCGTGTTCCAAGCTTGTCAAATATTCTTCCGAACAATGCCTGACCTAGCGCATAGGCGACGATAAAGTAGGTTCCAATGTTGCCATAGACTCTCTTTCTACCCTCTTGATCTAAATCTGGATAGAGGTCCTCTGCGATGCCAGCCTCCCATAAAACAGAAAAGGCTTGGCGATCGATGTAATTGATGACGGCAGCTAGCGCAATCAAGCCTACCACCCACCATCTTAATCCTTTAACTTTCATAAGGTTAGGTTTTATTTTTTAGTCTTTGTCTCCGAAATATGAAGGTCCTACTCCACTTAAAAAATCTTCCCTTACCGGACTAAATGTGTCAATCAGCATACCTCCTTCCAGACAAACAGCGCTATGGAGCAGATTTGGTTCTATGTATACCCCGTCTCCTCCTTTTACAACTTGTTTAATACCGTCTATCTCAAATTCAAATTTTCCAGAGACGCAATACGTAGCTTGGGTATGGAAATGGCTGTGTGGAGATCCTAACGCACCTTTTTCAAATTTCACAAGCACCATCATGATCTGATTGTCATACCCGAGGAATTTCCGAGAGACACCGCCACCAAGCTCCTCCCATTCTATCCCTTCGGTCAAAATGTATTTTTCACTATTTCTTTCCATTTCTTATTTGTCTATTTTCTTTAAATCGTAAACTCCGGTCCAATTCCAAGGCATTCCTGAAATATCCAGGGAATGATCACTTTGTGCGTTTGCGTCATTGAGCGAGAATGCCAATTGATATCTAACATCTTCCTTAAGTGTAATTTCAACCGCCACATAATCAGAGGTGTGCTCCAAAATCTCTAGCTCATCTATGGAGGTAAAGAGGTTAAGTGGACGCTCGGAAGCGTAGTCATAGCTGCCATGGATTTCATATGCACTGGCAAAAACGGTATTGCCTCCCGTCCGTCGATGAATTAACCCCGGATCTCTGCGCAAATTGAAATTCGGATCATTTGCACCTATCCTAGTCAGGAAAAGTTCATCACCGGTTTCCACAGCAGAGGTCATGGTATAAAACTTTTTGCCATTAAACCAGGTCATTTGATACACCGGCCCTGTAAGCCGGGTTTGTGCCTCAGCCCACAGGTGTTGGTACCCATCATTAGTTCCCATCGCCTTTAGGTCCACATTGAAGCTCAAATCTTGATTAGAGGACATAAACTCACCTTTGTAATAAAGAGGTAAGTCATACCGAGACTCATCCGGGCCCTGTACAGAAAACAGGTCCAGCACGAGAGGATTTTCCAACTCCGTCATTTCAATCAAGGCCATCACGCGTTGCATCTCAATACCATCGTAAGCATTCGGCTCTTTTGCGCTTACAATTTTGATTTCCGGATTGTCGGCAAAAACGTATCTTTCTCCTGGAGTCTTGTCGGCAGCCTTAACGTTATGATCAAAATGCGAATCCTTGTTAACAACTAGCGTATTGTGGGCTACCGTTTCTTTTGCCCAGCTGTGGTTCTCTTTCAGGTAACCACCACCGTCTTTGTGCTCTACATTTACCCATCTAGCAGCCCCGTAATCCTGAATTACTTCGCCCGTCTGATCGTAAAGCAAGAAACCTAACCGATCGAAATGCCCATGTCCCATGCCATGCTTCGCATACTTCATTACCAGGATTAAGGCATCAGATCGGAGTATTCCAATCGCACCCTCATCACCGGCGGCCCCATCCGTCAGTTCGAGGCTCTTAAATTCAAAGTCCTGACCTTTCCCTGCAGCAATTGCTCGTGCTGCGGCCAGTCCTGAATCATCAAGCGGCACGCGTCCTTGCTGTTCAATGATGGATAATAAGCCAGGATCATTTCCCCCATAATGATAGGCCATACTTACTGCGATGACCAGCTCCCGTGACTGTAGTGACATGCCTTTCTGTGCATCGTTGATCGGAAAGAACTCTCCCTGAAAATTGGTTTGGTTGATGAGCGCATAAACTGCCTTTAAAAGCAGACCTTCTCGGTAGTTCAAAATATCTAGCTCGGGCTTTCGGTTTGCCAATCCTTGGGCGAAAATCAGAAAAGGATACATTGCGTAGCGCTGATAGTAAGGGCCTTCCGTATAGTATCCGTCAGGCGAAAATGAATGATCAATTTGGGCCAGAAAACCACCTTCTTTGTAGCCCTTCAAGTTGAGCGTGCCACCGTCATTATCTGTCTTCAATGAGTCGTTGGGTATATCAAATGCGTAGAGTGCACGCTCAATCAGCTCTTCATCGTCCATCACGAGGCCTATCATGCCGACGGCGGCATTCGCCCAGGTGCTGTGATTATGAAGTCGATTATGAAATCGAGGGTTTTCGATGGAGATGTAGTCTGCATAGGGTTTAAACAGGTCTTTGTTGAGCCTGTTTCTCGTTTCTACTTCAAGCCAATCGTAAATACAATCATATGCTTGAGCGGTATAAACAAGCCAGTTCGCATCATTCAGGCACTGCCAAAACAATTTTCCGCGAGCATACGAACGCTGTGCAGGATGCTTTCCAATAGTAGGCCACAGTTCGAGGTATTTCAAGAGCATATCACGCACATAGATGGCATACTTTTCTTCTCTCGTTATCTGAAACAGCACACCTGCTTTTTGCATGATGAAGAAATTGGCCTTGTGGCGTTCATGGGTGTAACCGCCTGCCAAATCTTTGGGGATAGGGACTTCGATTCCATTGGCAATTTCAGCATCCACCTCCTGCCTGGTTGCTTGTAGCGATTTATCAAAAAGAGGTACAGCGCCAACACTGCGCTGCATGGATTCAACACCCGATAATGTCAGGACCAAGCCAGGATGGCTCGTACCAGCAGTATTTGTCCTCCCTTGCTCGCCACAAGACATACCAAAAACAACCATGGCGAAAAGCAGAAATCTGCTCACCAACCCTGCTAAGGTATTTTTAATTTCAAATAACTGTTGTATTAGCACAAATTGCAGGTTAGAAAATGTAGGGATTCAATTCAACTTTTGGATATCTTGAGGCTGTACTTTCTAATTTGGATGGGCTTTATTTTTGCTACGTCACGTGCCTAAAGGAAGCACCCTCCATAGAACATGAAGGATGCAATAATTAAACTAGTACTACTTGAATATCTAATTTCCTAAATTTGGATTTCTAGCTACTTCGTTCGCAGGAATGGGGATTAGATAATCATCCGGATAAACAAATCCGGACTTTTCTCCTTCAAACCCAGTCGAACTAAACACTGCTGGGCCCAAGTCTCTCCGAATGATGTCGTACCATCTTTTCCCTTCGAAGGCAAGTTCTAGCCTTCGTTCTTCCAAAACGTCAGCAACCGTAACGGTTCCCGTAAGGTCTGCTGGAAAGGCACTAGCGGGATACTTTACATTATCACCATCGACAGCTCCATTTCGGGCTCGTGCTCTTACTCTATTGATATAGGTTAATGCTTTGCTGTTGTCCCCTTGCTCAACTGCAGCTTCCGCAGCAATAAGCAAGACCTCAGCGTACCTCATTAGTAAGTAATCAAGCTCCGAAGCTCTGGCTTCATTGCCAATCAAGTCATTATCTCCTGCAAAACGCTGATACTTTGCGATATGTGGTCTATTCGAATTGAGTGGATCAATGAGACTAAACTGAGTATAATCAACTGGATTTCCACCATTCAGATTGTTGGAAACGGCAGTGGTATCGAAACTCACAGCTCTTCTGTAATCGCGACCATCCCATGTATTATAAACTTCGAAAGAGGGTACCATCACCGTCCAACCTCCAGAGTTTCCGTACGCTATGTTTCCTTCTATGCCAGTCAACGGTGCAAGGTAGTCGGTATACCAGTTAGTCCTATCAAGTGGAGCAATGCCAATAAAATCCAGCACGAAGATGGGTTCCATGGAATCTTTTACCCTTGAATAGTGAAACAAGTTTTGATAATCAGGTTCCAGGCCCAAAGGGTAAGTTCCGTCACCATCATCAACAGATTTACTGATTACGTCTTCTGCTTCTAGTAAGGCATTTGCATAGTCGCCTGTGGTTAGATACACCGAGGCCAGATACGCACTAGCCGCTGCCTTGGACGGTTTGGACTTATTTGAAACCACATCAGGTAATACAGATTTAGCAAATTCCAAGTCGTCAATGATTTCAGCATATATCTCTTCTGGTGTAAATGGAATGGCATTGGATACGGCATTCGCATCCGCGATGGGTTCATCGATGTAAACAACTGAACCAAACTGTCTTACCAAGTGATAGTAAGTCAACGCACGGAAGAAATGGGCTTCACCACTTAAGGTCTCCAACTGCTCTTGACTACCTGAAGCAATCTCCGATCCTCGAATAGCAAGGTTGGCGGCGGAGATGATATCATACATCGCCTTCCAGGCTACACTGGTATTGTCATTCGTCGCCACATCGGTAAAATTGTTATGAGCAATTCTTTCCGCCCGCGTATTCTGATTCCCTATATCAATCATATCACTTCTTAACATGATCGGAAGAGATGTCTCTCTTGCTAGAAAAAATCGATGATGTGCTCTTGCATACACTCCATTCAAAGCAGACTGCACTGAGGCTACATCTGTAAAAAACGTCTCCGGAACCACCTCACCTATTGGCTCTTCCTCTAAGTCAGAACAAGCAACTACCGACAAACCTAGCATCAGTAGTAGCAATGTCTTATATCTATTCATCTTGCTTACCATTTAAAATTTCAAGTTTAAACTAAAGGTGTAGGTCCTGATGGTTGGGTAATTTCCGTAATCAAAACCATTTGTTGTATTTGAATTTCTAGGATTAGCCGGATTGTTTGTTTCACCGCCACCCCCAAAGTAATTCACTTCAGGATCTAGTCCTGAATAACCAGTAATCGTTAATAAGTTCTGAGCGCTAAAGGACACTCGAGCGCTAGTCAACTTAATCTTCTGTAGCAAGTTTGTAGGTAAGGTATAACCTAGCGCTACGTTCTTAAGTCTGATATAACTTCCGTCTTCGACAAATCGATCCGACAGTTCTATTGGCGAATTATTTCCTACTCTCGGGATATTGCTTTCAGGATTTTCGAGGGTCCACGCATTAAGTATGTCAGTGTGGGCATTGGCATCTCCATTCATTAATTGAACCCTTGTCAAGTTGAAAACATCTCCACCTTGAACCGCCTGTACGAACACATTTAGATCAAAATTCTTATATGAAACCGTATTGTTGATACCAAACACAAAATCTGGTGTTGGATCCCCAATGACCATTTGATCATTATCATCAATAATCCCATCAAAATTTCCATCTTCATCAGCTACCTCCACAAACATAGGATCCCCGATGGTTCCATTCTCTTTCATTGCGATACCTTCGGGAAGCGCTCCTCCCACATATACTCCTGCATATCTATGTCCCCAAAAAGCCCCAAGCACTTCTCCTTCTCTGATAATGTGCGTCCTTTCCCTGGTAAAATATCCGGGAGAAGCATCTAAGAATATGTCAATTCCATCGACCAAGCTTACCACCTCCGTGCGATTCATTGACCAATTAAAATCAGTAGTCCACTGAATATCGTTGGTGTAAATGTTGGTTGTACCTAAGGAAATCTCAAACCCATTGTTATTTATCTCACCTAGGTTGGTAATGGCAAACGGTTCATCAAAACCCAAGTAGAGCGGAAGGTTGAAATCAGGACTTAATACATCTTTTGTATCAATGTTATAGTAGTTTACTTCCAGTGCAACTCTGTTTTCAAATAGGCTTACATCAAGCCCGATGTTGGTTTGATACGAGGACTCCCATCTAAGATTTCCATTCGCAGCTTGCTCCGGGATGACTCCAGTTACGACGCCACCATTTCCTAAGCCAGAAACTGTCTCAAATTGTTGAAAAGAGGAAAGAGCAGGGATTGCTGTATTACCGGTCACTCCAAAGCTTGCCCTTAACTTAAGGTTAGAAATCACTTGGATGTTCTGGAGGAATGGCTCATTCGAAATTCTCCAACCTACTGCTGCAGATGGAAAAATTGCATATTTCTCATTTTCTGAGAAGCGCGAAGATCCATCCCTTCTGACCGTGGCCGTAACTAGGTATTTGTCATCCCAATCAAAATTCACTCTACCATATTGAGATAAGATTTCGGTCTCCGAGTAACGAGAAGAAGGAAATAACGGAACTGCTACTGCACTCAAATCAAAGAATGCTAGGTTATCCTGGAGCAAACCGGTCCCACCTGAAGAAAAACGTTCGATAACATCCTTTTGAAATGAGTGGCCTGCAACAAAGGTCAAATTCCCTTTTCCAATCTCCCGCGTATAGGTCAAATAATTCTCGCTTAGGATGTGATTGGACTGTCGATTGTTGATTTCGGCAATGCCTCCAAGACCCCCGTCTGTCTCGACCAGGACAGAAGGGATGAATGATCTTACATTCTCGTTTCTGGTACGGATTCCCAATGTGGTTCTGAAACTCAACCCTTTGATTATCTCGTAATCAAGATACAAGTTTGCCCTACTCCGATCCGATTTCGTTTCATTCACCCTTTCAGTGGCTACCGCAAATGGATTATCCACGTTGCCCCCGACGTTCTGAACAGTGTAGACGCCGTTCTCATCGAAAATACCTAAGTCTGGTCTAAATCGAAACATCAAGCCAATTACATCATCACCGCCACCATTCGCTGTGTCTCCTGTTGACTGTGTTGGGACACCCTCCTGCGTACTTCGACGTGTAAATAAACTAACGCCAACTTTCAATTTATCGCTTGCTTGAGCATCAATGTTCGCAAGAAACGAATACCGCTCAAATCCAGAATTGATGATCACTCCTTCTTGATCGAAGTAGTTCACAGAGGTATAGAAGTTCAAATTCTCAGATCCTCCAGCAACTGAAAACTGATGATTTTGAACAGCTCCTGTCTGAAACATGACGTCCTGCCAATCGGTGTTGGCAGGTCCTTGCTGAAAAGCCGGGTTGGTTATCGTCCGCAAAGAAGCGTACTGATCTGCATTCAATAGATCTAGCTTATTTGTAGTCTCGGCAATAGAAATGGTCGAGTTTACTTCGACTGTGACTTTACCTGGAATCCCCTTCTTTGTTGTGACAAGGATCACCCCGTTCGAACCTCGAGAGCCATAAATTGCTGCTGCCGAAGCGTCTTTCAAGATCTCAATTGAAGCAATATCATTCTGCTGCGGCATGGTGGCTCCAATAAAACCATCCACCACAATTAAAGGAGAGCTGCTAGCAATCAACGACGTTGTTCCTCGAATCTTAATGTCAATAGCAGCACCGGGCTCTCCTCCGTTTTCAGATTGTACAACCACACCTGCGGCCCTGCCCTGCAAAGCCTGAGCGGCATTCAGCAATGGAAAAGCCTGCAAATCTTTCGATTTGACTGAGGACACGCTACCCGTAATGTCACTTTTCTTCACACTACCATAGCCGATTACCACCACTTCGCTAAGCTCCTCGATATTTTCTTTTAAGGTCACTTGGATACTCGTTCTTCCATTCAATGGAATCGTTTGAGATTCAAACCCAATATATGTGATCTCCAAAGTAGCATTTGAAGCAGCTGAAAGACTGAAATTTCCGTCCACATCCGTTACAGCACCATTGCTTGTTCCTTGCACCAGCACGGTTACTCCTGGCAAACCATCACCATTGCTGTCGGTGATCTGCCCACTAATGGTTCCTTGAGCATACATGCTTGTAGAAACCAAACAGAAGAAAATGACGATGAGGTTCAACACCTTCCTCATTCTTCCTCGAGTGCTAAGTAAAAAATAATTCATATACAGATAGTTTGTTAGTTAATTGTTGGGTCGACTCACGCTGGTTCACTTTGCAAAGGGCAATGTATACATCGTAGACATTTAGGTGAAAAAGGATCTGATAGTGATTTGCCAGTGTTCGATTCGACCAACGACAATTAATGTTTAATTGGTCAACCAATTTAATATAATCCAATTTTAAAGCCAAATAAATTAAAGGATTTTTCATTGCAATAATTTCTAATTGGAAAAATATAATTTTCACAAAAGATGGCTCTGGGGATCTGGATTAAAATATGTTGATTGTGTTGTTCTAATGGTTGGATAACTTAGATCGTAGCATGCCCCTATTCTTAGCTTAATCATCCGCTCCTGAGACTTTTCACTGCGTAGCGATTCGACAAAGTGTTTGGATGGTCAAAAAAAAGGGAGCCTATGACAAAAGGCTCCCAATGTAAGATCCTAAGTTTCCTTAAAATCACACTACAACCTATAAAAATTACTCTAATTCTTCTGCCACAGTGGCTTCGGATGTATTCGGATGATATACGGACTCCATATTATTTTCAGGATCCAGATCCGTGCCTGTCTGATAGCCTTGGAAGTCATCACTGAAGACGATTTCTTCCGTGCCGGATAACGAAGAGTACACCACAATGTCATCGACATGATACGTCAAATCACTTGTAGATGAATTTGAATTGTACTTCCATAGGAAAGCAAATGCGCCGTCTTTGGTGTTTGCTAAGTGATCAGCGACATCTCCGTCACCACCATTGGTCGTACTGACCGCATCCGTAATCACCGTTTGATCACCTATGATTACACTGAATGTTGGGGTGTTAATACCATCAGCAGACCAGCTAACTTCAACTGGAATCCAAACATCTGCAACCCCGGTTGGGAAATTAGCATTTGCAATTGCGTCATCAGAAGCTCCTTCACGGAATTCGTGAACGGCATCATCTTTTAATCGTACTTCCATGATCGCGAAATCACTTGTTGTGGATCTTCCAGCAACGTGGATAAAGCCATCCGCCGCTCCTTCAACAACTCGGTAGTTAAAGGTCACTCTCCCTGTAGGAATAGAATCAGTACCTGTGAATCGAAGTCGAAGCTCACCAGTATCGTCATCTTTGGTATCCGTGATTGAAGCATACTTATTTGGTGGTGCAGTCACCGTAATTGTTTCTGAAGCTGTGCCTTCAGTGCCATCAGCTGCCGTGGCTGTCAACGTGACCGTATAATCACCTGCTGCAGAGAACGTGTGAGATGGATTGGTCTCCGTAGAGCTTCCGTCACCCCCAAAATCCCAAGCAAACGTTCCGGTAAGATCGTCGATTCCCAATATCACAGTTGAATTGGTAAAGTTCCAAGTAAATGAGTTGTCTAGATCAACTTCAGAAGAAAAGCCTGCATTTACCGTTGCCGGGTCCGGATCAGGGTCGGGTGCTGGACTATCGCCATCATCTCCGCAAGAGATTAAGACCGCCATTGACGCAAGTAAAGACATTACCAAGATACCTTTCTTGCTTGCATTAGTTAACATGTTCATAATAAGTAAGTTATTCATTAAAAATTCAGTAGTTATAGTAATAATTGTACCTATGGTTAATTGTATTTCTGTCGTAAATAAAAGTTTTTAGTCGGGGCTGGAATATGACCTATTTGGTTTTTCGATCATACAGCTTTCAATTTTAAAGTATCAAGATCGGGGCTATTTACGTAGTCCACGATATCGTGCAAATGCTCCTTTATAAGTAATCCTGCCGATTCTGATTCCCCATTTCTAATGTGATCCAGCAGGGTCTGGTGTTGGTTAAGGGCTATATCTGCCCTTCCTTCTCTGCAGACATTGTGCCTTTTGAAAAAGATCATAATATCCGGTGTGATAATCAACATCAAGGATTTCAAGACAGAATTCTTACTTGCTTCAGCAATTTTCAGATGAAATAGTAAGTCTTCCTCTACCGTTGACTCATTATCTCGAACCTTCTCCTTGTGGGCCTTTAGCGCATTCTCCAGCTCAACCAAGTCTTCTGCAGTTCGATTCACAGCCGCAAGCATCGCGGCATTTGATTCAAGAATCACGCGTGTTTCCACTAGCGACTTAAAGTCATTCTTGTGGAGCATCAACATATCGGTAATCAAACCCTCTAGTGCTGGTAAGCCAATACCTGCCACCACTGTCCCACTCTGAGGATGCGTCTTGAGAATTCCATAGAACTCCAATTTCCTTAGGGCATCTCTCAAATGTGTGCGCCCTACCCCAAGCCGCTCGCACAACATTCTTTCAGACGGTAAGCGATCGCCTGATTTGAGCTGTCCGGATGAAATCAAGTCCCTGATCTGACGAATTATTTTATCAGCAGGGGATTCGATTTCTATTTGGGAAAAGTTGTTTAGCAGTTCCATGCTTATTTACAACAATTAAGTTGAATTGGTCAACCAATTTATAATAAACTAATCCAACCTCCAAACATTTGTCTTACTTTTTTACCTCTCTTTCTAAACATCGCATCTAATCGAGCATTCATTTGCTTACCGCTTAATTACTTTGATTTTTCTTTTTGCACCCTGTCCATCCAATACATGAACAAAGTAGATACCCGCTGTCAAATGACTAGTGCTTAGCTCAACGGTTCCCTGATTCCTAGTGGATATACGCGTTTCAAGCAAAGCGCCTGAACTATCAAAAATCTTAACTTCATTTATACGTACTTCTGAGGTTATTACTAGGCGCTGATCAAAAGGATTTGGGAAGAATTCAATTTGCGGAGCAGGTTGTTCCAAACTCAAAGCAACCTCCTCGTTTACAATGAAGGAAATTCTGCTGGATGATTCACTTCCCAGATCATCTTTTGCTACCGCCTCCAGTTCGTACGTGCCATCTGCGATAGTAAAAAGGGCGGGATCAAAGACTTCACGCTCTCCCCACGCATATGGCGAAGTAAACTCCGTTCTAATGAAAGTGCCGTTGAGATATAGCCGTACTTCTTTTATTTCGCCATCTCCATCCGTTGCGGCTACTTCGACCTTCACGGTATCTCCAAAGTCAAAGAGATCTCCCTGTTTGGGAGTGGTGAAATTGAGTTCAGGAAAATCATTGGCTGTTAAATTATAGGTCACCTGGGACAACAAGTCGTCATTATCCCTCGCTTCAAGCCTGAGCGTATATTGGCCGCTTTGTAAGGATGCAAGGTCAGATTCATTTTGCCATATGTACGGTGCAGTTTCCTTTGTGCTTACCAGGACACCATCAAGAAAGAGTGAAACAGCAGTTACGGTTCCGTCAGGATCGTTCGCCGAGGCCTCAACGATCAGTGGAACACCTGACTCCACAACGTCATTATTTCCCGGACGTTCAAAGTCCACGATCGGTGCTTGACCTACATAAACGTTTATCGCGTCAGTGGCAACATTGCCTTCATTGTCTGTCGCTTCTATGCTAAGTTCATACGTCCCCGGCACCAGATCAAATAAATCCGGGTCAAGCGCCTGATCCTGACCCCAACGATATGGTAAGCTGGTAAGTTCGTTTTGTTTAACACCGTTTACGTACAAGGTCACGTTCGTTACGCTTCCATCATCTATCACATCGACTTCAACCTCGACGTTACCGTTTTTTGGAACTTGCAATCCGTAACCAGGAGAGATCCAGCGAATTTCGGGACGAGAATCTGCCAGTCTTAATTCCAATTGTGCTTCAAACAAAGATCTTGGACTCACCATCTGACCCTCCATTTGATTCATGCCCTCATTGTCAAATGTAACTGCATTATTCGGTTGAAATCCTATAAAATTTGGATACGCATAGGTGTTCCCATTTCTTGGAATCGACCAAAAATTATAGGTCTTATCGGAAGTAGATTTATGCCTGAAATTCCAGAATGTGAAGTCCTGACCATGGTGCGGATAGCTCTCATGCGGCCCCCCGTTTTGACTCATTGTACCGCCGTCTACATCGTCCATCAATGTAGCATAGGGCTGACCGCTATGACTATCTATCGATACATCTTCAACCATGCTATGCCTCAAATAGACGGTATTGACGCCGGCATATCCGGTACCCGGACCGTGGTGCTGTCCTGCGGGGTCTTGACAGTCTTTGACAAGTAAACCATAACTTCTTCGAGTTAAAAACGACGCATGTCCTTTTTTGCCGGTGATCGTCACATCCGAGATTGTAAATCCGATCGATTCACGAACATCAATTCCCTGGTTCCAACTTGACAATTCACAATTGCGGACCCAGCCGTTCCGCACATGATTGAACTGCATGGCGTTCCAAGCATAATCGTGTATGTCATCTTTATGATGGACAAACTCTTCCGGATACGCTGCCCAGTCACTTGTAAACAAGATGTCCTCGACCCCTACTTCCTGCATTGTGCTGTAATGGCTTACTATGTAAGGTTCTTCTAAGAGCGGCATAACGGTCTGAACTGGATTGACAAACGTTAATCGTGTGCCGGTAATCGCCTTGATTTCGTGCAATTCATGCAAGTTCATTCCTCCGGACCCAAAAAGTCTGGTCCACTGCGAACTCAAGGGTAAGTCTCCAAAATGTGCTTCTGCAAACGCCTGACTCTGATGGCTAAGCAAGACAACTTCCCCGACCTCAAATCCTGAAGCATCGTCTACGATGACATCATGCGATCCAACCACAACTGGTGCAGCAATCACACTCTCTGCATCAGTTGACATATCATTTGGCTGAAATAAAAATTGCCAGTGTCCATTCCGCACTCTCATTTCTTTCATGAAAATCTCTGTGCCGTCTGCTCCTGAACCACTTCCTTTCAGCACAATACTATCCCTGGAAATCCGAATGAACTCGTTGGTACTATTATTGTCACTGATCATAAATCTTCCGGCGGGAAAAAAAACAACTGCCGGACCATTGTGCGCTTCAGCAGCATCAATCGCCAATTGAATGGCATCATCATCAAACTGATCGTCATTCGCGATGGCTCCAAAATCTAGCACGTTGAACTGAGTCCAACTGTCTACACTCGGAATCTCCTCTTCTGAAAAGTGGTAACCCGCATAGGAGTAATCGTTAAGCTCAGGTATTACACCGTTCTGCTTGTCGTGTACATAGTCTTGCCAAATCTGTGGTGTCTGGGCCTGGAGTACTACACTAACTAAAATTCCCATAAAAAGGACTATAATTTTTCTCATGTCATTTAACTTATTTCCCACGATCAACTTCGATTTCATTTTTTTTAATTGTCAGGTAGGTTCCTTTGAAGTTTTGATTGTATACCGCCACTTCAAGATCCTCCATTCCATAAGGAATCACTTTTATTGCTGCTTGCCCATTGGCCATTTTAATTGATTCGCTCCCAATCGGGGTGCCTTGATTTCGATGCAATTCCCCCCCGTTGAGGCACTGGAAATACACGCGTTCCTGATACTCAAGACACCTTGCCCCATCTTTGTCTACCACCGTTGCTTTCACTAAATAGTTACCATCTGGTAACTTTTCCGCCTTCAGCTGAAGATTGTCTGGAGAACCTGCCTTGGTGTAGGCATATTGGATCGTAATCATATCCTTAGCTACTTCCTTACCTTTCTGATATCCAATGGCTTCCAGGCTATTATTGCCAGATGCAAATGAAACGTCCCAGTTAAGACCGGCTGCAGGGAACTTTGAATTATCCCTTTCCTTCTTACCTAACGAGGTGCCGTTGTGAAACAACTCGACAACATCCGTATTACTGTACACACAAACATTTCTTGGCACCCCTTTTGGACCTGCTCTTTCAGTCCATGTGTGTGATTCGATGTAAGCAAATGGTGCTTCGGCCCAATAACTCTTAAAAACATAGTATGCATCTTTAGGATTGCCAGCTCTATCGGTAAGCCCTTTTTGATTGATATAAGGAATATCATTTTCTGGCCTTAGCGGTGTTCCAAAGTCCTTAAAAGCCCATTGGGCGTTTCCAGCGAACCGGCTTTGATTCTCGGTAACATGAAGGTACCAATCAAACAGATCTACGATGTAGTTCTCGCTCCAATCTCCACTTTTAGCCACACTTTTCACTTCTATTTGGTTAACCTCTTCCTCAAAAGCTGATGGATCTACAAATCCATCTCCGGTAATTGGATTCTCCGTGTGCCTTCCCAAATGACTTGCACCTCCATATTCCATGTGCAGAAAGTGAGGATATTTGTCTATGGCCTGACTTATCACTTTTTCATAGTTTTTATAAGTGCCAGAATACCAACCAGACCAAATTGACGGACTGAATACATCCACAAGGTGACTGCCTTCGTAGTACTTTCGAATTGCAGTATAGCGGTTAGGGTCTAGTCGATGAGCGAGTTCATTGAGCTCCATTAAATACGCATTAATTGCAGCGGGATCGTCTCCATTTTCAAAGTCGGGAAGCCAATAAATCTCGTTACCTAACGACCAGAAAATGACGCTTGGATGATTGTAATTTTGGATAATCATCTCCGACAGCAGATTTCTGGTGTTTTCTTTCCATACCTGATCACCTACTCCACCGCGACACCAGGGAAGTTCATCCCATACGATGATTCCCAACTCATCGCACATGTTGTAGACCTCCGGATCCTGCGGATAGTGAGCAAGACGAACAAAGTTTGCCCCCATATCCTTAATCATTTGCATGTCTCTTCGATGCATTTCATTGCTCATAGCCGATCCAACACCAGCGTGTTCCTCATGTCGATGAGTCCCTCGCAACAAAAGCCGCTTTCCATTTAGAAAAAATGCTCCGTGCTCCTTGAACTCAAAATACCGAAGGCCAAACCGCTGCTGAATCTGATCGATCCTATTCCCTTCACTTAGCAAGGAGGCTTCTACCGTATAAAGCTGAGGCTTTTTAACTCCCCAAAGCGCAGGGTTCTTGATTTCCAACTTTAACTGATTTGTTGATTGGGCCTTGATCCGTTTTTTGTAAACCATCGAACCCTGTGGATCCGTGACTTCAAGTTGCAATCTTGTATTATCGCGGACAGCTCCCTCCACACTGAGATTGAGATGTACTGTCGCTGAGTTGTCTCCAACATAGGGTGTGGTAACTTTCAAATCAGAGACAAATGTCCTTGCCAGTTTCTTAAGCCAAACGTCACGCGTTATTCCACCATAGATAAAAAAATCAGAAGTCTGAGAAGGGATTATCTGTGGATTGTAGCTATTGTCTACCTTCACCATCACCTCATTTAAGCCTTCCTTTACAAACGGAGTGATCTCGATCTCAAAACCAACGTATCCGCCTATATGTTCTCCGGCAAGTCGACCATTGATGTAGACTTCAGTGGTAATATTGACACCCTCGAAATAAAGTATATAGCGGTTGTTGCTTACTTCCTCCAAGTTCAGTTCTTTCTTGTACCAACTTGTACTTCTTCGGTAACCCGGTATCGGATCCACGGTATCTTCTGCATTCCAGCTGTGTGGAAGGTCAGTATCTACCCATTTTTCTGCAGCTGCTGCTTCGGCATAGGAACGAAAAGGAAGCTCAAGATATTTCCAGCCTATATTGATGTTGGATTCGGTTCTCTGAGCCTGAACAAATGAAAGTTCTAGCAATACAAAAAAAACGATTGCTACTCTTCTCAACGTGGTCTTGTTTACTTGCATTTTTTTCATAAGGGCTTCACATTTATCATTTTTTAAGTCTTTGCTGAAGTTGATAATCGTACAGTGAAGGACACCCTGACAAGGATCTGTTTGTCAATTCAATATGTGCGTTAGGCCCATACTCCACTTCGACAGGCATGTTCGCATGTACACCCACCAATATTGCTGTAGATCCATCATTCATGCCATTGAGTAAGATTTTTCTATCATAACTGACACCATCTAAAAAGTGGATCTGAACATTCCAAAAAGTATTGTAGGCACCATGTGATGGTTTCCAATACCCTGCTCCACCTCCCGCAAACAATGGATAAGTATCCTCTCCCTTAAGACGGACATGCAGTTTCACATCGTCAAACAAGTTTTGATGATTTGCTCCCGAATGTTGATCCAGGATGGGATCAACGAATACCTCGCAATTTTTGAAAACACTTTTGGTTGAGAATGTATTAAAGCTCAGCGGATGACGGACTTTGTTGTACACTTTTAGGTTCTCGACGAGCACATTGTGTACTCCACCGATATACACCGCATAGTGGGCCAGCTTTTCTCCCCTAGTCTCGACATCTTGTATGGTCACATTTGCCACCTCTTCCGTCAGTATGCCGGAATCGGAGTTAACAATTTTCACATCCTTAACCCAACCGTTAAAAAGCCTTGTGAGGTAGATCGCATTGAATCCCTCCTCCACATGATGTGCTATAGTTTCTGCCATTGGGAAGCTAATCCGCAAATGCTCGATACCAACGTTTTCCAGATGGTGCCACTTGGAAATACGTGTGTGCCACTCTGCCTTGGCGTCCAATAACAGCGGGCTGCTGAACGTAACTTCAAGCCCATCAATAGCCTCAATTTTCACCTGCTGTTTGACCAGTGGCTCATCCGGATACTTCCAATGATGAGACCCTATCTTCACTTCTCGGGTTTTGTAAAGCTCATCCAATAACGAGCCCATCTCTCCAGATTTGTTGAACCATTCTATTTGAACGACATCCCCAACGGTAAGTGAATTCGCAGAAATGACTGAGCAGGTCAATGCTCCTTTCTTACCTCTACTCACTAAAGTGAGTGGTTTTCCTTCAACAGCATAGTCTGGCAGATACGACTTAACGCGCGTTCCGTCCTTCCGGACCCAAATCATTCCACCTGTCCAAGAGTATTGAGAAAATGGAAGGTCTATATTATTATGCTTTTCACGTTGCCTTTTGTCAAACTTGATCAGGTATTCACGCAATTCTTTTAGAGACTCTGGGGCCTTGAGGTATTTCATAGGTCGAGGGCAATGAATGGTTGTTCCATTGCTACCTGATCCAGTCCCTCTAAGAACCACATTACTTCTTTTTACATACAAAATTTCGCTGAGAATGTATTGTCCGGGGGCGAACTGTATGATCACTCCGCCTTGATATTGATCTGCGGTTTCCAATGCTTGAATAAGCGCTTTGCTATCGTCCAGACCATCATCTGGGATCGCTCCAAAATCTCCTACATTTAGCGTTTGCGCATAATTCAGAAAACGTTGACCGGATTCACCATTCTTGAATCCGGCATAGGAAAAATCGGGCAAATAGTGCACATCCTGAGTTTGCGGCAGCAGAATCTCTGGTGTTTGTCCTTTTGAAATATTTCCAAGCGAGACCAGCAGTACAACCACCATTGCGTTCTTAAACGAAATTGCTCGACTCGATGACCTTCTGACATAGATTTGATTAAACATGCGATATAGTATTAAAGATATCTTCATTACATGCGAACTAGTTTGGGCAGCCACAAGCTGATCTGCGGAAACAAAACGATAATCACAAGTACCACCAGCATGATGGCGTAGAGTGGCAACATCGGCCTGAGTATCTTCTGAAAGGGGATATTGGCCACACTGGCACCGACAAACAATAAATTACCAACTGGTGGTGTACAAAGCCCAATGCAGAGATTCAACACCATAATGATTCCGAAATGGATGGGATCAATACCAAAAGTCTGCACTACCGGAAGGAAGATTGGAGTGAATATTAAGATTGCTGGCGTTATGTCCATGAAAATGCCTACCAGCAATAGCAATACATTGATCAATACAAGAACGACAATGGGATTCTCAGTAAATGAGAGCAGCACGTTGGATATTGACTGGGGAAGGTCTCCGTAGCTCATGGTCCAGCTCATCGCAGAGGAAGTAGCTACCAATAACAAGACTATGGAAGTGGTGATGCTGCTTTGAATCAAAATCTTGCGTAAATTTTTCTGACTGAGTTCCTTGTAGATGGCGGATAAAATAACGGTATAAAGGACGGCTATCGCACTTGCTTCTGTAGCGGTGAAGTAGCCAGCAATAATTCCTCCCATAACCAGTACTAGTAGAAAAAGTCCAGGAAGTGCAGCTAAGAATGTTTTCCATAGCATTCTAGCCTTCCAGGATTCTCCCTTTGGATACTTCTTCTTTACTGCGTACACATAGCTGACCAACATGATCGATCCACTGAGGAGCAAGCCAGGAACATACCCTGCAACAAACAAAGCCCCTATGGACAGCCCGCCAGCCGCCAACGAGTAAACGATGAGTACATTGCTAGGTGGAATCAACAAACCCGTCGTCGCAGATGTCACATTTGCCGCGGTAGTGAACCCTTTATCATATCCTTCCTCCTCCATTTTTCCAGTCAAGATTGAGCCAATAGCCGAGGCAGCTGCAGCTGCAGATCCAGAAATGGCACCAAATAGTGTGCAGGAGATGATATTTACAAATAGTAGTCCACCCCGGATGGGACCCACAATCTCCTTGGCAAAGGCAATCAGACGTGCAGCAATGCCTCCAGTATTCATGACCTGACCTGCAAGTATGAAAAATGGTATTGCTAAAAGTGTGAAACTATCTAAGCCATTGATCATGCGCTGGGCAATGGTGGTTGCAGAAGGAACAAACAAAATATTAACTGAAAGCGTGAAGAGTGCAGACAACGAAATGCTCACGGTGATTGGAACCCCCAGTGACAACAGCAGAAGAAATGAAAAAACCAAAATTCCAATCTCAATCCCACTCATAGCTCTTTACTATTTGAGATCGTTTCACGAATATTTAGCATAGTGTAGGCTAAAATGATCAATCCTGTGATGGGTAAGGCCAGGTAAACCCAGCCCTTCGGTATCTGAATGACTGGGGAGAGTTGACCTAGCCTGAAAGTAATGTAGGTAAACCAGCTTCCACCCACTATGAGTATCAATGTCGCAAAAACTGCAACAATTAGCTCTACTACTACTTCCAGTTTCCACTTAAGTGATCCTTTCAAAATGGATGTGAGGGCATCAATAGCAATGTGTTTTTTCAATCCAAACGCGTAAGCTGAACCAAACAAGGTCACCCACATCATTGCGTAAATAGTAAGCTCCTCAGTAAAAGGGACGCTTAAGTTTATCAACCTGGCGAAGACCTGAAGCAGCGTGCTTAGCACCATCACACTCATGAGGACCATCAATAAGTTCGTTAAGGCTATGTTTAAACTGTTTCTCATTGGGAACCTCTTATTTGATCAATCAGTCTGCGCAATTCCTGCACCTCCATAAATTCCGCCATTATCTCCTTCGTGGCTTCCTGAAAACTTTCCAGGTCAGGTTCGATGACCTCAATACCTGCCTCTACCACAACTTTCAGACTCTCCTCCTCTGATTCCTTCCAGTACTTCCTTTGCGTTAGCACCGACTCTTTAGCCGCCTCACTGATCATTTTTTTCTGCTCATCCTCTAGCCTTGACCATATTTTTGTACTTATCACCATGACATCGGGAATGGATGTATGTCGATCTAGGGTGAAATATTTGCACGTCTCATAGTGTCTAGATAAGTGGAATGAGGGTGGGTTATTTTCAGCACCATCCACAACCCCTTGTTGTAATGCGGTGTAGAGTTCTCCCCAGGCAATGGGTACAGGGCTACCCCCCATTTCAGAAATCATTTTATTAGCAGTAATGCTTTTCATGACCCTGATTTTCATTCCAGCTAAATCATTCGCAGTACGAATGGGTCTATTTGTTGTATAAAAACTTCTGCTCCCTGCGTCATAGAAACACAACCCTTTGAGCCAATAGTCTTGCCCGGAATCCAAAATCTCCTGACCTACAGGGCCATCATAGATTGCGTATCGATGCGCATCATTTTCAAACAGGTAGGGAATTCCCACTACTTTGTATTGGGGAGCGAAACTCTCCATGACTGCAGCAGAGACTTTTGTAATTCCCAGGCTTCCAATTTGCAGCAACTCAAGGCACTGACTTTCTGACCCGAGCTGTCCGTTTGCATATATCTCGATTTCTAGGGAGCCATTGGATTTTTCTTGGACCCTATTGGCAAAATCTACCATGCCCTTGTGGACGGCATGGTCAGTGGTAAGCCCATGCGCAAGCTTGATACGCTCAACGCTGGTTTCGTTGCTGCATGAGACCAATAGTCCAAGCAACAGGACGCAACTCATATGACGCACTTGACTAATCATCTGAGCTCCCTAATTTCAAATAGTCCCTGGCATTGAAATAGCAGATGTTCTGCACGATCTGACCAAGCATTTTTTCATCCGCAGGAAGTTCTCCACGTACAACATCATTGCCAATAAGATTACACACGATCCTCCGGAAGTATTCATGCCGCGGGAAGGACAAAAAACTGCGACTATCTGTCAACATACCAATAAATTGACTTAGCAAACCCATGTTGGACAAGGCATTGATTTGCTTCTCAATGCCATCTTTCTGATCTAAAAACCACCATCCTGATCCAAACTGAATCTTACCAGGTGTAAGTCCATCCATAAAATTTCCGGTCATTGTGGCAATCACTTCGTTGTCTTTGGGATTGAGGTTGTAGATAATACTTTTCGGCAGCTGATCGGTTTCGTCAAGCGTGTTAAGAAACTTACCCAACCCACGCACCTGATCAAAATCACCAATGGAATCGAACCCGGTATCAGAGCCCAACGCATTTAGCTTTCTCGAGTTGTTATTTCGAATAGCTCCAAGATGTAGTTGCTGCGTCCAGCCCTTTTTATGGTACATTTTTGATAGTTCAACCAGAAGTGTCATTTTGAATACCTCCACTTCCTCAGCCTTCAGTTGGGCTCCACGAAACACCTTGCTGAATGAAGTGCCTGATTCGATTAGCGAATAGGTCACGTCATACAGCTGCTCGAACGCATGGTCAGCAAGCCTTCCTCCAGCCTGATCAAAGAAGTCTATTCTCAAACTTGCTGCTTCTAGCAATTTTTCAAACGTGTTGATCTCAAACCCGACTACTTCACTGAGCGACGCTACGTAGTCCAAATAGTTCGTTGCATCAATCGCATACAGTCTATCAGGCCTGAAGGTCGGATATACCTCGGTCTTAAATTCCGACCTACGAATCTCCCTATGAAAAGAAAGATCGTGAACCGGATCATCGGTAGTGCACAGACTTTCAACATTCATCCTACTCAGGAGGCCTTGGCAACTATATGCCTCTTCCCTAAAGTGGATATTGCATCTCTCATAGATGGCATCAGATGATTCAGGCGTCAACAGGTCGTGTATATCAAAGTACCGCTGAAGCTCCAAATGCGTCCAGTGAAACAGTGGGTTTCGAATGGTAAAAGGAACTACTTCAGCCCATTTACTAAACTTATCTCGATCAGTAGCGCCTCCGGTGATGTATTCTTCCCCAATTCCAAAAGCCCTCATTGCACGCCACTTGTAATGATCTCCTTCCAGCCATGCCTCCGTTAGGTTATTGAAATTCCGATTGCTGGCAATATCTTGAGGTGACAGATGATTGTGGTAGTCGATGATCGGCAAATCGGCTGCGTAATCATAATAGAGCCTTGAACTAAAATCATTATCGAGTAAAAAGTCTTTAGATAGGAATTTCTTCATTTCATCTACTTTTATCGACCCATCCAGCCACCATCCACCAACATTATAGATCCATGCATATAATCTGAAGCCTCCGAACACAAGAAAACTACAGGACCAGCAAAATCTTCCGGCTTTCCCCATCTCCCAGCCGGAATTCTGGATAAAATCGAATCTGCCCTTTGGGGGTCGTTTCGCAAAGCCTTGGTATTATCCGTACTTATATAGCCTGGTGCGATCGCATTCACATTGACACCTTTACCTGCCCATTCATTAGAGAAAGCCATTGTCAGTTGACCAATTGCTCCTTTACTAGCAGCATAGCCTGGAACCGTAATTCCTCCTTGAAAGGTGAGCAAAGAGGCGGTAAAAACAATCTTCCCAGTACCTCGGACCACCATATCTCGCCCTATTTCCCGAGTTAAGATGAATTGTGCATTTTGGTTTACTTCGATTACCTGATCCCACAGATCATCTGAATGCTCTGCTGCAGGTTTTCTCAAAATCGTCCCGGCATTGTTCACAAGAATATCGATGCCTGGATGGTTTTTCTTTACCTTCTCAATAAATGCGTAAAGCGATTGACGATCCCCAAAATCACAGGTATATGCGTTAAAGTACCTTCCTGCGGCCTTTACTTCCTTCTCGACTTCGCTATCAGATGCCTCCAAGGTAGCACTGACACCAATAATATCCGCACCAGCTTGAGCCAGGCCAATCGCCATAGCCTTACCAATACCGCGTTTACAGCCCGTAACCAGTGCTACCTTACCCTCTAAACTGAATTTTTCCAGAATCATTTGAGTGTCGACAAATCAGGTGCGTCCATGTCCGTAAAGGCCTTATTTTCTCCTCCCATCCCCCAGATAAACGTGTATGCGGAAGTACCAGCACCGGAATGAATGGACCACTCAGGAGAAATAACTGCCTCTTTATTTCTCATAACAAGATGTCTGGTTTCTTCAGGGTCACCCATAAAGTGCATGACCACCTGGTCGTCCGGAACATCAAAATAAAAGTACACCTCCATTCGACGTACGTGAGTATGCGGTGGAAAGGTATTCCAGACGCTGCCAGGTTTTAACAGCGTAAATCCCATCACCAACTGGCAGCTTTCAATTCCATCTTCATGAATGTACTGATAAATGACACGCTCATTACAATTCTCCTTTGACCCCAGTAAAACCTGGTTCGCATCATTTGTTGTTGCTTTCTTGGTGGGATATATTGCGTGTGCAGGAAGGCAATTTATGTAGAACTCTGCTGCTTGATCAGACGCATCGCTCGTGAAAACAATGTCCTTCTTTCCCTTTCCTATATAAAGGCATTCTCGATTTCCTAAGTGAAACACTTCGCCATCCACGGTGACTGCGCCAGGGCCTCCTACATTAATGACACCCATTTCCCTTCTTTCCAGTAGATAATCGGCCTTTGTGATCTCTTCCAAAGCAGGTAGTTGAATGGCTTCTGTACTTGGCATCACACCCATCACTAGCATTCGATCGTGCATCGTGAGCACGTACGCAAGACGACCAGGTTTGAATAGATCCTGGATGAGAAAATGATCTCTTAGCTGAGATGTGTCGAGGGTCTTTACGAACTCGTTGCCATTTGCAGACCGTATTGTTGACATAGGTTTTTTCTTTACTGTGTAATTTATACACAGTCAAGAAGAATTACAATGGTTTATCGCACGATTATTTCAGCTTGTATAGCTCCGGCCTCCCTCCTTTGGCACCGACTTTCTTTTCACCTGTATTTACCAATAGATCTTTCTGCAATATTTTCTTTCTGAAATTTCGACGATCCAGTTTTTCGTCGAGTAACGATTCGTACAACTCTTGCAGTTCCTTCAACGTGAATTTTGCCGGAAGCAGTTCTCCGAGAATTAGCCTTTCCTCGACATTGGACTTTAGGCGCTTCAAAGCATCCTCCATAAGCCTGCGGTGGTCAAAACCTAATTCTGGCAGTTTGTCAAGCCGATACCATTCAACGCCAGTAACATGCTTCTTTTTAATGATTGGGTGGTTTTCCGGATTTATCAAGCCGTAATAACATATAGTGATCACCCGTTTTAAGGGATGTCGATGAACTTCTGTGTAGGTATGTACTTGCTCCTGATGAATATTCTTTAGTCCGGTAAGCGTCAAGAGAACATGATCAATGGCTTCTTCGGCCGTCTGACCTTCCTTCATGATCCCTCCCGGCAGTAGCCAGTATCCCTTGAATGGATCTTGTAGTTTTTGCACCAATAATAGCTTAAGCACGCCTTCTTGAAAGCCAAACACAGCACAATCCACTGTGATTGTACATTCGTAAGCGTCCTTCGTAACCGCAACATTTGTGATCTCCTGAGCCATAAAGTCTAAGTATTACTTCTTACAAGCAAATATTTCACAAACGTTTTAATCTTACTGCACCTCGACAGTCAAATCAGCGGATATCTCGTTTGCTGTTGCTTCTAAGTTTCTACGAAAATTTGCCAGCTCCTTAAATTCGGTATTTTCCAATTCCCAGCCGGCATAAAAATAGTAGGAATACGAATTCTTGGAGGGCATTAGGTAGGCAAGTTCAGAGTGGGTTATTCCATCTCCCTCTATTGGGGCTTTACCCACCTTGACATGATGTTCACGTCTTACAATCAAGGCCATTCCGAGCACGTCACCATTTTCACTTTGTTTTCCATGGGTATACAAGACATTGTTTCCGCTTTGAAAAAACGAATCCACCATTGCCCCTTTCAAGTTCACAATACCAACGACTAACGTATCTACGCTACTTTTTTCCTTTCTTAGCGACACGGTGCTTTTGAACCATCGCTTGTTTGCTTGAATGGATACGGTCTCATCCACTTCGTATTCCTGACCCCAAACATTCCAACCTTTATACCGAAGTGTGAAACTTGAGCGAATGGGCCCCTCCTCGATTTTCAGAAACTCTGCTGACTTTGTTTGACCAAGGCGTATTAACGAGTCATTTTTTATGATCGCTAGTGCTCCGGCACCTAACGACTGACCAACCTTGAGCACATCCATGCCCCAATCCTGAAGCGTATGGTAGTTTTCACCTGTTCCGATTTTTTGAAGGACTAGCTCTTTGGCGGTCTTTCCGAAAATGTCTTTGCCATTGCGCGTATCAAAATAGCTTCTAAAGGCGACCAGATTGCTTTCCCAACCAGGCCCCTCAAACTGATAGGTATAAGGTGCTTTTTGGGGAACGTGGCTGCTGTCTCTTTCATGCTGGTCAATTGAAACAAATCTACCATCCTCGGATTCACTGTATCCTAAGTACACCTGTGTTTGCTTGACGTAGGTTGGATATGCATCTTCTGAAACCCAATCAATGTTGAATTCCACATTTGATTGAGCCTCTACGGTGGCTTGAAAGATGATCTGGTCCCAAACTCCATCCTGATTATGATCGACCAACTGAGAAGGAGTATGCCGATCATTCGCAGCAACAATACAGGGCAGTCCCTTGGCTGTCTTGATCGCGGTTCTGTCGAGTACCACTAACTTATCCTTCAGCCTGAAATCATGCCGGTTAGTAATCGTTATTTTCTGGGTTTTAGTTCCGCATCCAAGTAGCGCCACTACGCACAGCACCAATAGTGTATTTCTCATAAGGACTTCGTTATTCCAAGTTCAAGTCCCCGTAGCTCAGCTAATCCCCGCAACCTGCCAATTGCAGAGTATCCAGGATTGGTCTTCTTGTGTAGATCATCTAGCATCAAGTGTCCATGATCCGGCCTCATGGGCATTCTACAATCTTCGCGACCTTCCGCTTTCCTTCTTTGCTGTTCAACGACTAGATTTTTCATCACCGCATACATATCTACGTCACCGGTCAGATGGTCTGCTTCATGGAAGTTGCCTTCCGAATCTCTCTTGGTAGCTCTCAAATGGATAAAATTGATTCGATGACCTAACCGGTTGACCATTCCTGCTAAATCATTGTCAGGACGAACGCCGAAGGATCCCGTACAGAAACATAACCCATTGCTTTTACTGTCTACAGCCCCCAATAATTCTACAACATCTGCCTCTGTACTCACCACTCTTGGTAATCCTAAGATCGGGAAAGGCGGGTCGTCCGGATGAATCGCCATTTGCACGGCGGCTTCTTCTGCCACTGGGATTATCTCTTCCAAAAACGCGAAGAGATTGAGTTTTAATTGTTTCTCATCGATCTCTCGGTATCCATCGAGAATCTCCAAAAACTGATTAAGTGTGTAGCCTTCCTCGGCTCCAGGCAGTCCTGCAATGATATTTTGCACGAGTAGTTTCTTTTCTGCCGTATTCATCCGATTCAAGACTTCACTTGCAGCCACTTGCTGTGCTTCAGAATAGGTCATTTCCGCTCCGGGTCTTTTTAGTAGAAACAATTCAAACGCAGCAAATTGCGCGATGTCAAATCGCAGTGCTCGAGAGCCGTCAGGCATTATGAAAGCCAAGTCAGTTCTTGTCCAATCCAACACGGGCATAAAATTGTAACAGACAATGTCGATCCCACATTTTCCAAGATTCTGAATGCTCTTCTTATAGTTTTCAATATAGGTCTTAAAGTTTCCAGTCCTTTTTTTGATGTCCTCATGTACAGGTATACTTTCCACCACAGACCAAGAAAGACCCTCTGACTCAACGAGCTGTTTTCGTTCCAATATCTTCTCTTCGGTCCATACCTCACCATTCGGTATTTTATGTAGTGCCGTTACTACCCCGGTAGCACCCGTCATCCTAATATCTGCTAAGGAAACGGGATCCTGTGGTCCGTACCATCTCCAAGTCTGTTCTAAGCCCATACTATTCTTATTGTACTAAACACCGCTAAATGAACTAAATCCTCCATCCACTGGAACTACAACTCCGGTCACAAAAGCAGAATCACTTGTGCACAGCCACATCAACGTACCCAATAAATCTTCAGGAGTACCAAAACGTCCCATAGGTGTGTGCTCAATGATGGTACTTCCTCTTGGTGTAAGATCTCCATTTCCCGTAGTCAGCAACGACCTGTTTTGATCTGTCAGGAAAAATCCTGGTGCTAGCGCATTGACCCTGATGTCCGACTTTGCAAAATGAACAGCTAACCACTGGGTGAAATTGCTAATCGCTGCTTTGGCTGCACTGTATGCCGGAATCTTAGATAAAGGTTTAAAGGCATTCATAGAAGAAATATTAATGATTGCGCATCCATTCTTACCAATCATATCTTTCACAAAAGTTTGTACTGGTAACAAGGTGCCGGTAAAATTCAAATCAAAGACAAAAGAAATTCCTTGGGGATCGAGATCAAAGAAGGACGTGATTTCCTCCCTGTCCTCGTCTCCCATTTCGAAGTGTACTTTAGAGGTCGTGCCTTTGGGGTGGTTACCACCTGCTCCATTGATTAGTATATCACATTTACCCAGCCTGTTGTTTACTACTTCTTTGGCAATCTTAAGCGCTTCTAGCTCAAGTACGTTGGCTTCAATGCCGATCGCAACTCCTCCTTGTGCCACTATCTTGTTTGCGACAGCATCAGCAGCTTCCTTATGTAAATCCAGGACCGCTACCTTTGCGCCATGCGCTGCTACTTCCAATGCCATGCTTTTACAAAGCACTCCACCGCCTCCTGTAATTACCACAACTTTGTCTTTTAACCTACGAGATTTCATGTATTAAGACTCTTTACTGTGTAATATATACACAGTCATGAAAAGAAGCCATGTAAACATGCAAAAAAGTAGAATCCTGAGATCAGTATCTAAAACCCAAAAAATTGATACACATATGAGGAATTCCTAAGGTACGATTTACGCTAATCGTCAAATCAGTGATTCAAAAACTATTCTATTATCAGCTTCTGAACTTGTCCGTCTAGTGCAACACCTTCTGAACTCAATGACTTAAGTTTTAAGATGTAGGTGCCCGAACTCAATTCCTCCGTTGAAATCAATAGGTCTTGCATAGTCGTGTGGTACGCCTCAGCGTATACCTTTCTACCATCCAATTGGAATACTTCTACGATAAAGAAATCACTGTCTGCTGGTAAGTTCTTGATCGTCATCCGTCCCACCGATGGATTTGGGGATAGCACCATTGTCTCTTCGAAAACGCCCAGCACCACCGGGTCACCAGCTTCCTGATTTACTTCGATGGTAACGGATTCTTCGGAACTCGAGACGGTGACGGTGCCTGTTCGCTCAGCAGCTTCATCATTCGAACTCGTTGTAATTCGAACTCTTGCGTCTCCAGAACCTGATGTAAGATCCGTTGTAACCCAATCTTCGCTACTAGAAACGGTCCAAGCCACATTGCTGGAAATTCTTACCGTCCTTGTTTCCTGCTGATTATCGTAAGAGAGACGATCGAGGTTTGTTGTTAAGTAATCAACCAGATTGTCAAACAAATAAGAAGGCCCTGTATTTGCCTCAGTGACATGCGGCTGTACATTAAGACTGGCTGAAAATTCAGAAGCTCCGATTGCACGATCCGTAATGGTAGCCGGCCTTGAGGCTTGCATCAAATCCAGCAAGATTTCATTGTCATATTCCATTCCTGAAAACAAGGGCACATTAGGATATCCGTCAGCGGCTCCGGCTACCACAGGGCTGGCCTCACCAGGCTGAAAAAAACCTCCACTATTTTCCATAAGCTGGAGATCTATCTCAACTAGACCGTCGGCAGGACGATCGATCCCTATTTCACCCTGGGAAAAATTCCCAATCCAGCTTTCAGTCCCTGTCGCTTGTTCAAAGAGTTGTCCGTCGGGGTCGACAAAAATGTTATTGGCTATCGTAACATTCGTGGGAGGATTAGAACCTCCATCACCACCCAGGATCATTTCAGCGGAATTTACGATGGTATTAAAGTACACATGGATGTCCGATAGCGGATCAGATGATTCATTTTGCAGGAAGATGGATCTTCTGCTGAGTCCATCGAAATAGTTATTGTAAATGAAATGATTTGACCCTTCTCGAACCCTGACACCGCCCATGTTATTCAGAAAGAAATTCCCATAAACCACTGCCTCATCTCCGTGGCGAAGTACCAACTCAGCAACCCTATTCTCCTCGAACGTATTGTATCGAAGAACATTTTGGGAAGCCTTATTGGAGATTAGCTCTCCATCGCCATTGCAGTTTGTGAAATAACAATACTCCACGGTCGTTCGGCTGTCAAACTCCGCCTGCGTACTGACGCCAATTCGAATAGGCTCAATTCCAAGATCATTACCGCTTCCGTCAAAATTCTTGAATGAACAATATTGAATTTTATGAAAGCCTGGCTCATTCGGATCCACTAGGATTGAAAGTATATTCTGGTCAGCCAGGTTGAGTCGGTTTTCAAAGTTACTGTAGCTGATGGTAGTTCTTCTTGAATCTTCATCAACAATCAGGTATTTGTAGCTGGTGTAGTTCTGAATGTTGATATGGGTAATCAGCACATCACTTCCCGTAATACCAATGATGTTCAACGTACTTATGTTTCCACCAATGTACTGGAACCCTGAAAAAGTGGTCTGATTTCCGTCAATGACTGCTCTTGAAAAACCGGTAAACAACACTGTACCGTAAGGTTCCGCCGTCACGATCAGCCCGTCTTTGCTTATATCCATTCGAGTATCGTAATAGGTTCCCGGTTGCCAAACAATCGAGTCGCCGGCATTTGCCTGAGCATGTGCAGCATCAAACTCTGCTTCCGACGATACGTCGTATCTTGTTTGAGCACCTAGGAGCAAGCAAGCAAAAAAGAAGAGAAGGAGGAGAAATTGTTTCATCTTATTTGGGAATGGGTAACAGGAATCAATCCATTTGTTCTTTTTGTGTACAAAAAACACAGAAGTAAATTTAATATATTGCGTCTACATATCTATGCATTACTGTTTTTACCATCAATAATGTTTTTTGTCTTATCGTCTAAACAACACTTATGCAAGGCCATGCTGACGGTCTTCTGGTTTTGCATAGCCAGTTCATTGGCAGAAGCCCAGAAACCAGACATGGTCATTATTCTCAAGATGGATGACTTGGAATACAAAAATCCAAGTTTCGTACAAAATTGGGAACGATATATGGATACCATTAGGTCATATCGCATTAATTCCGGACTAGGTGTGATAATGGACCATATCGCTGAAGCGCCACAGCCATTCAAGGATTCGCTCGCTGCTTGGCATCTTGGTCCTTTTTTTGAACTCTGGCATCACGGATGGGACCACACCAGATTGAATTACCCACCGGATTTAACGAACAAGGGAGAATTCAGCGGGACCCCTTACGAATATCAAAAAGCGCACTTCGAAAACACGATATCCTTCGCCCATGAGGAGCTTGGTGTTCAACTACGAACCTTTGGTGCACCTTACAATCAAACGGATGAAGTTTTTGCGCGAGTTATTTCGGAGAGCGAGTCAATCAAGGTTTGGATGTATTGCAAGGATCCGTCATACGCTGGATTGTGTCTTTTGAGAGGTCCCTCCAACATGTTAGAGTCCCAAACAGGTGTCGTCAGTTTTGAAAGCTTCCTAACCGGCTATAAAGCCAACACAAACCCTTATCTTGTACTTCAGGGTCATCCAGGAAAATGGGACGATAGCAGTTTTCAAGCGTTTGAGAAGGTGATCAACTACTTAAAGGACCGAAATCACACCTTTATGCTACCATACGACTATTACCTTCATAGGGAGGCGAGTAGATAGTTCTAGAAGGTTCTGATTTTATCTCCAAAACCATCGTAATCACTTTACTATGACTCGATAAAAGACACAAAAAAATCCCTCCGAAGAGGGATTTTCTGAAGTACTACGTGTTCAGATAGTTTGTTAGCTATCTCTCATTTTATCTCGTATCTTCTTTGCTCCATATATGCCGCCCGCAGCAAGCAGAATCGACAATCCTCCATCAATTGGAGTCGCTGGCGGTGGAGATTGAGCAAAAATTGGAAAAGCCAAAAGAAGCAAGACCACCGAAAGTGTTATAGTTAAAGTCTTCATAATGCTTATATTTTGTTGGTCATTAATTTAATCAAATAGAAATTTTTGTGTGATACTCACTTCCTGGGAGTTGATCTTTAAGATTTTCAAATCGTCCCATTGGTATCTGATGACTAACTCATTGGTGAATTTGGCTTCACTACGTTCCAAAAGGACTCTTCCGGAAATATCGTAAATGGCGTACCCCTCCACATTGAGGCCTCTGCCAAAGTCTATTGTGAGTTCTTCTCCATTAAATCTAAAAATAGGCTTTACTAGCGCTTCATCAATAGCCAAAACTGCCGATGGGTCATAGGATAAGGTAAATCTGTTTTGAAAATTACCCGCCTCAGCCTCGAAATTGATTTCTCGGATGTCTGCTAAATCGAACACCTGCCCTGTTAGCCTATCTGTGAGTAAAACAGATCTCCCTGGAGCAATTCCTTGAATGTCTTGTACACCTATAGTCAGATCTAAGCCTTCTTCAATGTCAAAGCCGAGATCTGTTGAAACATCCGCATTAGGTAGACCCTGAATGGCATGTTTTTCTCCATTCAGCAAACTATAAAACTGGAAAGACTTGTCAGAAGATAGCTTCATGGCGTCATAAAGGCGATCCTTTTGTGGGGTAGCATCATCTATAAATGCGACCAATGCTTCGTCGTAATGTCCCGACGCTGTGCTTAGGCTTAGCTTGACACTGGCAAACTCGATTGCAGTTCTAAAGAACCTACTATCATTGTTGTCACCACCATTTCTCATGTCTTCAGTAAAGGATACTGTTGCAGCATTGTCCGAGCCAGCATCGTCCGACAGTCGAACAAAAAATCCCTGAAAGGATCTTATGTCTCCCTGATACCTTGGGGTTCCTCCGTTTAGTATCCTGTCAGATCCTCCTGAGACGTAACCTGCACTATTTGCAATAATGTAATCGGAAGACGTTTGTCGGACGCCGTCGTCTGAACCCCCATCGTCCCATAGGTAAATAGACCCATCAATAGCTGTATTTTCGGTAAAAAAGTCAGCTCCATTTATCGAAGAGGGATAGGGATTACTTACCAAGTTGAAACCTCTATTGCCGGCAGTAGTGGAGGTAGCCACCGTGTGTGTGACCGGCACTTCGATTGTGCCATCGTTTGGAACACCTGTGAAACTTAATAGTTCTTGACCTGCCTGCGCATAACCCACTCCGGGGACTAGTTCTACTGCACTGGCATTCTTCCATTGAGAAAGTCCATCATCTGAGTCATAATCCTCTGTTTCGTCGTGATAGTACGAAATTGGTCCCAAATCAGAGCCCGTTATGGATGAACTGGCTTCAACAGGAGACCCCACAAAACTATATCTACCATCGGCATAAGTGGTGTTTCTCTCAAATGTCGCTGCATCATTTTCCTTATAGGAGAATGTCCACAGGGTACCTCCTGATTCAACGATGACCGTCCCATTGTTAATGAATGCGCCATAAACGTCAAATGAGCCTGCATCTTGAATCGTAAGCGTCTGTCCACTATTTATCGTAAGGTCATGACATTCAAAATCATCACTTGTCGTAAAACTTGTTGCAATGACGAGATCATCCTCATCCGTCACGCTCAAGCTTCCACCCGAGTAGGTGACTTCATTCAAAATATTACTGCTTCCACCCACTTCGGTCACCGAGTTGCCTCCAAAGGCAGGATCAGAAATGCTGCTACTACTAAAGGTAGCTCCGGAACCGCTATTGACTTGTGCGTATACCCAATCATTCCCGGTGCTTCCGGTGCTTTCTCCTATTCTACCCACATATCCTCCCCCACCGGAGCTTGAGAAGTGAGACATATCATATATCAAGGCTCCTGAAGGCGCAATGACCACAGAGGGATCTCTTGCAAACACGAGATCCGTGTAGGCATATTCGTTGGTGTCGTCAGAATCCAGAATTGTAATGCCATCGTGTATGGTCCACCCGAGGCCATCGTCAATGAAACCGTCATCATCATCGTCAATGTCTGGCCTACTGGTCAGGGCTGTCGGAGTAGTTGCAAGAATAATATTCATGGAATTACTCTCAATTTCGTCAAGCCCCGAGGATCCCGATCCCACGTACTCAGACAGTCCGGCCCATCCACCGTTGGTGGAAGCACCTGCAGTGATCACATTTGCACCAGCAACAGCCGAGAAAGGTGAAGACGGCATAAGGAATGCCAGGTATCCATTTGTACCAAAAGACAGGCCACTTAGGTCAAAATACATTTTGGTATTGCCAAAGTCCGTGTTTCCGTCTCCTTCAATAAATAGCAAGTAGGTGTTGCTGGGAATGGTAGCACTGGGAGTTCCCCGCACTTCCACAAACTCTCTAGGAATGTCATCACCTCCCGGGGAGTACATTACTTCGCTTATGTACATCTGGGCAGTACCCGGGCTCCATAAAAACCCCATGCAAACCACAGCTAGTAATCGTAAAGTTTTTCTCATAATAGGTATCGTTTGTTA
Source organism: uncultured Roseivirgaceae bacterium (assembly GCA_964593185.1). Classification (GTDB taxonomy): domain Bacteria; phylum Bacteroidota; class Bacteroidia; order Cytophagales; family Cyclobacteriaceae; genus Ekhidna. The sequence goes on from CAZQJU010000014.1 coordinate 50,906, forward strand.
AAATTAATCGAACATCATCCAATGATTGGTTGACCAATTTAACAAATTCATAGAATACTACCAAACAAGTGAGCTGAATACGGATTGAACACATAGGCAGGGCTTAGCAAAAAAAATCCTGTATTTCCTGTCAAAATATGTTGTATTCCATATCACTAACTTCAGTTAAGTTTAAATGGCTTTTACAAGGGAACTTAAACGATAACAGTAGCACGTAAACCAGCTATCCTAATAGCAATGAAATGACGAGCAAAACGATTTATCATGTGGAAGGATATGTTTCAGGCGAGTACGAGTCTTCATTCAAGGCGATGGTTGATACCTGGGACTCTTTGTTGATCTCAAAAGAGAACTTCAAGGAATCGATCTATGAGGTGGGTGTACCTTTTGCACAACGCAGTAAAGTGACTAGCTGGATCGTGGATACCAGCAATTCCGAAGGCTTATTTAAAGTCGAAGCCCAAAAGTTCATTGATGAAACGGTGGAACCGAAATTTGCGGAAATCGGGATTAAGCGATTCTTCATCA
>CAZQJU010000015.1:0-49953 GCA_964593185.1 uncultured Roseivirgaceae bacterium
TTGACATTCATGAAGAGAACTGGTAACTGATGTTTGGTATCTGTTTGTAAAGCGCGGTGCGCACTTCAATAACCTTGTCCAGCGAGAGCTTACCTACTTTAGTGAGTATGAAAAGGCGCTTTCGCCTTCCACCACGTTCATTGGTAGAACCTCCCATTCGTGATTTTAGCAGTCCCTTGTCCTCCAATCTACGAAGTACCGCATGAATGGCGCTGATGTTCATATCACGCCCAGTTTTCTCCCTAAGTTCGTCCATGACCGCAACGCCATAGGCTTCATCGTACAGGGAACCTACCGTTAAAAGCACCAATTCTTCAAGTTCTCCTAAGTGTTCTCCTTTCATTTTTTGCTAGCTATTTGTTGTACAATACGTGAAAGTAATCAATTAGTTGTATAAAAAGTGAAACATATATCAGTTCGCCATTTCTGTACCAAAAAAAACCTCTATCGATTTCGACAGAGGTTTTTGGATTCTAGTGAAGGAAGGGAGCTATTTGTCAAGTACCTCCGCTGCAATGGACTTCAAGTGTAGTTTGTGTGCTCTTGAAAGGGTATTGCCGGCATTATTGGAGGCCATGCGATCTACTTGACGCAGATTATACAACGCCATAGATCGTGCGGGATGACTATACCTTTTATCATCGCCAACTATCGAAGCAAGTTTTGTGGCATATTCAATCTGCAGGTTTTGGCGAAATGTGTTGACACTTCCATTGATGTCGGATCTCATGATCCCATTATGAAGTGCAGTCATCATTTCTCCTAAGTCATACGTATTTCCATACAACTCGGAATCTACTAGTCTCTGCATCGTATTGGGATGTAAGAGATGCCGTAGTGCTTGATTTTGAATACTCATGACCAGGCTATGAATTTTTGGATCTTCCGGGTTTGAAAAGAAATTATATCCTCTTCGCTGCATGGCCAGGTAATTGTAGAGATCCGAAGGAACCTCCCAGGCGTCCGCTGCGAAAACGTATTCATTGAGCGCCTCCATTGCTCTCTTCTGATCGGCGTAGGCCACCGGCGTGAACGGCTGTGTTCCTCCCTCCTGTCCTACAAGTGATCGATCTACGTAAACGCCTCCAACATAGCGTGATATTACTTTTGAGGCACCTGCATATTGACCACTAAGGATGTAGAAGTTCTGGCGCAGTTCCTGATAGGTGTCTCCATCATCGAGCGTTGTTTCTTTCAAATTCTTGATCATGTTTCGTACCGTCTCAAACCGATCAATACTGTATCCAATGGCGTCGTCAGAAAGGTCTCCTGTATTTACACGAGGATCCATTGCTTTTCCTGGTGAACGCATGTCGTCAGCATCATTACCAAACGTCAATTCAGGCTCTGTAGAGCGTGCTAGTAGTTGATCTCTGGCATCGTCATCTTCAAAAGGTGTATACCCAAACTGAATGGCCCAGACGTCGTATGGACCCACTTTGGTGGAGTAGTAATTGCCTTGTTTCGAGCGATCTTTTGTGACATTTACCACCACGTAATCCATTACGGAGCCTGTGAGAACACCCGAAGTATTGTCTATCAACTCAGCAGGTGACAACAGCTGTGAGGCCTTCATGTTGTGATTGAGACCCAGGGTATGACCAACTTCGTGCAGAATCAATTCGATCATGGCCTCTTTCTTGATTCCCTCCATGGCGTAGCTTTCATCCGCCTCTGTTCCGGCAGCAATCTGCCCAAAGAGCAGGTTTTGCTGCATAAAGTCCCCGTAGTTGCAGAACCTATTGTTTCCTTTACCAAATGTTGGCATCGTCTGTTCTTCGTCGAAGGAAGCGAGGTCAAATATCTTATTGTATTTGACCCGATTGGCAAAATGCACAAACTCTAGCATAATATCCGCTCCAAGAATCTGTCCTGTCCGAGGATTCGTGAAACTTGGCCCGTAGCCACCAAAAGGCGGATTTGGGGAGCTTGTCCAACGCAATACATTATAGCGGATATCACCGGCATCCCATTCTGCATCATCTGGCTGAACCTTTACCACCATGGCATTTGAAATACCTGCCTTCTCGAATGCTTCGTTCCATCCAAGCACACCTTCCCTAATTGTTTCTCTCCATTCCACCGGTGTCGTGTTCTCAATCCACCACGTAATTGGTTCTACGGGGTCTGAGACAGCTGCGGTAGGATCTTTCTTTCGTAGGTCCCACCGGTTGATCAGGTCTCTGTAAGGTGTAGCTGAGGGTGACGTTTGATCATCAACTTGATTCAAGAAATACCCAACTCGCGGGTCATCAAAACGAGGTTGGTAATCATTTTGCGGAACTTCCAACAATGAATAGTAGACCTCGATTGAGACATATCGCGCATCCGTGACCGCATCTCCCCCATAGTTTTTTGGAGCAGAGTTGTCGTACGCATATTGTACCGCTATGTTAAGGTTCTCGGGATAGTTGTTAATGGAAAGAATCTTTGTCTTGTCCTTGCTAGCACTCCCTAGCTTAAATGCTTTTGGATTGCTTGGATTACTCTTCACTTGTGTCAGGGTTTCTTTGACAAAGAGATTATTCGCATCAATCAAATAGGTATTCTCGTCCTCAACGATAATCTCTTCGCTGGCCATAATTGCCTTACTAATGTTGGCATCTGCAGCACGATTTAAAGGATTATCTTGATCAAAATAGAATCCGGTATTCACCTTTTCAAACTCCAGTCTATTGAAGTACTTGGTGATCTTGAAGATGAATTCTCCATCGTATGCGCCACGAAAAGCACCTGCTTCCAATACGCCATCTTTTACCTGGCCAAAGTAGATGTACTCTTTACCAAGCTGATCTTCACGAATCGCCATCTTGATCTTCCCATCAGTGCTATCTCGATAGATCGTAAACAATCCATCGATCTTGGCATGCTTCTTCGTTTCGCTTGCTATCGTCTTTTTTTCCTCCTTCTTTGGGGTTTCAACCACCTCCTCCTTGTTTTTCTTTTTCCGTTTCTGCCCTGCAACAGGGGTTGCGAGGAATCCCACAGCTATCAGCAAAATGAAAAAACAGGTTCTTTTGTTCGTTACCATGAATATTAGTTGTTTAAGCACACAAAAGTAGTGGACCTTGGCAAAGCAAACACGCTCCTATCTGACCAACGGCATAGACACTAGTCTGTAAAAAGTACTAAGATGAAAAACAGCTCATTTTATGGGAAAGTAAATGTCTGTAATCAGCTCTTTCTCTGGCGTGGTCTGGGGGTTGTTTTCATAAAATTCAAATGGGTCAATTCCTTTCTTAGGCTTGAATTCCTTATTTCGATGCATACTGTAGAGCGTTGACCACGCATTTCCAAGGTGTTGGTACCGACCTACATGTCGAAGAACATAGCACGTAGTAGCTGGTATTTCTCCACTGGAGAATCCAGAAGGCACTTCGCCAGGAGCTTCTTTCATAACAAAGCACGCAGTATAGGAAACCTGATTTTTGGGGATGTTCCATTTGTGATAAATGGTAGCCATCTTAACTTCCGAGAGGTCTTTCCCTTCGGCGTATTGATGCAGCTTTCCAAAATCGGCTTCCATCTTAGGACCCATCTCGTCAATAGTACAATTGGTTTTGACTCCGATCCACTTGCCTCCTTCAAATGACTGATTTCCGCTGAACTCCAACTTTGAAGGAACTTCGTTCTCCTCTACATATACCTTCAACATATCTAAGCCCCTTTCATAGTCAGCTCCAACAAAGGCCTCCATCATGCCCTTCATGAAAAACATAAAGAACGGTAAACTGCTGTCCATTACCCACGTCACTTTGGTGGCATTGCCTTCTTGTGTCAGTGAAAAATTGGTCTTTGCAGTGGATTTCCAGGGCTTCAAAAAATTCAGATCATAATCGATAAATTCGTTTTCTACCTCCTTGACTATCTTCATGTTTCCAGAACCTGTGCGATTGCCTTCCCATTCATAGGACTTTGCATCGGGGGCAACGGTGACCTTTGCTTCCGGTTCCATACATAACCAGGGAGACCAAGGTCTCCAGTCGTTGAAATCGCTAATTACTTTATAAACGTTCTGAGATGGCGCATTGATACTGATTGAGCGCTCGATGTGCATTTTAGCCATGATGAGTAGAGTTTAGAATGATTTATTAAAACTATGAAAAAATGGTAACAAATGTGATTATCAAAACCATCATCTTTCCACTCTTAAATGGTTGTTTTATCATTGCTAATCCTATCATTGCTTCGTGTTTTATGCATATCAAATGAAAGCTTCTCTTTCCACTATTTTCTTGACCATGTGCTTCTCAATCATGGCGCAGATGGATAGTATTAAGATGGAAAAGAACGAGATCTTGATTGTTGCAGATTCTATATACGTGGCCAAACAAGATACCTTACTGCTATTGCCACGTGGTACCAAGTACCAGTTTGCAAACAACAGATATGTAGTCAACAAAGACTTTTATGACAAAATTTACACCCAGGCACAGAAAAGAAGGATTACAAAAGAACTCTACAACCTACTTGTAACAGAACGCCCGCCAAGTGAGCCCCAGAAAACAAAAAAGCCGGTACGCAGTGAATCTTTCTTCGAAGCCTTTGATGGCAAAACCATTCGATCAATTGACTTTATTCCTGTCGACATTCTGGATGGCAACGTCAATGACACCACTCGAAAAGCAAAATCCAGTGTAGCCCGCTGGAGTAACCGGCTTCACAACGATACACGACAGCATGTAATTCGAAATTTTCTACTGTTTGACGAGGGAGACCAAGTTGATCCCTTTGTCATGGCTGACACGGAGCGAGTGGTTCGTTCACTTGCATACGTAGAAGATGTCAGGATACGTTTGCTGATCAACCCAGAGAACTTAGAAACTGTTGATGTGATCGTGATTTACAAAGATCGCTTTCCTTGGAATGTGAATTTTAGCCTCGATAGTGATCGTGCAGTACAGCTGGGGTTTACCAATCGAAACATCCTTGGGACAGGTCAGGAGTTTGGAGTTGGGTACTTATACAGCCCTAGTCTTGAGCCAAACCATGGCTACGACATTCACTACACCATGAGGGGTATTCAAAACACCTTCATCGACGGAACAGTCTATACCTCCAATAGCTACTTAGGGAAGTTAACGGGGATCAGTTTTAGAAGAGACTTTGTCTCTCCCGAAATCAAGTATTACGGAGAAGCCACGCTCGAAACGGAGCAGGTCAATCAAGACTTGATCTTCGCAGATTCCGTCTACGAACAGGATTTTCGAATTTCAAGGAACAGCTACGATCTATGGGCCGGACGCTCGTTCGAAGTCGGACGTCGCAGGGCCATCAATATTGCGGCGCGCTTAAACCATGATAACTACATGGATCGACCAAGGGTGCAACTGGATAGCAATGAAGTTTACCACGATCATCATTTACTGCTTGGGGCTATCTCTTTTAATCAAATCAACTTCCTGAAAGCTCGTAACATTTTGGCATTCAATATCACAGAAGACATTCCCGAAGGCTACTTGGTATCCCTCCTATATGGAAGAGACTGGAATGAATTTGACCCTCGAACCTACAGGGGAATCCGAACCAACTACTCTAATTACACTCCCTACGGATACATTACCCTAAACCTTGAGGCTGGTTTCTTCCGAAATCAGGGTAAAACGCGCAATGAAGTCATGGAAATCAATACTCGCTACTTCTCGCCCCTTTTTGACGCAGGTAAGGCAACAGCCAGAATTTTTACCCGAGCCTACTACTTCAGAGGAGAAAATCTCTCCATCCCTCAATCACAGACTCTGGAAGGGTTGAACCGTATTCAAAACATTAGCGGGCAACAAATCCGTGGAGATCAGGTCTTCACGATTTCGAATGAGTATGTCGTCTACCAACCCTGGTATTATTATGGCTTTCGATTCGCGACCTATGCACATGCCGGAGTAGGTCAGGTCAAAGAGTCCAGAAGTACACTGCCTTATAATCAGACGTACGTCAACTTTGGCGGCGGTATCCGGATCCGTAACGAAAGTCTGGCATTTGACACATTTGAGTTTCGTTTGTCCTTGTACCCCAATCCACCACCTCAAGCAAAACGAACCACATTTAGCGTGACGGTAACGAGTCAAGTGTTCTTCAGAAGCCCAAACATTCGCAAGCCAAGGATTGTTGGGATAAACTGATGCTGAAAGTTGCCTGGTCTGAAATCTATAATCACCCGCTCCCGGAAGGTCACCGCTTTCCCATGGAAAAATATGACTTACTTCCGAAGCAGTTACTTCATGAAGGGACAATCAGCAATGAAAACATCTTCAGTCCACGTAAGCTTACAGAAGGAGAAATCTTATCGATTCATCAGGAGAAGTACTGGCATAAACTACAGACCTTGCAATTCACCCGTCAGGAAGAGCGTCGCAGTGGCTTTCCGATCACTGCTGGCCTGGTAGATCGCGAAGTCACAATCAATGGAGGTACCATACAATGTGCTGAATATGCCTTGAAGTATGGCGTAGCGATGAACATTGCAGGAGGAACACATCATGCATATACCGACCGAGCTGAAGGGTTTTGCTTACTCAATGACATCGCAATTGCTTCACGGTATCTCCTGAACAAGGGCCTGTCGTCCCAAATATTGATTGTAGACCTGGACGTTCATCAAGGCAATGGCACTGCTTCAATTTTCGAAAATGAGCCCAGTGTATTCACCTTCAGCATGCACGGGGAGCACAACTACCCATTGCAGAAAGAAAAATCAGACTTGGATATCCCTTTAAGGGATGGGATACAGGACGCCGAATACTTGACATTACTAGATACCAATCTGAAGCAATTGTTGGATCGCCTTAGCCCCGATTTTATTTTCTTCCAATCCGGCGTAGATGTATTGCAAACGGATAAACTTGGACGTCTAGGTCTTAGTCAGGAAGGGTGCAAACGACGAGATGAAATTGTATTAACAGAAGCTCATAAGGCGCGGATTCCATTGGTTGCAGCGATGGGGGGCGGATACTCAAAAGAAATAAAACACATCCTGGAAGCACACGCCAATACGTATCGCACTGCGCAGGAACTGTACTTTTAGCTTAATACTTTAAGGCTAACAACCTGAATTTGAAGTCATCTAGCGGGTAAAATACGCTTGTCTATTTGCATTTACCCAGGTTATTCGTAAACTGCATCCAAGTACATAAGTGAATAGTATACTATGTCCCACCCCGGAAAAACTGATATTGAAGCAGTCAACGTAACAATTGCCAAACTATTCAAGGCCATTTCATTCGAAAAAGGCACTTCTCCTTCCATACACAAAATCAAGGACCTATTTGTCAATGGAGGAATGCTCATCAATTTCAATGAAGAGCATCCTCAAACATTTACCGTAGAAGCATTTATCGAACATTTCATCAAACTGTTTGAAGATAAAATAGTTGAGGGATTAGAAGATCGGGAAGTGCATCATAAAACCAAGGTGTATGATCGAATTGCACATCGCTACAGCTTTTACGAAGCCCGAGTAACTCCTGCAGAAGACCCGTTTGCAGTAGGAGTCAACAGCATTCAATTAGTCAAAGAGAGTGCAGATTGGAAGATCTCCAGCATGATCTGGAATGATGACATACGTGGTGATGGATTCTTCCAAAGGACCATGAAATGTGTCCAGGACAATTCTTAAGCTCAATTTTAGCGTCTTACTATTAGTGACTGCTTCGCATAAAACAATGCGAGAAAGGCAACCATCGCCCTTGACTTTGCATTCTTCTTTTATGAATCATTGTCGATCTACCCTGCTGTTGCTGCTGAGTTTGCTTGGCTTGGGGATTCAAGCAGAAGCGCAAAAAAATTACATTAATTATCATCACACAATTGTCAAGTGCGAGCTGCTGGTGTCTGAGCAATCATTTACGGAGGCGGTTAACCTGTTTGATTCACTATTCACAGCCTATGAATTTGTTTTTCTAAGGGACTGCAAACTAGCTGCCGAAATCGCCAGTTTAAGTGAAGATAAGGAGGCATTTTTTCGATTTGTAAGAAAGGGAATTAAAAATGGCTGGACATTAAAAGAGATCAGAAAGGGTAAACGATTTACTCCCTTCCTTTCGTCAACGGAGTGGAATCGATTGGTAGAAGAGTATGATAACCTCCGAAGCGTTTTCATAAAAAGAATGGATACGCAACTGAGAACAGAAGTTAGGCAAATGCTTAAAAATGATCAGAAAATGGCATTCAGAGCATTCATTAGAATTGGAGATAAAAAGCAAACTGCTTTTGCTGAAAACCGATTTGCCCCTCATAGCGAGAAACAACTAGCGCAATTGAACCAGCTTCTAAACTCAAATGGATACCCTGGTGAGCGACTGATTGGCAACGGGTGGTGGACCTCAGTCATCCTGAGCCATCACAACTCAATTTCTAAAACTTACAATACAGCCGATACGCTATACCTAGCGATGCGGCCTAGGCTGTTGCAGGCCATCCGAGATGGAAATCTCCATCCGTACGACTTTGCCATTATCGAGGATTGGCGGAAAACGACATTGACAGGTCATAACACCACGAATTACGGTTACTTAGGAAAAATTGAAGACTCCGAAAAAATGAAAGCAGCCAATTCCAATCGAGCTGCCATCGGTCTGAGGTCTGTTGAATTGCGTAATCGGTTAATTGTCCTGGAGAATGACCTTGATGCAAACTTTCACCTGCCTAGAGATTGGCAGAAGGGAGCCATAAGTTTAGCGCAATCCAAGTAATTGAGATTCAGGTGCTAATAGGCACAACCTAGGCATGCGGCTTTGCTTCCCAATTCCCGAAAATCCAGTTTCCAGCCTCGTCCTGATCATCCGAAATAAAGAAGTCTTCTACGGCATCCATTACATCATAGCGGTGCAATTTGTATGATTTTGACGTATCAAGTTTAGGAAAAGCGTCATCCAAGAACTTGGTATTGATTCCAAAAATCTTGTAAAAATCCTCGTACTCTTTCCGTGAAATGTATCCGTCCCGGTTCTGATCAAAAAAGTCAAACATAAAGTTGAAAACAATCTCCTTGTATTCAACCAACATTTCCTCCGGCATTTTTTCCAAATCGAAAAAATCTAGCCACTCTTGTTTTGTGATCTCCTGCGTGTCTTTGGGCCGAATGTCTTTAACTAAGGCGTGAAAGAACCGTGCAGCTTTGTCCGTTATGCGTTTATGTTCTTTGCTACCTTCATCATAGTTCATCATGACGCGCACATGCTCAGCCATCTCAGAGAAGTCATCCATTTGAATGGATCCATTTCCATTGATATCCATGATGTCAAAAAAATAGGTAAGCTTCTTTTTCTGGAATGCTGTGGCCATGGGGTGGTAGTTAGAATTTAATCGATTTTCAGAATTACGTGTTCAAATTTACATAAAGTCCACATTGTAGCTTAGTAGAAGTATCCCCAAAGGGCATCCCTAAGGGCATTTCAATAACTCCAACGCTTCATGAAATTTCGGCCTACTTCAATCCTTTTTCCCAGTTGAAGGCTCTTCTCTCCTTTGCTATGATTTGTAACGTCTTTTCATCTTCAAGAAGGGGATGCTTTTCCCCTTTCGAAGTAAAATGCCAAGATCCACAGTCCGGACATTGGTACACATTGACAGGACCTTCATTGCCTCGGTAGTTGTTTACAATGTGATTTTGAATCAGCGCCTCTATTGCCAACGATTCTGTCTCAAACTTGCGCTTACCTGAGGAACAACCGCTCATTTTGCTATCGATTCACCTCGTTTCTTCCAATCGTTAAATCCACCTACGTAATCGAAGATCTTGAGAAATCCCGCCTCTTGCAAGAGTATGCTGGCTTTACCACTTCTACCCCCACGCGCACAGTGAATAACGATGGGTTTGGACTTATCAAAAACATCCATGTTTCTTAAAAAGTCCTCTTGGGTGTAATCAATATTGTTCGAAACACCCGGTATATGTCCAGCGGCATACTCTTTTTCTGTTCGAATGTCTACGACCACCACTCCCTGTGATTGAAGATCTTTTAGTTCCTCAGCGGTTATTTTTGTTGCGTCCACTTGCTGGCAGGCAAGTAAAATGATCAAAATTACTGTAGAATAAATTGTTCGGATCATCGTATTATTAGTGTAATTAGCCGAAAATACGACCAGTTATTAATCTAAGAGCGATCTTTGGCAAAGATTTTACTCGTTTTGTAGTTAAAGTCTCTAAAGCAAATATGGTGGAAGGATCTATGATAAAGAATTTATACAGGAGAATACTGATCTTCGGATTTCTTTCAATAGCTGCAATACATTCGTTTGCTCAAGAGAGCAGTTCGGAGGAACGCTTGGATGAAAAGATCGATCAGCTTACCTATGCTTGGGATCTTGAAGCCGATAAACTTTCCTCCTACGAAGGGCTGCAAAACTTGTGTGCCGATGAAAAGTACAGACTGGAGATTTTCGATCTCCTAAGGGAAATACACCATTACGATACCGTACTCTACGATGTGCTACTAAAGCTTTCACAAAGAAGCAAAGATCGCGAGATCAAAAAAACCCTGCACGATATAAAGAAATTCGAAAGGGAGTACGATATGCGAAAATTCATCCATTACATGCGCGAAGAATGCGTTGCCATGCTGGAGATCGAAAAAAATGCAGAAGATACGCGTAATGAAGTGGGTTACTCTTCCTATTCCAGTCAGGTTTATTTGCTAGAGACTGAGCTCATTAAGTACGTTAAGCATGTCACCAAACGAGTTGACAAGATTCGGCAACATGTTCATCACCTCAGCGGACATTACCAGAACTAAAGGTTTTCAACCGACAGCGCGCTAAAATTTGTTTTCCTCCAGAGCGTCACATACCCTCGTTTTTTTACGGGAAAACAGTCATGTACGCATGCTTAATTTTTTGAACGGGGTTGGAATCATTATTTTACGACTAAAACTGATGGAATGGAATACTACATCATTATTGCTGCTTCAGTTATTATTATTCTTTCCTATCTCTTTAACGTGGTGTCGGCCAAGTGGAGCATTCCATCCGTCCTTTTACTCATTGTCTTAGGGATTGGCCTCAGGGAGTTGATTGTACTGTTTGAAATTGAAAAAAAGACTATCCTTGCAGTCTTTGATCAAATCAAAATATTGGAAGTTCTTGGTACGCTGGGTTTGATCCTGATCGTATTGGAAGCAGCACTTGAATTGAAGATTGAGCGAGGTAAGTTCTCGCTCATAGTAAGGTCATTTTTAATTGCCTTGTTTGGGTTACTCATATGCATTTTTGGTATCGGTAGCATCCTGTATTTTGCCTTTGGGATGGATTGGATCATTGCCTTGATCTATGCCACCCCGCTGTCTATTCTTAGTAGTGCCATCGTCATTCCTTCTGTAGCTAACCTAGATGAGCACGACGAAGAATTTCACATCTACGAGAGTACGTTTTCAGACATTCTTGGGATCATGGCTTTCTACTTTCTAATTGAGTTTGCCCAGCCAGTAAGCAAAGTACTTGTTTTGGGAGATTTTACACTTAATCTACTTGTCACGATAGTAACCTCTATCCTACTGAGTTACATCTTAATATACGTTTTCCAAAACCTGGAAACGAAGGTCAAACTCTTTCTGATGATTTCTGTACTCTTCCTCCTTTTCAGTGTAGGCAAGCTCATGCATTTATCATCGCTACTTGTGATACTGATTTTTGGGCTAGTGCTTAACAACCATAAACTCTTTTTCGTGGGTAAACTGCGCAGGTTTCTAAAGCCTATTGCCATCGAAAATATTCACGAAACCTTCCTAATGATCACCATTGAGTCGGCATTCGTCATCAGGACCTTCTTCTTTGTGATTTTTGGATTTTCCATCGCACTTTCCACACTCTATGATGTGCAAGTTGCACTCGTAAGTGTAAGCATTCTTGCGCTCATCTATCTGTCGCGCTACCTGGTATTTATGCCCTTCAAACATGGCAACCTAAAACAAGCGGTGACCATTGCGCCGCGAGGACTGATTACATTACTCCTCTTTTATTCAATCCCGGAGGCTCTTCAATTAGCTGATTTTAAATCAGGGATTTTGCTGTTTATCATCATTATAACCAGTCTCGTCATGACACTGGGATTACTCAAGAAGGATGAAAAAGGAGAAGATGTATTGGAAGTTGAATAATTTACCGGTCAATTACTGACGCCAACAATGAAAGAAACCATTGCGCTTGCAAAAGAAGGAAGGATCAACACCAATGCCAGCATTAAAGATCAACATTCCATCATCATTCAGGCTCCCATTGAGAAGGTTTGGACCATTCTCACCAACGTCTCGGGATGGAAACAATGGAATCCACTCATAAAACATCTTTCGGCTGCTGACGAAGTACATCCTGGTTCCCAATTTGAATGGAAGATTGGGCGAATGTCTTCTAGTTCCGAAATTCAATTGATGGATAAACCGGGCACGTTTTCGTGGACAGGTAAAAGCACGTTCGTCAAACGCATTTATGTCTGGTCACTTGAAACGGACGAAAATCAAACTATCGCGACGCTTGGCACCTCACTAGAAGGGCTCTTTACCGTCTGGGTAGAGAATCATCGAAGTGTGTACAATGAAATTCACCAATGGCTGGATTGCCTAAAAGTAAAAGCGGAGGAAGCGTAATTAGTTCCCTTCAGCTGCTGGTTTCGTCAATTCTCTAAGTTGCTGCTGTACCACCTGAAATCCAGGGAACATCTCCAGCACTTCCAAATATTGCGTTTTAGCAACCTCTGTATTTCCTTTCGATTCTTCCATCATGGCCTTAACCCTGAAGGCAGCAACTTTCAAAGGAACCTCTTGTCCAAGTCTGTCAGTCGTAGGAAAGACGATAAAAGACTCTTCTGCCGCCGCATCGGCAATGATGATATCAAGCGATGTTGTAGCTTCGGTAAAGCGCTCTAACTCATACTGCAAAAAAGCCATTTTGTATAGGATGGTAAGGTCTTGCTTATCCAGATACACTTTCTCGTAATTGGTCAAGGCTTTGTCCTTAGCACCTACCTTTTCAAAAGAAGAGGCGGCCACCTCAGCAGCAAACAGATCGTTTGGATTGATTCTTAGGGCTTGCTGCGCCGCAAGTGCCGCAGAAACGTACTGGTTGTATTCGAAGTAAGAAATTGCCAGAGAGTCATACAAGGGCACATTTGCCGGATTTTCGGACAAAAGGTTGTACAATGCCATTCTTGCAACCATAGGATCGTTGAACTGCGTTGCGGTACTGTAGATAAATGACTGTTTTCTGAGCTCCCATGGAATGGAGTCCCCGGGTGCCATCTCCACACTTTGAGAAAAAGAGGTAATAGCCAACCCACAGAAAAAGAGCGCAAAAAGTGATTTCTTCATTAGAATGTAAATTTTAGGAGCGCAAACATACTTATTTGTCGCTTGAGGTCGAAATGATTTTGTGATTGATGGTAAGTCCCTTGGCTTTACCAATCTTTAACATCAATTCGAGGGCTTGCTGCTCATCATTTTTAATCTTACCGTCAAGTATGGCTTCCTTGATTTCAGCCTTGATGTCCCCCACTACTTTTGAAGGCTCAATCTGAAAGGTCTCAATGATTTGTTCACCCGTGACGGGTGGATTAAAATTCATCACTCGATCACGATCCTCTACCTCCTTTATCTTGGCTTCTACCTTCACAAAGTTTGCCTGATACTTTTTGACTTTTTCAGGGTTTTTGGATGTTACATCGGCTTTACAAAGTGTCATCAGGTCACCAACATCGTTACCTGCCTCGAAGACCATTCTTCTAACCGCCGAGTCCGTCACATGATCATTTACCAATGCAATTGGGCGTAAATGCAACCGAACCAGCTTTTGCACGTATCTCATTCGGTCGTCCATGGGCAGTTTCATCCGTTGGAAAATTTTGGGCACCCATTTGGCCCCTAAATCTTCATGACCATGGAAGGTCCACCCTACCTTGGTATTAAAGCGCTGAGTAGCGGGCTTTGCGATGTCATGCAAAATCGCTGCCCATCGCAACCATAAATCCTCGGTCATTTCCGAGATGTTGTCCAACACTTCCAGGGTATGGTAAAAGTTATCCTTATGTGACTTACCGTTTATTTTTTCCACTCCTTGCAGTTTCACCATTTCCGGAAAAATGTATTTCAATAAGCCGCTATGGAATAATAGTTTAAAGCCATAGGAAGGTTTCGGAGACAAAATGATTTTATTTAACTCATCGGTGATCCGTTCTTGCGATACGATTTTGATTCGATCTATTTGGTTGATGATACCGTCAAACGTATCAGGGTCAATATCAAAATGGAGTTGGCTAGCGAAGCGTATAGCTCGCATCATGCGAAGTGGATCATCCGAAAACGTAACATCCGGAGCAAGGGGCGTTCGGATCATCATGCTTCTTAAATCATCCATCCCATTAAAGGGATCAATCAGCGCGCCATAGCTGCCCTCGTTTAAGCTGATCGCTAAGGCATTGATTGTAAAATCTCTCCGATTTTGATCATCTTCAAGCGTTCCATCTTCTACTAGCGGTTTTCTGGAATCACTTCGATAAGATTCCTTTCGTGCACCGACAAATTCGTATTCAAATCCCGCAAAATGGATGGCTGCAGTGCCAAAGTTTTTAAAAACAGAAAGTTTGGCTCCGGGTCCTAGCTGCTTCGAAACCTCCTTAGCCAACGAGATACCACTTCCGATGCATACAAAGTCGATGTCTTTCGATGATCGCTGAAGAATCAAATCTCGAACGTATCCTCCCACAATGTAGCTATCGACCCCAAGGTGTTTGGACGCTTTTTGGACAACTCCAAAAATTGAGTTGGAAGCAAGTTGAGATGAAAATTCTCTGGCCATGACGCAAAAATAGAGAAGCTCAATGGCTTAAGCGATTGAAACCATTTTCAATCCAACTCGAATGGGATAGATTTGTCAAAATGACCAACGAGGAAGTAAAAATCAAGATTACCGAGCTCACCAATGAGCTCAACCACCACAACCACCTTTACTATCAGGAAAGCAAACCTGAAATCTCCGATTATGAATTTGATCAAAAATTAAAAGAGCTCGAAAGGCTGGAAGCTGACTATCCTGATCTCAAGCTTGCGCACTCGCCTACTACCAGAGTTGGCGGAGACATTACCAAAAATTTCGAAACGGTAGCCCACAACTATCGCATGCTCTCCCTAGGTAACACGTACTCGAAAGAAGAATTGGTGGATTTTGATGGCAGAGTTAAAAGAGGCTTGGGAACAGATCAATACGAGTACATCTGTGAGCTTAAGTTTGACGGGGTAGCCATTAGCTTACGCTATGAAAATGGCATTCTGGATAAAGGTATCACGCGCGGTGATGGCACCAAAGGAGACAACATCACTACCAACATCAAAACAATAAGATCCATTCCGTTGAAGATCAAAGGAGAAACACCTGTGCCTTCTTTCGAAGCCAGAGGTGAAGTCTTCATGCCTAAAGATGTCTTTGTAGCGCTAAACGAAGCAAGAGAAAAGGAAGGTGAAGCACTGCTAGCAAATCCACGGAATACCACTTCAGGTACGCTTAAGATGCAAGACTCTAAAATCGTGGCAGACAGAAAGTTAGAGTGCTATATCTACAGCTACCTGGACGACGAAACCTCGTTCGCTACACACGAGGATGCCCTGAAGTTTTTGGAGCAAGCCGGATTCAACGTTTCCCAGACCTACCAAAAATGTCAGTCCATAGATGAAGTATTGGAGTACATCGCATACTGGGATCAGCGGCGACATGACTTAAGCGTCGAGACAGACGGCATTGTAATCAAAGTGAACAATTTGAACCAGCAAGACGAACTTGGCTTCACCGCCAAAAATCCAAGGTGGGCAATCTCTTACAAATTCAAAGCTGAATCTGCTATCACACTATTAAAAGACATTAGCTACCAGGTGGGGCGAACAGGTGCAATTACCCCTGTTGCAGAACTTGAGCCCGTTCTCTTGGCAGGAACGACGGTTAAAAGAGCTTCACTTCACAATGCAAATGAAATTAAACGACTGGATGTTCGTATTGGTGATTCTGTGAGCGTGGAAAAAGGTGGAGAAATAATCCCGAAGATTACGGGTGTAGATACAGAGAAAAGACTTCCAGAAATCCAGCCTCATAAATACATTGATGTGTGTCCGGAGTGCGGAACAAAACTGATTCGGAAAGAGGGTGAAGCACAGCATTACTGCCCTAACAAGGAGACGTGCCCCCCTCAAGTTCAAGGGCGAATTGAGCATTTCATCAGTCGCAATGCCATGAACATTGAGTCTCTTGGGCCTCGAACGATCCATGGATTCTTATCTAAAGGCTTGATTCATGATCTCTCGGATATCTTTTATCTCACATTTGATCAGATCAATAACCTACAATTTGAGGAAATCGACGAAGAAACTGGCGAAGCCACAAAACGTTCCATTAAGGAAAAAACAGCAAAGAACATCATGGACTCGATTGAGGCATCCAAGAGCCAACCGTTTGAACGCGTTTTGTTTGGCCTGGGAATTCGATACGTTGGAAAAACCGTAGCTGAGAAACTAGCCCAGTCTTTTGGTTCCATCGAACAGCTCATGTCTGCCAGTAAAGAACAGATTGAGGCGGTGCATGAAATTGGCGAAAGAATAGCAGAAAGCGTGGTAGACTTTTTTTCCGAAGCGCAGAGCCGTCGAATGATTGAAAAGTTACAGCAAGCGGGACTCATTTTTGAAGTCGTAGAAAAAGAGGGAGCAAGTGAGAAATTCAATGGCCTTGCGTTTGTGGTATCGGGTGTGTTTGCCTCTTTTGATCGTGAAGAGTTGAAGAACATTATCAAAGACAATGGTGGAAAGGTGTCCAGCAGTATTTCTAGCAAAACGAATTTCCTTGTGGCAGGTGACAATATGGGTCCTGCAAAAAAAGAGAAGGCAGATTCATTGGGAATCACTATTTTAACGGAGTCATCATTTAGAGAACTCCTGGAAAATGATTAAGCGCATTTTCATCAATACCCGTATACAAAAAAACCAAGGTCCGAAGAACCACGATACCTATGAAAATGCTGAAAGGATAGGAATCCTGTACAACGTAGATGAATTTGGAGGGGTACCCGTTTCTGAAGCACAAGTTGCATTGGAGCAAGATCGGAAATTTGTTTCAAAACTAGGTTTCACCAGCATTGTCCCTAAAGCCCCGACTGAGCTTCACGAATTGGAGTTTACACGAAAAGATATTTCCACCACAGGCGGGGTAAAGAAAGAAAGCGTATCCAAATTCATTGCCAAACCCTTCGATTTTTTACTTGCGCTTGACAGTTCTGCAAACATTAATTTCAAACACGTTTTAGCATCCAGCAAAGCGGTCTGCAAAATCGGTTTTCAAACTGAAGAATATCAAGAGCTGCTCCAGATGTCGCTTAGACTTTCAGACGACAAAACTAAAGCAGTTAAAGACTTAATTTCGTATCTCAAAAAGATCTAGATGAAGGAACTCGGCGGTGTTGGTGTAGCCCTGGCTACTCCCATGAACAATGATTATTCGATCGATTTTGGTGGACTTGAACGCCTTATTGAACATGTCCTAACTGGAGGAGTCGATTACATTGTCGTCATGGGAACTACCGCAGAAGCTCCCGTATTTTCCTGGAAAGTAAAACTGCAGGTACTGGAGTTTGTGCTTGAGAAAACGGCAGACAAAGTGCCTATAGTATTTGGGCACGGGGGAAACCACACCTTTAATCTGATCGAACGCACCAGAGATTTAAGAGACTACAATCTTGCGGCACTTCTTTCTGCCAGCCCCTACTACAATAAACCCTCGCAAGAAGGAATTATTCGGCACTATCAGATGCTGGGAGATGCTTTCCCTCATCCCATCATTTTGTACAATGTACCTGCCAGAACAGCCTCAAATCTCGAAGCTGAAACGACACTTAAATTAGCGGAACATGAGAACATCATTGGAATCAAGGAAGCTTCCGTTGACTTTGCGCAATGCAGAAAGATCCTATCCCAAAAAGCGGATGACTTTCTTTTCATCTCCGGAAATGATCATACCACCTTTGAGTTAATGCACGAAGGAGCCGATGGAGTTATCAGTGTGGTAGCGAACCTTCTACCTCAGGAATTCTGTGCTATGGTGAAACGAACACAAGCTGATAATTTCACAGATGAACTAAACAACGAACTGCTAAGAGCCTACGAACTCAGCTCAATGGAGGGAAACCCCTCCTCTCTTAAAACCGGCTTGGAAGCCGCAGGCATCTGCCAGCGAACTGTAAAACCCCCACTATTTGATGGGTCTGACGAACTGTTTGCCCAGTGGAAGTCTTACTTGCAGAAATAAAAAAAGGCCACCTATTGGTGGCCTTCAACTCACTTATCACTAACCAAACTACTCTACTGTGATACTGTACTGAGGTGTTGGATTGAGCGGACAGAAGTACACATACTCCCCTTTCTCTAAAACCACCTTGTTGGAGGTAGCCGTCTCGCCATCCTCAATTGTGCTTTTGAGGTATGCACTTTGAACGTGGTCGGCCTGACCTGTCTTTCCTTTAGGTGCTATCACAAAACCTACTTCATGATCCACTCCACTGTTTGCCACTTCAAAAACATAGGTTTTACCAGCTTTCAATGTTAGTTCCGTTTGTTCGAACTTGCCCGGCACCTGCACCAAGCTTACCGTTTCTGCCTCTTGCGCGTTTACCATTACTGCACCTAGTACAGCGACTGCGAAAAGTATTGCTTTGAAATTTTTCATCTTATTGTTGATTAACATTTGGTTATCTAATGAATTAAGCTGCTACCTCTTCAAGTGCTGGAGCTGTAGGAAAGTCTACAGCAAAGCCTCCGATACCGTGAAGGAAATTGCTTACGACTTTATCGCCAATGACAATGATGATGTCCACGATGTTTTCTTTCGTATAACCTGCAGCTAACAAGCTGTCAATAGTTGCCTGGCTAGGCTTTCCTCTGTTGATAGTCGTTTCTTGTGCAAACTTCACAAGTGCATCAAGTTTTTCATCAAACGAAGCAAATCCACTTCTCAATTCGAGTACTTGCTCATCTGTAAAGCCATTCATCTTACCTAATACGGTATGCGCAGCCTGGCAGTATTCACAATCGTTGACTTGGCTAACCACCAAATTGATTACTTCTCTTTCTTTGGCTTTCAACGAGCTTTTTCGATTTTGGAATGCCAAGTAGTCTGCAAGCGCAGTATCACTGTGTGCAAACGTTGCATACAAGTTTGGAACAAATCCAAGTTTTGAATTCAAGTTGTCGAAGATTTGCTGATTGTTTTCAGATACTTCTTCTCGGGTTGGGACATTTAAATTTTCCATGATTTTAGATTGTTATTGTGTTCTTATTTTGTTTAAAAATTGTACTGATAAGAACGGCTCTAAAGCATGGGGAGATAGTGTCATTACTTCCCGACACCTTGTCAATTATTCCCCTTCTAACCTTTTTTGTGAGAAATTCGAAATTGCGTAGGTGATGACTGCAAGTTCTTCTTGAAAAATCGGCTAAAGTTTGGAATGTCAGAGAAGCCCAACTCAAAGGCTACTTCCTTCGCGGACTTATCTGTGTAAATCAAAAGCCGCTTGGCTTCCAAGATGATCCGGTTGTGAATTACTTCCAAAGGAGACTTGTCGCTGTACTTTGAAAATAGATTTGAGATTGTCTTGGGTGACTTATGCATCAGGTCGGCATAGTCTTGCACTTGATGGTGTTTTTTGAAATTAGTTTCCACCAGAAGATTGAACTTTCGAACCACATCTAGCTCATCTCCGGAAAGCTCCTCCAACTGTGCTTGCTTCTTGTAGATACG
This sequence comes from uncultured Roseivirgaceae bacterium, assembly GCA_964593185.1. Lineage (GTDB taxonomy): Bacteria > Bacteroidota > Bacteroidia > Cytophagales > Cyclobacteriaceae > Ekhidna. The sequence continues at coordinate 19,750 of CAZQJU010000015.1, forward strand.
TGTGAGCTTTACGATTAAGCGCTTAAGAATGACGCGAAGCATCTCCGTTTTGAGGTTGTCATCAGGTTCTGAATACTCATCTTTAAACACTTTTACCAAAAGATCCAGCTTCCTAAGCTCATCGCTATTGAGTCGAACGGTGGGCACGGAATGATGACCGTAAAACAGCAGTCCTACGCAGGAAACTTCCGCATCATGGTCAATAATGCAATAAAAATCTCGATTGAATCGCCACGCGACCACATCTTCCGGACGCAACAGCGTAAAGGTCTGATTGGTGTTCAGGATTAATACTTCGTCCTGACCAACTTCCAACGTTTCGTCATCTACGGCTACTACCTGCTTTCCTCCCCTATTCCAAAGGATTGTAAGTAAACCCTTGTCCTCCTTGTTGAACGCCTGCGCTCCTACATGCTCCTCATCATAAATAAATTGAATGGTACCGCCGGTTTGAGCATCTGAGTAATAAAGGATCATAGCATCACAAGTTTATTGCTTAACCAATACAAATCACCAAATAATTCACACTTGGTTCACATTTGTTTATCATTTGTCCGTTAGCTTTCCAATATGAAAAAAATCATCCAAATCATCTTTGTTCTGCCTTTCATTTTAGGTGCTCAGGAAGCTGATCAGCCATTACAAGGCTCGATTTCCAAAATTGCATTTGGATCGTGTAGTCATCAATCCAAAGTAGACCAGCAACTTTGGAAGGAGGTAAATGCTACCCAGCCAGACCTCTGGGTTTGGCTAGGAGATAACATCTATGGCGATACAGAGGACATGAAGGTGATGCGTCAAAAATACGACCTCCAAAAGTCTAATACAGAGTATCAAACATTACTTGAAAACACTCAGGTGGTAGGGATCTGGGATGACCACGACTTCGGTGTAAATGATGGTGGAAAGGAATATCCCATGAAGGACGAGAGCAAAGATGAATTGTTTGCGTTTTTGGATGTCCCCGCTGATCACCCAGCCTACCAAAGAAAAGGTGCCTATCAGTCGTATTCATTTATGTCGGGAGATCAAAAAGTGAAGATCATCCTATTGGATACACGATACTTTCGAGATTCGCTTGCCAAAGACCAAAGGAATTGGAATATACCCAATGCGACAGGCGAGATTTTAGGTGAGGCACAGTGGAAATGGTTTGAGCAACAACTTTCCGATTCTTCAGTTGACTGCTATCTCATCGCCAGCGGCATTCAGGTGATACCTACGGAACATCGATTTGAGAAATGGGCGAACTTTCCAAACGAAATAGACCGGCTAAACGATGTACTCTCCAGACTTGACAAACCTGCGATCATATTGTCCGGGGACCGTCATATTTCAGAAGTTTCACAGACGCAAGTTGAAGGCTATCCGTTTCCACTCTATGAATTGACTTCTAGCAGTTTAACCAACCCTTGGGGTGAGCCTAGAGATGAGCCAAATCCTTTTCGAGAAAAGTCAATTGTCTATGATGTCAATTTCGCTGTGCTTGAGCTTGTTTTCAATGATCGACTGCCTTCTTTTAAACTAAGCTACGTCGGCAAAGACAATAACGTATTGCAAACACATACGATTCAACTGGACTGAATACTGTCCTTAGGGCAAAAATCAAAAGTATAAATCCATAAAAAAAGGAGCATACTAAGCTCCCCATTTTTATTTCCTTGGTCTATTGATCGGATTACTCCTCTTCGTCATCCTCCCCTCGCTTCTCTTCTTCTTCCTCAATTTCCACATCGTCACCATCTTTGAGTCGCTTTGAAACAGCTAGGAAGGGGCCTGAAATAACCTTATCACCTTCGCTGACGCCTTCCAGGATTTGTATTCTCTCAAAATCGCTAATACCCGTTTTTACTTCAGTTTTGACGGCTTTTCCATCCACCTCAAGAAATACTACTTCCTTCACATCCTCATCCAGCAGATTTGATTGTTCTGTTTCCTCGTCGTCATCTTTCTCCTCACGCGTCGTGACAGATGACAGCGGCACCGTCATAATACCTTTTCGTACGTCCGTTATGACATCCACACTTGCAGTCATACCAGGCCTGAATGGATATTTTAGCCCTTGTTCTTTGACCAAATCTTGATAAGAACTGTTCAGAATCTGAATGCGCACCTCGAATTCCGTAACTGCATCAGCAGAAATTTTGTCATTAGCAGTATTGGCAATGTGTGTCACCACACCTTTGAACGTCTTATCCAAATACGAATAAGAATCTACATCGATAATGGTGGTATCTCCCACGCTGATCTTGATAATGTCATTTTCATTGACATCAACTTTGACCTCCATTTTAGAGAGATCGGCCACGCGCATGACTTCTGTTCCCTGGAACTGAGAAGTACCCAGGACGGTCTCACCGAGCTCCACAGGAAGTTTGGAGACAATTCCACTCATGGGGGCCCTAAGACTGGTCAAGCGTAGGTTTTCCCGGGCATCAGCCACACGAGCATCCGCACTTTTTAGACTAAAACTTGCGGCATTCACACTCTCTTTAGCTGACTCGAAATCTTGTTCTGCAATTTGGTAATTGGCATCGGCCAGCTGGTAATCAGCTTCTGAAATGACCTTCTCTTCAAAGAGTTTCTTCTGTCTGAGAAAGTCTTGCTCAGCGCGTTTAAAGTTTGCTGAGGCTCTTGCCTGAGACGCACGTGCCTGAGCCAACGCCGCACGTTGCTGATTTTGGCTCGCTTCTGCCTGATCGAGGGCTGATTTGAAGTTATCAGGCCGAATTCGCAGCAGAAAATCACCTTTGCTCACACTATCACCTTCCTCGATTTCCATTTCAATGATTTCACCCGAAACTTCAGGACTAAGGGAAACTTCAACGACCGGCTGTACTTGTCCGGAGGCACTGACTTTCTCTATAATTGTGTTCTTTTCAGCCTCGAACACCTCTACAGTGATTTTCTTTTTCTGCCCTACGAAACCAGCGGATTTGCCAATGATTGCCACCACAATCAATAAGACAACCACCCCACCTAGAATGTAGAGAATTCGATTGCTAGATTTTTTCTTTTTCGCCATATTAGTTTAGATAATGATGTTGGTGATTGGTTTTAAAATGTGATAGGTCGACCTAAATAAAAGTCTAAAATCTTCTGTCTGAATATAAAGTCATACTTCGCCCTACTCAAATCAGATTGAGCCTGGAAGAGGTTGTTAGCGGCCACTTGATAATCCGTAAAATTCGCGGCCCCGTTATTGTATTGATTCTCTACAGCTCGGTAAGTTTCTTCCAAAGAAGTCACCTGCTTTTGTGAAGCGGTGTAGGTTCTACTTGCTGCTAACGCGCTGCGATATGCGTTTTCCACGGTTTGATACAACACGTTTCGTTCGCTGATCGCATTCAGTTCGGACTGTTGCACGTTTATCTTCGCACGCTGCATATTTGATCTGCTATTCAGGCCATTAAGTATGGGTACAAAAACACCCAAGGATACAGAGTATCGAAGGTTGTCATCCCATTGATTGGCTACCGTGTAATCTTCCACATCTCCGCTGGGTACTTCAAACGTCTCAAAAACCTGCTGTCCTGCAATGGGATTGCCCAAATTGTCAGCAATGATGAAGTCTTCACTAGGACGCACGACGGTGGTAGAAGGCCCACCATTTGGTACAAAGATTTGATCCACGGCATCCGAATAGTTTGTGTTTAAATTTCCATTTAAACTCAATGTAGGATACAAGGAACCTCTCGCCACATCAAGGGCCAGGTTCGAACTTTGGACTCGAGCTTCTGCAGCCATGATTTCAGGCTGGTTTTCAACCGCATACTCATAAACTTCTTTTGGATTGATATCACCTATCTCCGACTCCCCAACCACTACATCAGGTACAACCACATCGATTTCTTGTCCAGGAGGCAACAACAGCGCTTGCTTTAGATCCAAGAGACTCAAATCCAAACTGTTTTGATTGTTGATCAAATTCACCTCATTGGTAGCTACCTGGCTTTCCAACTGTAGTTCATTTGCGATTGGCAGAGCTCCGGAAGCAACGAGTTTCTTTGTCTGATCAAGCTGTTGCTGACTGGATTCCAATTGAAACTGCGCATTCTCCACCAACTCTTTATTCAGAATAACCGTTAAGTAAAAAGAGGCCACATTGAGTGAAATATCGTTTTTCGCCCTTTGTAAGTCCAATTCACTGGCAGTAAGATCGGTATCTGACTGCTTTATGGCATTACTTACCTGAAAACCCTGCAGCAACGGAAGACTTCCGTTGAATCCAACTGAATTGAAGTTGATTCGCTGATTGACAAACAAGTTGGTGTTTGGGTCAATACTTCGCCCCCAATTGTATCCATAGCTTGCATTGCCATTTAATGTCGGTAGGCGTTGGGCTTGAGCTTGTGTCAAATTGACTTTTGCTGTTTCAAGGTTTAGCTGACTGCCTTTGACATTTAAGTTGTTCTCAATTGCAATCTCGATGCACTCTTGAATGGTCAGTACCCTTTTTTGTTGCCCAAGAAGGGTGAGGCTGAAAACGGTAAGAATGGTGAATAGTAGGTTTCGCATATTATTGGTCTATGTCAGGGATATAGATGACATTATGCACCCATTTCCTCTTCTTTAAGTATTTCAGTGTTATGTTGTCAATTCCGGAGTCCATTTCCAATATCAGGCAAGCAAGGTCATTCTTTGCTTTTCTTGATACGGTCATGGTCGCAATGTTGCATTCATCTTGAGACAGCACCTCCGTAAAAAAAGCAATACTCCCTTTTACATCATCGGCCTCAATAATAAGCGTATGCATACTTGCCGTGAAATTCGATTCAAAGCCATTTATCTCTCTGATTCGAATTACCCCTCCACCCCTGCTTTCTCCTAAAATCTCCACCTTACTTCCTTTCTTCTCGGCGAGAATCCTCACCGTGTTCGGATGAAAAGTAGACGCGCTCCCAATCGACCTGAACTTGTACGAAAGGCCAGCCTCTTGGGTTAGGTCTAAAGCTGTTTTTATTCGCTTGTCATCCGTTTTGAAATCCATCAACCCCGCAAGAATGGCTCGGTTGCTACCATGTCCCTCATACGTCCTGGCAAACGAATTGTAAAACGTAATCTCAGCGGCTTCCGGCACGCCACCCAATACTTTGAAAACGACCCTTCCGATCCGTACTACTCCAGCTGTATGAGAACTGGAAGGCCCGATCATGACGGGGCCAATCATGTCAAAGATGCCACTACTTTCAGCCATATTGGGTTTGTTGTATAACAGACAGGTTTTATTACGAAAAAGTTACACTGCCACTGCACCTTTTATATGTGGATGCGGATCGTAGTTGAGCAACTCAAAGTCTTCGAACGTGAAGGCAAACAGGTCTTTCACATTCGGATTGATCTTCATTGTGGGTAGGTTTCGAGGTTCCCTACTCAATTGAAGATGGGCTTGCTCTATATGATTGGAGTACAGATGCGCATCCCCAAATGTATGTACAAAATCGCCTGGTGCTAAGTCACAAACCTGCGCCACCATCATCGTGAAAAGCGCATAAGATGCAATATTGAAAGGGACACCTAAAAACACATCAGCACTACGCTGGTACAACTGGCAGCTTAGTTTTCCATCGGCCACATAAAATTGAAACAGTGTATGACAAGGTGGAAGGGCCATATTTTCGACATCTGCGACGTTCCAGGCACTGACAATGTGTCTTCTGCTGTCCGGATTGCGCTTGATACCCTCAATCAGCTGCTTGATCTGATCAATCTTTCTTCCGTCGGGTGTTTCCCAACTCCTCCACTGCACCCCATAAACCGGGCCGAGATTTCCATCCTCGTCCGCCCATTCATCCCAAATGGACACTCCGTTGTCTTTCAGGTATTGTATATTTTGATCCCCCTTGAGAAACCAAAGAAGCTCGTGAATAATGGATCGTAGATGCAACTTCTTGGTGGTAACGCAGGGGAATCCTTCACTAAGATCAAACCTCATCTGATAGCCAAAAACACTTTTGGTTCCGGTCCCGGTTCTGTCGCCTTTCTCCGTCCCATGGTCCAGGATATGTTGCATAAGATTGAGGTATTGTTGCATAGGATTTGTAGTTTGCTTCGCAAAGCTACTATTTAAGGAAAGAAACACTGAGCTCCTATCTAAAGAAATATATTGAATGGATTCAGACCCGAAAAGGAAGAGCGATACTGACGGCCACCTTGTCGGTCGTCACCGTCTTTCTTGCCTGGCACCTACAATACCTAGGGGTCGACTTTGAATTTGAAAAATTCTTCCCAAAAAATCATCCGGAAAGCGTACGATACCAGAAACATGTAGCTCAGTTTGGATATGACAATGACTTTCTTCACATCATCCTGGAGCAGGAGCCATCTGTTTTCGACTCAAGCTTCCTACGTCGGGCGACGGAGTTTGAGTCTGCCTTGCTGGATCTGAATGATGTAGAAAAAGTATATTCTCCCTTATCACTTCAACATGTGGTAAAGTCTCCGACCGGTCTGATCGTCTTTCCATTGCTTCATCTCGATGACCCTCAAAAGCTCAGCGATGACAGTGTTCGTATCTATGGCAATCCCCTTTATCGAGCAGCAATCAGTCAAAACGCTAATGCCCTGAGCATGTACGTGCATCATGCACACTTTGATGACCCTCAGCGAAGTGAAGCTTTGCTCTCCGCAATCCAGTCAAAAGCGTCAACCTTCAATCTTAACAACATCAGATTAGTTGGTAAGTTGAGTGCTTCAAATACCTTCATCCAATACATTCAACAAGACTTCGGGAAGTTTCTCCTTGGCTCGCTTGTTTTGAGCTTTTTATTGCTCCTGCTGATTTTTAGAAATCTGAAGTCTGCTGCGTTACCGTTCCTGATTAGCATACTTTCCATCGTGTGGATGTTTGGGTTGATGGGATTTCTTGGATTTAAAATCAATCTACTCAGCTCGCTCATACCACCGATTTTGTTTTTTGTGTCCATGTCTGATGCTGTCCACTTAATGAATGCCTTAGGCAAAACAAAGCGAAGTAACAGATCTGAAGAATTGGAAGCAGCAGTCTCCATTGTTTGGACACCAACATTGCTGACTTCGCTGACCACTGCCATTGGTTTTCTAAGCCTCTTCTGGATTAATACAGAGCCTGTTCAAAACCTTGGACTCTTTACTGCAATTGGTATTCTTTTCGCCTTCGCTATCACATTCTCTTTCGGCCTGCTGATTGCTTCTCTTACGCGTTTTACCGACAAAGCACCCCTGCTTCCAATTCCTAAACAGTACACCTCACAGCTGATCAATAATGGCAAATGGTACGTTGCCGCGCTGCTACTGATTACGTTACTGTTGCTACCAGGTGTTTTTCAGCTTGAAATCAACGCCTTTCTCCTTGATGACTTACCTCCTTCGTCACAAGTCAGACGTGATTTTGAATTCATGGATGATGAATTTGGAGGCTCCAAGCCCTTTGAGATTCGCGTAGAAGTAATGGACGAACAGTACGCTGTTTGGGATAAAGAAGTCATGGATCAGCTTGTGAAAATCGAAGATTACCTGCTCCAACAGTATACCGTCAGCAATGTACAGTCACCTGCCACCATTGCGAAGTACTTGAACATGGTCAACAATGGCGGTTTAAATGAATACTACGCCTACCCAGAAAAACAAAGCGCGTACCAAAGCACAATTCGCTTGAAAAATCGAATTGATCCAAAACGGCTGGACAAACTCGTAACCGAGGACGGAAAAGTAGCAAGGCTCATTGGATTTATTCCCGAACTTGGCTCCAAAGAAACGGGACGTCGAAATGAGCAGATGCTCTCCTATCTCAATAAAACTATTGCATCCGAGCTACTGAGCTATAGTATTACGGGCACCACATACCTCATCGACAAAAGTCATGAGCTGCTTTCAACCAATCTTTTTTCAGGATTGTTTACCGCTGTGGCCATTATTGGCATTGTACTCGGCATTTACTTCCGCTCTTGGAAACTCCTGATCATCAGTCTCATCCCAAATCTGATTCCGCTTCTGCTGGTGGCTGGTATCATTGGATGGCTTGGTATATCCATTAAGATGACTACTGCGATCATCTTTGTGATAGCCTTCAGCATTGCGGTGGATGATACCATTCACATCATGAGTAATTACCTGGGTAGCAATGTTGAAGACCCTGGCAAGAGAATGACTGAGACATTCGTACATGCGGGTAATGCAGTAGTCATAACGTCTATTATCATGTGTGCGGGATTCTGCCTATTCTTATTTTCCAGCTTTGGTGCCACGTATTATATGGGCCTTTTTATCTGCCTTGCGCTGGTCGCCGCTTTAATCGTTGACCTTACCGTGCTTCCAATCTTATTGAACCGCTTCTGCGCAAAGGTTAAGAAGTGACAACTGCGTCACTCGTCTTTCAGCACTTCTGAGGGATTCATCAGTGACGCCTTCAGCGTATGATAGACTGAGATAACAACACTGATCACAAACAGGACTGCAAATGAGATCAAATAAGTATATGGATTTAGATCTATCCTATAGTTTTTGAAGCCATCCAGCCAGCTTTCCATGAACAGGTAGCCTGCAGGCGTCGCAATCACAAACGCAACAATAAGTAGTTTAACGTAGTGCCTGGAAAACAAGACGATTAACCCGGTGACAGAGGCACCCAAGACCTTTCTCACCCCAATTTCTTTAAGCTTTTGCTCAATGGAGAAGACCACTATTCCGAAAAGTCCCAAGGAGGCGATGATAATCGTAAGGATAGAAAAGAAGAATAAGACATCCCTGAATTGTGTTTCCTGCTGATAGCCGTTCTCGTATTGATCTGCTAACACCCTTGTTTCATACGGCCTGTTGGGTGCAAATTCACTCCATTTACCTTCAATTTCTTGATGAACCTTGGCAATTTGTTGGTCCGAACCGGCAATCCGTACCGCCACGCGCGTCAAGGGTCTCCCACCCTGGGCTCTGGAATTATTGCTAAAAACTGCGAAGGGCTCGATCGGCGAATACAGACTCCAGTAGTTGAAGTCTTTTAATACTCCAATCACGTGGTACGTGCCACTCCAGTTAGAAATCTTTTTGTTTAGAATGGACTCATCAATCGCCCAACCAATTGCCTCAGCAGCCGTTTCATTCAACAAAACACCCGTAGAATCTGTCGCAAATCGTTCGTCAAAGACGCGGCCTACCACTATTTCCAATCCGATCGTCTTCAAGTACTCCTCATCCCCGACTGCATAATTCAATGGCAGGGAACCAGCATCCGGTTCATCGGGAATAAATTGATCTCCATTCGAAATAAGCATCGGAATGCCATCGCAATAGGATGAGTAAACAACGCCCTCGACGTTCTTTAACTCCTCTACGAAACTTTCAGGTGAGGTGGTCCAGTGAACGTTCTCAATGGTGAGTAGATTCTCCTTTTCAAAGCCGAGGTCCTTCGTCAAAAAGAAATTAAGCTGATCGTAAATTGTGAGAGCTGAAATAATCAGAATGAAGGAAAGTACATATTGAGTTACAAGCATCCCATTTCGAATACTGACACCCTTTCTACCTGTTTTCATTTCGCCTTTCAGGGTTTTTACCGGCTGGAATGAATTGAAAAAGGTAAATGGATAAAACCCGGTTACTGCACAAATCAAAACAACAAGAACCACCATGAAGACGATCAGCTGCGGTTGCTCCAAAGGATTGAGTGCAATGTTGGTTCCCAGTGACTGGTTGATCATTGGAATAAAGTAGTACAAGAGCACAATTGCACTAAAAAGTGAGATCAAGCAATAGAACAGGGATTCTGAAAAAAAGCGTCTGCTAATTTCCAGTTTAGAAACACCCAGTACTTTGCGTAAGGCAATCCCCTTAGCTCTTGTGGTGAATTGAGCGGTACTAAGGTTGATAAAGTTGATACAGGAAAGAATGACCAGGAAGATTGCAGAACCTATCAAAGCAAATACAATCTTAAGGTCGCCTGTACTCGACAGCCGATTAATTACATTATCAGAATGCAAATAAATGTCGGGAAGTGCATGCATGAAAAAATCCCATTTCTTTCCTGCCGCAATGTATTCGTCATAGGTGTACCCCATCCAATCCAAGGTGGTGACAGCGTACTTCTGCGGCAATGCCTGAAGTTTTTCGTCGACGACTGCCACCGATGCATTTTCATCCAACATGACGAACGTTTCAAACATGGTCCACATCCAGTTATCGTTAACACGGTTGATTCGATCAATGCTGGACATTGAGATCAGCACATCAAAATTGTCCATATAGGAGTTGGGGATATCCTCTGCGACCACTCCTGTGACCTCGTAAGATTCCTCTTCATTTAGCTTAACCATCTTTCCAACCGGATCGATATCGCCAAAGAACTTTGTAGCGGTCTCTGCTCTTAGGACTACGGAATTTGGTTCTTTGAGGACATTGTTAACGTCTCCATACTTTAGGGGGAAGGAAAAAAATTCAAAGAAATTGCTGTCCACAGCAAACACCCATTCGTCATTGAAGAACTTCTGCTCTCCGTCAAGATCAAACGTGATGGATGACACACTTGGCGTATGAATGCGAACGACTTGTTCTATTTCAGGTATGGCTTCATTGATGGCATACGCAACACCAGGACCTGTGCTGGAAAACTCAGCTGGATTATCCTCTCCCCAGATAAAAGTCTGATTGATTCGATAAATCCGATCGCCATTTACATGAAATTTGTCATAATCCAATTCCCCTAGGACATATAGGTAAATCAATGTGGAAGCAAAAAAGCCTATCGTCAGCCCCAGGATATTGACAGTAGCAAACAACTTGTTGCGGCCAAGTGTGCGGATAAAAAGTTTAAGAAAATTAAGCATCATGATCAGTTTTCAAGTCGACATAACACCTATAAGAAAAAATGTGCCAAACGAATTAAATACCTGATTAACAGCCATTTAAACTATCCAAGCTTCCGTTGCAATGCACAGAAATGAACACCAGAATGTGCGAATAAAAAAAGCCCACTCGAAAGTAGGCCTATCTATGCTGCTGCTTAATGAAGTTCTAAAAGCCTCCTACTTTTAACGTGATGTAATAGTTGAGCTTTTCAAATGCATCCTGAGAAGTATTTTGAAGCTCAAAGTCTTGCGTAAATCGCTTGCTTACTCCGGTAGCTAATCTAAAGTTTCTACTTATATTGAACTCCAGGTTTGCTCCCGGCTCAACGTACCAAAAAACATCTGAGTCTACCTCCTGATCCATGATGGTGTTGTTATTGGTAAGATGGTATCCCAGCCAACCTGCACCTGCAGACGTTGGAAATGTCACGTGTACAACCTCGTTTGAGAACAGTATGAGTTCCAGGAACATACCTCCGTAACCTCCCAGTAAGCTTACCTCCCTTCCGTCTTCGATATTGTCAAATTTGGTTGTTGGAATGATTCCATGACCCTCCACACCAATACCTAGCGTCCGATTGATAATCCATCCTCCTCTGAGTCCCGCGATGACCAACGACTCATCGTTAAAGTCAGTACTTCTGAACGATAACGCACCAAAGCCACCACTGTGACTCATCGAACCGCTCAAGGTCTTAATATCCTGTCTTCTTTTTCTTTTTCTGGGCTCCTGATTGTCTGTACTCTGGTAGTAGATGATTCGGGGCGTTTCTTCCTTGGCATTTGACCGAATGTCTTCTTGGGTTTTCTTAGGAATTGTATCCTGACCTACTGGCTTAGGTTCAACTTGAGTAGTGTCGGATTCTTGTGCCAGCAACGAACCAGTAAAAAGTAGTAAAGCGATAATTAGTAAGTTCTTCATTTTTATTTTGAAAGTTTGATCTAAGGACATATCAAATCGAGAAGGGTTTCCATTGGGAATAAATTCATTCTTTAGGGCACCATCTTATACCTTTGCGAGCTTAAAAATTTTAGCATAAAACCCATGGTGGACTACAAATTTCAGGAAATCGAAAAAAAGTGGCAAAAGTACTGGCAAGAGGAGCGTATTTACGAAGTCACAAACGAATCTGAAAAACCCAAGTACTACATTTTGGACATGTTTCCCTACCCATCAGGTGCCGGACTGCACGTAGGTCATCCACTTGGGTACATTGCCTCAGATATCGTATCTCGCTACAAACGTCTAAAGGGGTATAATGTCTTGCATCCCATGGGCTTTGACAGCTTTGGACTTCCGGCCGAGCAGTACGCCATACAGACCGGACAACATCCTGCGATCACTACCGAAAACAATATCAATCGCTATAAGGAACAGCTGCGTTCGCTTGGTTTCTCCTACGATTGGTCCAGAGAAGTACAGACCAGTGACCCTTCTTACTACAAATGGACGCAGTGGATCTTCAAATTGATCTACAATAGCTGGTACAACAATACATCCAACAAAGCAGAGCACATCGATGTACTTATAGAACTACTCAGCAAGGACGGAAACCAGCAGCTGGATGCTGCCTGTGATGAAGATACCCCTACGATTTCTGCGCAAGATTGGGCCAACTTTTCAGAAAAGGAAAAACAGCAATTTTTACTCAAATACAGACTCACCTACTTGGCGGAGACCACCGTAAACTGGTGTCCGGCATTAGGTACAGTGCTATCAAACGACGAAGTGAAAGATGGATTTTCTGAACGTGGTGGTCACCCCGTCATCCAAAAGAGAATGCCTCAGTGGAGTATGCGCATTACTGCGTATGCTGATCGTTTGCTTGAAGGGTTGGAAAAAATTGACTGGCCAGAGCCCATAAAAGAAATGCAGCGCAATTGGATTGGAAAATCGTACGGCGCAGAAATTGACTTTAAGATAGCCGGCTCAGCTGATAACATCCGCGTATTCACCACGCGAATCGACACCATCTTCGGGGTGACTTTTATGGTTGTTGCGCCAGAAAGTGAACTGGTAGAAAAACTGACAACGCCAGAGCAAGGCAAAGCAGTCAACGGCTATGTAGAAGTCGCCAAAAATCGTTCGGAACGTGAACGAATGAGCGAAACAAAGAACGTAACCGGCGTATTCACCGGCAGTTATGCCATTCACCCTTTTACGCAAGAGCAGATTCCTGTTTACGTGGCTGATTATGTCTTGGCTGGATATGGTACTGGAGCCGTGATGGCGGTACCGAGCGGAGACCAACGCGATTTTGATTTCGCGAAGCACTTCGAACTCCCCATCACGATCATCAACGATGCACAAAAACTCACGGAAACTGAAGCGGACCCTACAAAAGAGGGTAAGATCATCAACTCCGACTTCCTTAACGGCCTATCTCCCGCTGATGCCATGGAGCGAGGGATTGAAGAAGTGGAGAAACAAGGTATTGGGACACGAAAGGTAAATTTCAAACTTCGAGATGCCATTTTTGGACGACAACGCTACTGGGGAGAACCGATTCCGGTCTATTACGATGAAGATGGCACGCCACATTTGGTTCCTGAAGACCAGATTCCTTTGGAACTTCCCAAAGTAGACGAATACCTACCGACGGATGAAGGAGAACCACCACTTGGAAGAGCAAAGGACTGGACTTATGAAGGCCGCTCCTACGAGCTCTCCACGATGCCTGGATGGGCTGGCAGTAGCTGGTACTTTTTCCGATACATGGATCCTGGAAATGCCGATGCTTTTTGCAGTAAGGAGGCACTTGACTATTGGCAGGACGTCGATTTTTACCTGGGAGGCTCCGAGCACGCCACCGGACATCTACTCTACTCTCGTTTTTGGACCAAGTTTTTACATGATTTAGGCTACATCAAGGTAGACGAATACGCTAAAAAGTTAGTAAATCAAGGAATGATTCAAGGTCGATCTAACTTTGTCTACCGGGTATCAGGGGAGAACACGTATGTCTCACATGGCCTGAGGGAAAAGTATGACGTGCAAAAGTTGCACGCAGATGTGTCAACGGTACATAACGACGTCTTAAACCTTGATGAATTCAAAAAATCTCGGCCGGATGCAACAGACGCAAATTTTGTTCTTGAAGATGGGAAATACCATTGTGGTTGGGAAATTGAGAAAATGTCCAAGTCAAAGTTCAATGTGGTCAATCCCGATGACCTGGTAGTTTCCTACGGTGCGGATACCCTCCGAATGTATGAAATGTTCCTGGGACCGGTCGAAGCCAGCAAACCATGGAATACCAACGGGATCGATGGAGTTTACAAATTCTTACGCAAGTTTTGGAACCTATTCCACGCGAACGACTCGTTCAAAACGATAGAAGATGAGGCGAGCAAAGCCGAACTAAAAGTCTTGCATGGCTTAATCAAAAAAGTGGCTGATGATTGCGAATCGTTATCATTAAACACATCGGTAAGTGCCTTCATGATTGCGGTGAATGAGCTATCATCTTCCGGATGCCATAAGAAAGCGATCCTGGAACCTATGGTCATCCTCCTTTCTCCGTTTGCTCCTCACATGGCAGAAGAACTATGGCATCAACTTGGTCATACTACCTCGGTAGTGGATGCTCCCTATCCGGTTTTCGATGCGAAGTACTTGCAGGAAGATACAATCGAATATCCTGTGATGGTCAACGGGAAAATGCGTGCAAAAATCCAGTTTCCAGCCGATGCAGCAAAAGAAGAAATCGAAAAGGGAGCAATAGCAGACGAAAAGGTACAAAAATGGCTGGATGGCAAACCTCCAAAGAAGATCATCGTAGTTCCGAAGAAGATTGTAAACGTGGTAGTTTAATCTGAAAGTTTAGGAGTCCTCTTAGAATTGGGTTAAACTTGAACTTATCACAAACCAAACGCGATGAAAAGACAGTTGCACATCTTAGGGACATTGACAGCCGCTTGGTTGTTGTTTAGCTGCTCTGGTTCTGGCAGTTCTTCAAAGGCCACGAGCCAGGAAAACGAAGCAGAAGCAAAGACAATTCATGATATAGACAAGTTGTTGGAAGACTTGCCCCCGCCATCACTTGTGCCTTTTACGCTTAGAGAGATCGGAGCTTCTTTCGATATGGAGCACATCAACTCCCTAAGCAATGTCACGAGTTATATGGAGGACACCGATAAAATGGCATTGAATATGGGTGTGTATGCTTCTGACATCAGCTATCTGGCAGCCTACGGGCAAGAAGATGAATGCATCAAGTATTTGGAGACTGCTCACGACATTGCTGAAATGCTTGGAGATTCCGCGATCTACGACCAAAGTCACTTGGATGAGTTTAGAGGGCACGTCGCCAACTCCAATCGCGCCGAAATTTCCAGTTTGCTTAGCAAGTTATTCATGGAAACCAGCGTGAAACTTGAAGAAGACCATCATCTTACGATGGCTGGGTTGGCTTTGACAGGTTCATTTGTTGAGGGGTTGTATCAAGCAGTGATTACCATTGAAAAATCGGACGATTCAGAGGAATCAAAGCAACTGCTTGAGCCGCTTGTGCAGATTGTGCTGAGTGAAGAAGAGGCATTACTGGACATCATCCAGGTCCTGGATGATCTGCCATACGATGAAACAATTGGATCCATTATGGTGGAGCTTTCCATCCTAGATCGCCTCTACAAAGGAGATCTGGAAGATGTCCAACAACAGATGGCCGAAAATCCGGACTTCATCGTATCCAAGGAAGTCATGCGAGACATCACACTAGAAGTAAAAAGAATAAGAGCTTCAATTGTAGAATAAAGCGCTCATTAATCCCCCAAAAAACAACAAAGCCCTGACGATGGTCAGGGCTTTGTTATTCAGAACGATACGTTACTTATTTCTTGTCAGCTTCGCCTTCTTCTTTCTTGGGCTTGGCAGGTGCCTTCTTCTTTGCAGCAGGTTTAGGCTTCTCTTCTTCTGCTACTTCCTTTTTTGCAGCTGCTTTTTTTGCAGGGGCTTTCTTAGCTGTAGTCTCTTTCTTTGGTGCTTCTTTCTTTTTCTCTTTGGCAGGTGCCTCTACTGCTGCAGCTTCCGCTTTGGGAGCCTCTTCTTTGGGCTCCTCCTTTGCTTTCGCTTTTGGAGCTTCCTTTGCCTTACTTGCAAACTCCTTCTTAATTTCTTCTATGTCAACGTTCTTAACAGATGGAAGCGAGTTTAATCGCTTCATAGTAGTCACCCGATTTTTTGCAACGTTTTTATTTTTTCTGCCTTTACGCTCTAGTCTTGTTACCGCCATTTTTGGTCTTCTTTCTTGAAATGAGCCGCAAATTTAGGGGATTATGTAGTTTTGTCCAAAAGGAATTTTGAATGTCAAAAACAAAACCTTCCCTTCCCAAAGGAACGCGAGACTTTGGCCCAGGCGTCTCGGCTAAACGCAGTTACATCATTGACAAAATAAAGCAGAATTTCATTCGGTATGGGTTTGCGCAAATTGAGACTCCATCGATGGAAAATCTGTCCGTCCTTACCGGAAAATATGGCGACGAGGGAGATCAGCTTCTATTTAAAGTACTGAACTCGGGAGATTACCTTGGTAAAACAACTCTAGATGATTACGAGCGGGGAAGCAGGCAACTAACCACCAAGATATCCGACAAAGGCCTTCGATACGACTTGACCGTTCCCTTTGCACGCTTTGTAGTAATGAACCAAAATGAGATCACTTTTCCTTTTAAGCGATTTCAAATTCAGCCTGTTTGGCGGGCGGACCGTCCACAAAAAGGGAGATACCGAGAGTTCTACCAGTGTGATGCCGATATCATTGGTAGCAAGGGGCTATGGAGTGAAACCGAACTCACCTTGCTATTTAGAGATGTCTTTGACGATCTGGATCTCAAAGACTACATTATTAAGGTAAACCATAGAGAAATCCTGTTTCTACTGGCAACATATGTTGGTTTGCAAGATCAAACGATCTCGTTCTGTGCGGAACTTGACAAGTTGGACAAGATCGGCACTGAAAAAGTGAGGCAAAACATTGAGGCCTTGGGCGCAGATCCGGACAAGCTTCAGGAAACGATGGATTTGCTTTCAATAACCGGACGAGAAGAGCTCATGGCCAAATTGAAGGAAATTGATGGAGAAAATGTAGGTGTATTTCAGCTAGAAGCGTACTTCCAATCTTTGCAAAGCATCGACCCAGCAATTCAGGTTGAATTGGATGTATCTCTGGCACGTGGACTTTCCTATTATACCGGAATGATTTATGAAGTTAAACCAACGTCGGTGCAGATGGGGAGCATCAGTGGCGGTGGTAGGTATGATAACCTAACGGGTGTTTTTGGACTGAATAACGTTTCCGGCGTGGGTATCTCGTTTGGCTTGGATCGTATTTACGATGTGTTAGAAGAGTTACAACTCTTCCCTGCCGAAGTGCTAAACTCGCTGGACCTACTGGTTGTCCATTTCAATGAAGAAAACCTGGTTCATGGCCATGAAGTGGTTATGAAACTCAGGGAAAGTGGCCTCAAGGCTGATCTATATCCGGAAAATACGAAAATCAGGAAACAGTTTGATTATGCGGATAAGATCGGGGCCGCATACACCCTGGTAATTGGAGATGAAGAAATGGAAAATGCTAGGTACATGCTAAAGGACATGCAAACTGGGGATCAGAAACCATTGCCTCTAGATGAAATAATTCGGCTGATTAAAGGTTAGTTTTACAGGTAATCGTTCAAGCCGATTCATGCGAAGTTGGAAATATATTGTCTTCTTTGTTGCGTTCGCTCCCCTCTTATCACCTGCTCAGGTAGCAAGTAGTAAAGGTAGATTTTCTGTTCCCTTTGCGAAAGGATGTCCCCCAATGACTGTCAATGTCTCTGCATTGGATGATTTTGGCAATGTAACTCGACTGTATTCCTACTTTGACCCCGACGTATTTACGAACGACACCACCTTTACGTACGATACCGCAGGCATGTACCAAATCATTCAGGTAGTCGGAAAGGATAGCCTGGACGGTGGGAAGCTCGACACCGTTTTTATAGAAGTGGTGGAGCCTCAAAGCCCAGCTATCCAAGTAACACAGTGCAGCGGACTCGAAGTTTCCGTCACATCGACAGATGTATTCTATGATTCAATACGAATCTATTTTTCCCCAAATGATTCTGTCACACTGCACCAGGGAGCTTCCTCTTCTTTTCAATTTTCAAGCGCCGACCCGCAAAGCATTCGCCTAAAGGGTCTGTTTGACAATGCCGATGAAATCTGTACCGAATATGCTGAGACTGTGACTCCCATTGTAGCGTTGCCCGTCCCCAGAATCGTACATGCGTCAGTGAAGCAATCTTGCCGCTCACAGTACGCACTTTATTTGACCCTGGAACAAGTCGAAACAAATGTGAGCTACCGAGTGGTTCTTGAACAAGAAAATACTACTACTATATTCGATGGGTTTTTGGATTCGACGTACCTGGTCGTTCAAGACATTCCCTTCACCGTAAGGGATTATTGCATCTCGGTCGCAGCATATGACCCTTGCAATGGTACATCAAGGACCAGTAACCAATTCTGTTCTTCACCAACGATTCTTTCACTTTCCCCCTTTGAGACCCTTTACTCATCCTATCAAGCATCATCTATTTACGTCAATCTTGATGAGGTAGGTCTTGGAACTTTCGAGGTCGAGCGAAGAACAGAACGGGGAACATTTGCTTCGAGAGGAACACAAGCAGCATCATTTACAGATCCAATCGGATCCACATCCAGGAAATACTTCTATCGGATCAACTACCGCGACGTTTGCGAGGAAATTCTATTTACAGCAGAGACACATCCTCCGCTGGTTTCGGCCAATGAAGTCGGGGAAAATCAATACGAGATAGAGGTGACAGCGGCCGAAAATTCCCTGACCACCACGAGTGTAGACACTTACCAAGTCGGAAGTTCAGGTGCTGTGCAGTCGGCCTCAGTTGAATCAACACCTTTCAACATAAATCTGGTAGCAGAGAATGGAACCACTCAGGTGTTTTCCTTGACGTCGACCTACGGAGAAACCCTTTCCCTTCAGTCGAATACACTTTCCCTTCGCTACGAATTTATTGTCTACGTCCCCTCTGCTTTTACACCGAATGGGGATGGCATTAATGATCGTTTGGAATTTTTTGGCGTACCCTCATCCAATGCCAATGTGAAAATTTACTCCAGATGGGGCCAAACCATCTATGATTCGTCAGACCTGTCCGAAGGTTGGGATGGAATGATTTCTGGAAAACGAGCACAATCGGGAACTTATTTCTACGAAATCTTTTTTGAAACTACCACTGGAACAATACTGCGACAAAGAGGTACTTTTGTGATTTTATAACAACAGGATAGTTCAGATATGTTTGATATGATGAAAATGATGGGCAAGGTGAAGGAGGTTCAAGGCAAGATGAAGGAAGCCCAGGATCAACTCAAGGACATCTATGCCGAAGGAGAATCTGGCGGAGGCATGGTAAAAGCTAAAGCCAATGGCAACAAGGAATTGGTTAGTCTGGAAATAGATGATGCACTTGTAAATACCGCGGACAAAAACATGATGCGAGATCTAGTTATTGCCGCAGTGAACAAAGCTGTGATGGAAGCTGACCAGAAATCGAAAGAACATATCAAGAAATCAACCGAAGGACTACTACCCAACATTCCTGGCATGGATTTTTCTGGGTTTGCCTAAATGACCAACACGGCAGTTGTTATTCTTAATTATAACGGAGCAAACTATCTCCAACAGTTTCTACCGTCTGTAATCGCCTACTCAGGTGATGCACAAATCATTGTTGCGGACAACAAGTCAACTGACAATTCACTAGAGCTGCTTCACCATCAATTTCCCGGGGTAACGCTAATCGAGTTGGATCAGAACTACGGATACGCTGGTGGGTATAATAAAGCCTTAGCACAGATTGACAGCACGTATGTAGTACTCCTAAATTCAGATGTTGAAGTCACAGAGAATTGGCTATCGCCCTTAATCGGCTATTTGGAGGTAAATCCCTCCTACGCAGCATGCCAGCCGAAGGTCAAGGATTTTAATCACCGTGATCTGTTTGAATATGCGGGCGCAGCCGGTGGCTACCTTGACGCATTTGGTTTCCCTTACTGCCGTGGAAGAATTTTTGATACGATCGAAAAAGACACAGGACAGTATGACCTGCCCGCTGATATTTTTTGGGCTACCGGTGCTTGCATGGTTATCAAGAATGATCTATTTAAAGAGGCAGGTGGTCTGGACCCTGATTTTTT
Organism: uncultured Roseivirgaceae bacterium; assembly: GCA_964593185.1. Taxonomy (GTDB): domain Bacteria; phylum Bacteroidota; class Bacteroidia; order Cytophagales; family Cyclobacteriaceae; genus Ekhidna. The sequence continues at coordinate 39,790 of CAZQJU010000015.1, forward strand.
CGCCCACATGGAGGAGATTGACTTATGCTGGCGGCTACATAGCATTGGCTACCGAATAAAAGCCATTCCTTCGTCTGAAGTTTTTCACGTTGGCGGAGGCACACTTTCTAAACTCAGCCCTCGAAAAACGGAGCTAAACTTTCGAAATGGACTGTACATGCTACTCAAAAACCTACCTTGGAGTGGTATTATCCGAAAGCTGCCAATTCGTATCGCACTGGATTGGATCGCTGCCATGAAGTTCATTTTGGAAGGTAACGGAAAACACGGTGTAGCGGTGTGGAAGGCCCATCTGCAGGTTTTGATCAACCTTGGAAAGACGCTTCGGAAACGGCAACGCTTATCAAACGCGCTTGATCATCGCGTGGTGGTGTTGGACTATTACTGGCGAAAGAGGAAAAAATTCGATAAACTTCAATAGTACCAAAGCGTATTTCTACGCCTTAGATGCTTTCGGATATTCATCACAAAGGCCAGTCCCAGGTATACCAATAGTGGAGATCCAAAAGTCAAGAACGAAGAATAGATAAACAAAACACGTATGCTAGACGTCGGTATTCTTAGTTTTTCACCCAAGCGGGTACATACTCCGAACGCATTTTTTTCTATAAAAACCTGAAGCTCTTCCATGTCAATGGCAAAGATAGCCATAAGGGATTTGATATTGTTATCTTCTAAGACTTGTTAAATGAATATTTCGATTAATTTTGGGGCAAAATATCTTAGAAACTTACTATTTATTGTTTGTACAATTAAAAAAACAGAATCAAATGAAAAAATTTAACCTAGCCATTATTGCTGTAGCAGGAATTATGATGCTTTCCGGTTGTAAGCTCAACCAGATGATCAAATTGGCTCAGGAGAATGATTTACAAGTGAATCCTAATCCTTTAGAGGTTCATGGTGGACAAGTACCTTTCGAACTGAGTTCCGAATTACCTCCTAAAATGCTTCCTTCAAATACAAGCTTCACCTTGAACACCATCTACGTATACGGAGATCAGGAAATCAATGTTGGATCTGTAGTGTTTGATGCTTCGGACTTCCCTAACAGTTCAACCACCTCTTCAAGAAAGGCGGAGAATTTCAATTTTGCTTACCAGGATGGAATGAACCCTGGAACATTGTACATTGAAGGAGTTGCTACGGATACACGAAACGGTAAATCAAAAACGACTCCTAGATTAGCTGTAGCTCAGGGGTTGATCATGACTTCCGGTTGGGTAAAAGACATTGCAATGGCATCTTATGCTGAGCATGGATACAATGACAAAGAAGAATTGATTCCTACAAATGTTGATTTCTACTTCGACCAGGGTAGATCAAATCTTAGAACATCACTTTCATACAATGGTGAATCAAACCGATCCAAAAGAGATGACTTAAGTGCATTTATCGCCGAGAAAAATGTGACTAGAACAGTGACAATCACGGGTACTCACTCTCCTGAAGGTACGGAGACAGTCAACAGTGATTTGTCTGAAGACAGAGCTGCTGCAATCGAATCTTTCTACAGAGATCGAATGAAAAGATATGACTACATGGGTGCTGCTGATTCCATTGACTTCATCTTGAAGCCTGTTGTGCAAAATTGGGCTGCGTTCAAAGCTGCTTTGGCTTCTTATGATGGCATTGACGCTGCTGCTAAGAAAGAGTACAACGATATCATTAACGGTACTGGCACGTTCGTTGACAAAGAGAAGGAAATGAAAAAATTGGCTTCGTACAAGCAAGTGTTTAAGGATGTGTATCCTGGACTACGTAGTGCAAAAACCAATGTGCTAACTGTTAAGCCTAAGAAAACCAATGCGCAAATTGCTGTACTGGCAAAAGCTATTGCCAACGGAGATGCTGAGTCAGATACCTTAACAATCGAAGAACTAATGTTCAGCGCGACATTGACTCCTTCTCTGGAAGAGAAAGCGGCCATCTACAAAGCTGCTGCTGATGCTTCCGGAATGTGGCAAGCACACAACAACCTGGCTGCTGTGCACATCGAGTTGGCTAAAAATGGCGATGCTTCCAAGTTGGATGGAGCTGAAACTCAGCTTGAAATCGCAATGAAGAAGAACGACAATGCATTTGTAAAAGCAAACATGGGTGCTGTCAAAGTTCTTCAAGGAAACTACGAGGAAGCATATAGTGTACTTGGTGATGCCAATGGAAACAATGACGTGAACGCTAAAGTGGCTGCAATGAAAGGAGGCCTAGAGGTTAGAATGGCTGAGTATGACAAAGCAAAAGCTTCTTTCTCTTCTGCAAGCAAATCAGACAACATGCAAATCGATATGGGTCTTGCTTACCTTCTTTCAGGTGACTACCAGCAAGCAGACAATGCGTTGAGTGGAGTTGAAAGTGCCGATGCTTACTACCTACTTGCTGTATCTGCTGCAAGACAGAACAAAGTGGCAGACGTTGGATCTAACCTAAAGAAAGCGGTAGATGCAGAGCCTGATTACAAAGACATGGCATTGAACGATCTAGAGTTCACAAACTTTGCTGATGCTGTTCAGAATGCAGTGAAGTAAATCTTCCCATCAAAAATTTCCGAAAGCCTTCCTGTATTTCAGGGAGGCTTTTTTGCTTTAGACAAGGTAAATCACCCATTTCGTCATTATTTTAGCGGCCCAAAGAAAACAAGATAGACACATGAGAGAAATCCAGTTCCGACAAGCGCTAGGTGAAGCAATGAGTGAAGAGATGAGAAGGGATGAAACGGTTTACCTAATGGGCGAAGAAGTCGCTGAATACAATGGTGCGTACAAGGTAAGTCAAGGCATGCTGGATGAATTTGGGGCCAAAAGAGTGATTGATACCCCAATCACCGAGCTAGGTTTCGCTGGTGTAGGAGTAGGATCAGCAATGAATGGATTGCGCCCTATCATCGAATTCATGACGTTTAACTTTTCCTTGGTTGCCATCGATCAGGTAATTAACAGTGCAGCTAAGATGCTGTCGATGTCCGCAGGCCAATATCAAGTCCCTATCGTATTCAGAGGACCTACCGGAAATGCGGGTCAACTAAGTCAGCAACACTCACAGAACTTTGAGAATTGGTACGCCAATACAGCCGGTTTGAAGGTTGTAGTACCTTCCAATCCATACGATGCCAAAGGACTTTTGAAGACGTCTATTCGAGACGACAATCCGGTAATTTTTATGGAGTCCGAACTTATGTATGGTGACAAAGGCGAGGTGCCTGAAGAGGAATACTTGTTGGAAATTGGACAAGCAAACACCGTGAGAGAGGGTTCCGATGTCACCATTGTTTCGTTTGGAAAGATGATGAAAGTAGCATTAGGCGCGGCAGAAGAACTTGCCAAAGAAGGCACAAATGCAGAAGTGATTGATCTTAGAACAGTCCGACCAATCGACTATCATTCAATCATTGAATCGGTGAAAAACACCAATCGCTTGGTTATTGTTGAAGAAGCCTGGCCGCTTGCCTCGATTTCGTCCGAAATCAGTCACCATGTGCAGCGGAATGCCTTCGATTATTTGGATGCCCCAATCCATCGAATTACAAATAAGGATGTTTCGCTTCCCTATGCTCCTACCCTAATTGAGGAAGTACTACCAAATGTGCAGCGAACCATTGAGGCTGTTAAAGCGGTAACGTATCAGCTTTAAAAATCGATGATTTCTTTTAGGCTCATCATCAGACTGGTACCATGGGCCTTATTGCTTCTCCTAGTACTTTGGTTGGGTTTTACCAATGGCTTTGGTATCGATCGGATCAAAGGCTCGAAAGAGACGTATCAAAACACCTTACTCACCAGAGTAGAACAAATCGGGAAGCTTGAGCTCGCAAAGTACAATTTTCAAGAAGTCACCGAAATCAAGCGCGTAGCCGACGTGGTAGATCTAAAGTTCTTTAAATATAAGATCGCACCAGATTCAAAAGCAGTCCTCATCAGCCAAGGCAGTGCAACGGGCTGCCTCGACCTGGGAAAAATCGGTCCGGAGGACATTCGAATCGATACTGATACGCTATATGTAACACTTCCAGCACCTGAAATTTGCTACTTTAAGATCGACTTAGAGAAATCCAGGCTTTACGATTTACAGATCAATTACTTACCTCCTGAACAACGCACACAATTCATCCAAGAGCTTTATCAAGTAGCTGAAAGAGATATTCAGGAAGCTGCACTGCAAACAGGTATTCTTGAGCAAACCAACGAAAACGCTTTACTGGTTCTAAAGCCGCTATTCGAAAGCGTGTCTAACAAGACAGTCATTCTTCAAACCCGCCTGGACATGCGTTTGGATCTGGAATTTCCTCAATAATGCAGTTGCTTTCCATTTAGAATTTAGGTCAAAGGATTGTGAAGAAAGGCAATTTCCGCTAACTTAGAATCCACCCTAAATTGTAAATCACCGTGCTAAGAAAATTTTTCAAAATGGTTTGGATCGTTTTGGAGACCCAATTACTCCTTCGAGTCCACAAAACCATTGCCTTCCTAATTCTTATTTTCCCAATTGTTGCTTTTGTATTGTTCGTTGAGTTCTATGCCGCACCTCGACTCCCAAGTTGGGCCATACCGATAATTTATGCAGGCACAGGTATACTGGTTGCTGGATTGTGGATTTGGAGAATCCTGCGAGTTAAAAAGTTTTCACGGACAAACTAGTGTCACAGAAATTCCTCTTTGCAGAACTTTAGATTCAGTTCTTTTTTAAGATGTCTTCTAGGTCATTACTTTTGACGGATAATTCAAAACCATGCGGATCAGTCGACTAGCCAGAGAATACGATCTCTCTATACAAACCCTTACCTCCTACTTGGAGACCTTAGAACCTGCACTCAAATCCGTACATCCTAACGCAAAACTGGAAGAAGAAACCATTGCACAAGTACTTGCACATTTTGACATATCCATAGAGGAGAACGTTGCGGACGAAAGCCCGGTAGCTCTAGAACCAATGCAGGACGAAGTGGCTGCTGCTGATGACGTCAAGCCCACGCCAATCGAAGCTCCAGCCGAGGACGTTAAGGACGAACCGGAAGAAGCCATCCCCGCTACGCCAGAGGAAGAAATTGCCTTACTCGATGGTGATCTAGAACTTTTGCCTGAACGCGATGTCAAAGCACCTGAAGAGGAACCCGAGGAAGCTGAAGAGGATCTACCTATTTCGGAAGAAGAGACTATTCTCTCCGATCAGTTGATTGAGCTCATTGAAGCAGAAGAGCAACCACAAGATTTAGAAAAAATTAAGCTCATCAAGGCACCAAAGAAGAAATTGAGTGGGTTAAAAGTGCTGGACAAAATAGAAATTCCTGAAGACCCCCGAAAGAAGAGTAAGGAGCAAGAAGAGGCTGAAAAAGCCACACGGATCCAACTTTCACCGGAAGAGAAAGCAGAACGTGTTCGGAAACGAGAAGAATACAAAGAAAAAAGAAGACTGGAGGCGAAACAGAAACAAGAAGCTCAGGAAGCACGCAAGGCCAGGCGAGAAAAAGAAAAGGAAGTCAATCGGTTAAAAGCGATAAAGAGGAAGCACTATAAAGCTCAATTGACAAAGCAACCCTCTGAGAAGCCCAAAAGCAAACCAAGGAAAGAAGGCTCCCTAGCTCAAGCCCAAAGATCAGAAGCCAGTAGACCTCAACCCAAGACCTTACTTGGAAAGTTCTGGCGTTGGCTAAATACATAGTATTTGGAGATTTCATCAAAGCCAAGCTTGCAATAATGAGCGACTTGAGATTTTCTGGATCGTAATACTATTTGTTTTGGTGCCCAAGTTGATATAGATGGCCACAAGCATATTCCAAGTATTGACCAGCCAACGCTCGTACTGTGGGGGGATAAAGATCTGTTGATCCCTGTTTCAAATGCGCATCGGTTCCATCAAGATCTACCGAATGATACATTAGTGATCTTGAAAAACGCGGGACATGTCCCCATGGAAGAAGTACCCATTCGCAGTTTGACAGCCGTAAAGTCCTTTTTAAGTCTTTAACAGAATTGCTTAGCTCATTCTTATCCGCAGGTATGAACAACTAGCTATTTTGGTGATCTACTAAACTTTTTAACTTTTCATTAGTCATATATTACAAATTGCCTACCTATGAAAGTGCTAGCTCCAATCCTGCTGTTGAATCTACTGCTGATCTCTTGTGGTAATGATGGTGAGCAAGTCAATACCTTACTGACAGAGGCGCTGGTAGAAAAAGGGGTAAAATACGGTCCAGATGATCGACAATTTTTAGACATCTACAAGGCATCCTCTGAGTGTCCAACTCCAGTCTATTTTGATGCTCACGGAAATGGTGGCAATACCAATATGCCAACAGCTATTGTTGAAGATCTGAATGGGCAAGGAATTACCGTGATTGCATGGGAATCCTTGACATCCGTCAATACGCCGGAAGAAGTAGAAACCGGATGGTCAGATGCAGAGCTAATGTTTGAATGGGTCATGAACAACGCCGAACGGTACAACCTAGACGTCTCCAACATGATCATTGGAGGCTCATCTAGGGGAAGTATTTTAAGCTGGAGATATGGGCATAGACCAAATTCAAACATCAAAGGACTTTACATGTACAATGCCCTACCAAGCAATGCCTGGGGATTTCCAGCGTGGTGGTTTCCACCGAACGACGTGACGGTATCATCTCCTGAAATTTACTTCGTATACAAGAGAGAGCCAGGCTCTTCAATGGACCCGATAGATCCCGATATTCATGACCCCAATAATGGAATCACTATTGTCAATCAGTACGAGCTTCTGGGTATTGGTGAGCGAACTTCCTTAGTGCATAGCATAGGTGAAACCGCTAATTCGGACCGCTACCAATTTTTGGTTGATTTTGCTTTGTCTGTGATTGACACCTGCCCCTGATTAGATTGCGAGGAAGGTAAAGGCTTTCTGGGCCATAAAACAAGGCAGGGAAGCTTATCTCATTCCGCCAAGCATATTTGCCAGCGCTTTTTTACCTCCCGATTTGTTCATCATCTTCATCATCTTTCGCATTTGTTCAAACTGCTTCAGCAATTGATTGACTTCTTGAACACTTGTCCCACTTCCTTTTGCAATACGCTGCTTCCGTGACCCGTTCAGCACCTCCGGATTTACGCGCTCATTGGGCGTCATGGATTTGATGATGGCCTCGATCGGCTTCAATGAATCATCGTCAATGTCGATGTCTTTCATGGCCTTGCCCACACCCGGAATCATTCCTATCAAGTCCTTCATACTTCCCATCTTCTTCATTTGCTCCATCTGGGAAAGAAAATCATCGAAACCGAACTGGTTTTTTCGAATCTTTTTGTTGATTCTTCTCGCTTCTTCCTCATCATAGGCTTGCTGTGCACGTTCCACCAAGCTGACCACGTCTCCCATTCCCAGGATTCTGTTTGCCATTCGATCTGGATGAAACAAATCAATGGCATCCATCTTCTCTCCCGTTGAGATGAACTTGATGGGCTTGGTAACTTCTTTACGAATGGATAAAGCTGCTCCACCTCGGGTATCACCATCCAATTTGGTTAAGACAACTCCATCAAAGTCCAGTCGTTCGTTGAAGGTAGCCGCTGTGTTTACGGCATCCTGCCCTGTCATCGAATCGACGACAAACAAGGTCTCCGCAGGATTTAAGGATTTCTTAAGATCAGAAATCTCGTTCATCATTTGCTCATCCACCGCTAGGCGACCGGCAGTATCCACGATCAACGTCTTCTTTCCATTTTCCTTCGCGTACTTCACTGCATTATTTGCAATTTGTACTGCATTCTTATTTTCTGGCTCGGCATAGACTTCTACACCTATCTGCTCACCCAGGACCTTGAGTTGATCAATCGCAGCAGGACGATAGATGTCACATGCAGCCAGCAAGACCGTCTTACCTTGTTTCTTCAGAAGGTTTGCAAGCTTACCTGAGAACGTAGTTTTACCCGATCCTTGCAAACCCGAAATGAGGACGGTGTTTGGATTTCCTTCCTGACTTATGGGCACATTCGTATCCCCCATAAGCGCAGTAAGCTCCTCTGCCACAATCTTGGTCAAAAGCTGACCTGGAGAGACCGAGATCAATACATCTCTTCCAAGCGCTTCATCTTTGATTTTATCGGTGACTTCCTTAGCAACCTTATAATTTACATCTGCATCAATCAAAGCCCTACGGATTTCCTTCACCGTACTTGCAATGTTGATTTCTGTAATCTGTCCCTGCCCCTTCAGCGTCTTAAACGCCTTGTCGAGTTTTACACTTAAATTATCAAACATGTTATTCTTCCATTTCTAAAACACTTGGTATGAGCGGTGCCTTAGTTAAGCCAATTAGTACACCAAATAGTGGACTACAAAAGTACAAAATACTCCCTTGGGGTACCGATCATTGAAACCTTTTCTTAACAAAGAGAGTATAACAAGTACCTTGTAATACAAAATACACTAACACAATGAAAAAAACACTTATTCTTTTAGCCGCTGTATGTATTGCCTTCGGTTCATACAGCCAAAAAGTGAAGGAAAAGGATATCATTGGTACTTGGAAACTTATCATTGATATCGAGAAAGAAATGGAAGAGGAAGCTGAAGATGCCGATACCATGCTCGAAGAAGTTTTCATTAACGCAGTCTCAGGATTTGTAGATGGGATTTTGGATGACATCGATATTTACTTTGATTTTAGAGAAGACAACGAACTCAAGATAACCGTAAATGCTTACGACGAAACAGAGACAGAATATGGTCGATGGTTCATCAACCGACGGGGCTATCTCGAAATTGAGGACATAGACGATGAAGATTTCAGTGTCAACACGGATGATGATGAGTGGAAACTTGTTGATGGCATCTTAGTCAACGATGAGCACGAAAGAGATCGTACCGTTTATATGACCCGAGTAGACTAAAGGAAATAGATTTTAATCACCAATACCAAAAGCAGTCGATATCTCGGCTGCTTTTTTTACGATTTTCCATCTGCCAGAAGTGCGTTTACGATAACGCTTGCAGCCACCTGACTTCCCCGAAACGAAGGGTGAAATCCGTCAGGTCCGTAATACGAAAACTCCCCTGTTTCATCAAAATGTTCCTTCCAGACCTCTCCTACCGGACACAAGATTGCATCCATTGATTTCGCAGCATACCTGTAATTGGCGATTACCTTTTCAAAGGTATGGTAGTAGAGTCTTGAGGGCCAAACCATGAAATAAGCCAGCTTCGCACCTTTTTGTTTACATAATTTGGAAATAAGTTCGCCGCTTTCAAAAAGCATTTCTCGTCCCAGATCCTGGGAAGAAGGTCCTTGTTGGACTACCACGAACTGGAATTTTCCGGTTTCAATAAGCTTTTGCAAGGCTCCATCATTCCAATGATCCACCAGAGCATAGTTTGGCAGCGAAAGTTGCTTCGATTTGACTTTTACCCCCTTTCTTTTTGCTTCCAACTCCACCAAGGCCGGCAGGTCGTTGGTATAGGTTAGACTGTTTCCCACAAAAAGGATGTTGATGGTCTGTGCCTTTTCTTGGCCCCAAAGCAAAACGAGAGTAAAAAGTAGTAGTCGCATAGATGGATGACAACTCGCATTCGCGTCTCCCTAATGACCTTCTATACAACTTCGATAAAATGCTTCAATATTGAATGAAGGATAAGCAGTCTCTTCACGCGGTAACAGATTGCGTCAAGACTTACTACTATGCTGGTTTAAAGTAAATGGAGTTAGCTACTTTGCTAGAACAGACTTTAAATCTGCTGGTGAATAGTTGATGGACTTCAGGGTCTTGTTATCACCTGTACGGTAGACTAGCCACTTTCCATCACGTTCTTCGTAGTAAGCATCAGTGTCCTTATCCTTCTTATAGAACGCTGCCGTAGCTCTCGCCTCCTCTTCACTTTCACAGGCTTTGCTCATGTTCGAACGCTGGACTTCCTCAAAAAGCGTCTTGAACTTTTCACCCAAGCCAAATTCCAACACTGCGCCTGACAGTACATACTGAATATCACAAAGTGCATCTGCAACTTCCACCAGGTCATTGTTCGCAATGGCTTCCTTTAGTTCGTCCAGCTCTTCTGCAATCAATGAGACCCTCAACTTACATCGATCTTCCGACGGAATTTGGGGTGAAGGCAAAATGGGATGTTGAAATGTTTTATGAAATTCAGCTACTTGATTTAAAGGATCAATTTTATCCATTGCGTTCTTTTTTAATCGCT
>CAZQJU010000016.1:0-49604 GCA_964593185.1 uncultured Roseivirgaceae bacterium
ACGATCTATTTTAGTTATACAAGTCCTGTCCGCAGGACTTTTTTTATTTTTACCAATACGATCTACTTAAATAATGATAAACAAAGAAGAATTTAGGAAATACGCTGTCAAAGGAAGGAATATAAGCGGCACAACGTTCGATGCATACACTGATCACGTTGAAAACATGACTCGATCAGTAATCGAAGAACGACCTACACGATTTGCCGAAATTGATGTTTTTTCCAGATTGATTATGGATCGCATCATTTTTCTGGGAATGCAAGTAGAGGAGAATATTGCCAATATTATCACGGCGCAGCTACTTTTCCTGGAGTCTGTTGATTCCAAAAAAGACATCATGATGTATGTCAATAGTCCCGGGGGCTCGGTTTATGCAGGACTAGGCATGTACGATACCATGCAATTTGTTGGTCCTGATGTCTGTACTATCTGCACAGGCATGGCTGCCTCGATGGGTGCAGTGCTTTTGACTGCAGGTGCACCTGGAAAAAGGTCTGCACTGCCACATGCACGTGTGATGATCCACCAACCAAGTGGAGGAATGCAGGGTCAATCAAGGGATATGGAAATTACCCTCAAGCAAATGCAGGAGTTGAGAAAAGACTTGTACAATATCCTATCCAAGCATTCTGGAAAATCCTACGAAGAGATCGAAAGAGATTCGGATCGAGATTATTGGATGAGAGCAGCAGAAGCCAAAAAATATGGCTTAATAGACGAAGTATTAGAAAAGAAATAACCAAAAATGGCGCAGGTAACTTGTAGTTTTTGTGGGCGAAATAAGAAAGATGTTGACCTGATGATATCGGGGATACACGCTCATATTTGTGATAAGTGTATTGCACAGGCCCAGCAAATTCTGAATGAGGAGCTCAAAACCACTACAGACAACGAGGCGCCTAATTTTAAGCTCATCAAGCCGGCTGATATGAAGCATCACCTAGATGAATTTGTAATTGGTCAGGATGAGGCAAAGAAATACATGTCAGTGGCGGTCTACAATCACTACAAACGACTGATGCAAAAAAGTGATAAGGATGACATTGTGATTGAAAAATCAAATATCATCATGGTAGGCCAGACAGGTACCGGTAAAACGTATTTGGCAAGAACATTGGCTAAGATTCTACAGGTACCATTTTGCATTGCAGATGCTACTGTACTTACGGAAGCAGGCTATGTCGGCGAGGATGTTGAGAGTATCCTTACAAGGTTGTTGCAATCTGCAAATTACGACGTAGAAGCGGCTGAAAGAGGAATCGTGTACATCGATGAAATAGACAAAATTGCCAGAAAATCTGACAACCCGTCGATCACCCGAGATGTGAGTGGTGAAGGGGTACAGCAGGCTCTTTTAAAATTGCTCGAAGGAACTACCGTAAACGTGCCCCCGCAAGGAGGCAGAAAGCACCCTGATCAGAAAATGATCAACGTAAACACGGAGAACATTCTATTTATTTGTGGTGGTGCGTTTGATGGAATTGAACGACACATTGCAAATCGTCTGAACACCCGACCTATTGGGTTTTCTTCGGAGAATGAGTTCAATTCTGGAGCTATCGATAAAGACAACCTGTTGCAGTACATCACTGCACAGGACATCAAGAGTTTCGGACTCATACCCGAATTGATTGGTCGGCTTCCTGTGCTTACACACCTTGATCCGCTCAACGAAGAAGCCCTTAAGAAAATTCTTACTGAACCAAAGAATGCGCTGATCAAGCAATATCACAAGCTTTTCCAAATGGAGGAAGTAGATCTAACCATTGCAGAGGACGCACTTGATTACATTGTTGAAAAAGCAATGGAATTCAAACTAGGTGCGAGAGGGTTGAGATCGATATGTGAGGCCATCATTACGGATGCGATGTTTGAGCTTCCATCGAACAAAGAGATCAATGAAATGACGATTGATCGGACCTATGCTGCCGAAAAGTTTGAGAAGTCGAAATTCAATAAACTCAGAGCTGCTTAACCTGTTCGAGCCAATCAATGAGGTGCTGAGCAATTCTACGAACCGAGGGCTCAGTTCCAATTTGATCCTTCATCGACTGGTAATCCTGCAAAATCCCAGCACAGTAATTGTGATCATTTAGGATCTTTCCTAACGACGACTCAATTAGAACTTTTTGCCGCTGCCCATGGACCAAAATGATTGGCTGGTCGGCAATTGTATTAAGCAACGAAAAGTCACTTTTCCGAAAAAGACTAAACCGATTAACACGAATGGTTGGGGTATTAAGCTGCAGGCTTACCAATTCTCCAAGGTTACCCGTTGCAATAGAGGCATGAGAATTTTGTATCGATCGGATGCCTGCACCAAAGTCAGAAACCAAATCAACCTTCAGAAGTTGAAACTGGTTTGTGGCCAACTTTTCCAATGATCTGACAATGCCCTTGGACTTTCCAAATTCCTCAATCAACGCCACTTTTGGTAGGTCCGTTACCACACTTTCCCCTATAGAACTTGAGGACTTCACCACATCGATAAGCGGACTCCCAAAGTACAGCGTTTCCATCTCGCCCGGCAGGTCACGGATAATCAGATCTACTACTTTGGTATTCGAACTATCCCCTTTTTGGTGGTTGATCGATTGATGAAGTAGAACTCTTTTGGTATTGGTTTTACGACAGAGCTTTGTAAACCGGTTTTCAGCATCTGCCGCTATCTCTACTAGTAGATCATATGATTGGTTTTTGAGTTGCTGTAAGCCTTCCTCTTTGGATGTTGCTGTAAAAATCTCTGACCTAATGTCAAACCTTGAAAGCTCCTTGACAAGAATTTCACCGATCAACTCACTGACGGGATCGGTAGAATAGATTAAATACTTCACTCCTCACCAAAATAATCGACAAAATTACGAGGCGTCTCAAAGAGCCTTAGCTGATGTAGTTTGGCTTCTGGATTAAGCTGTCCAATCAGGGGGCTCAGAATTTTCCAGAACTCTGAAACCAGGTTTTCGCAACTCGCCATCTTACCCTCCATAAAAGGAACATCCAGGTTGAGGTTTTTGTGATCCACCTTTTCAATAATCTCTTCTCTGATCAAAGTACTTAGTTTTTTGAGATCTACAACAAAGCCGGTTTGCGGATCAGGATGCCCCTTCACAGTGACAATCAATTCAAAATTATGTCCATGCCAATTTTGATTTGCACAAGGCCCGAAAACCTCAAAATTCTTTTCTTCCGACCATTTCGGATTCCAGAGTTTATGGGCTGCGTTAAAGTGTTCTTTACGATGAATATGGTGCACTATTGAAATAGAAGGTTACAACTAAATCATTGGTTTATTACATGAACCTAGTCATCTATTGCGATCTTTCTGATTATCAGTCGATTGTCAATAATAATCTGGAGCAAGTAGAATCCGTTCTCTAAACCAATTGTACTAACCTGATATTCCGTTGAAGTTACCCTACTAATGTCCATTTCAGAATTCACTTTTTTACCGCTCATTGCATAAATCTCAATTTTCAAGTCTGCTAATTCTACCTCAGACCTATCTAAATTTAAAGTGAAAGTTCCATTTGAGGGATTTGGATAAATTGCTAAACCACTTTCATCCGAGATTGATAAGAGGATGTCGACCACAAAATCATCTGACAGATTTAGACAATCACCAACACCGACCTCAACCGAGTATGTGCCATTTCTGGAAATAACTAACTCTTGTGATGTTTCACCTGCTATGATTTCTCCATTTAAGAACCATTGATACGTATCCCCCACACTTGCTTGCAACACAATTTCAGAATTATTGTTGCTCAATGTGATTTCAGGCACGGCATCAGGTACTACCGTGATGAATTCTACTCTTTCATCCACAACCGTTCCACTCACCGAGCTCTCTGCAGTAAGCGATACGGTATTTGACACTAACTGATCTGAGCTGTAGACTACAGCATGAGGACCAGCACCTCTTGCAGTCTGAGGAGAGGCGTTTGGACCAAAATCCCAAGTAAGCGTTTCAATTGAGCCTGAAGATGTGCTAACAAATTGTACTTCCTGTCCACTACATACGGTCTGTACGCTTGCGGTGAAATCCAAGGTTGCTGGTCCAACTGGACCCTTCAGAACAAAATTATCTATGGCAACTCCTACACCCGTTTCAGCGAAATCTGATTTCCAGTAGAACCTAAAGCCGACAGAGGTATTTCCTGCTAAATTTGATATATCACGCGATTTTAGTACAAATTCATCATTCGTATTCGCTGAAAAAAGCGGTATTGCAGGCCAACCCTGCTCAGGGTTGTCTGTACCTAAGACATCGTACCAACCTTCGGCAACAACAGGTGCTAGCTGCTGCCAGCTGACACCATTATTTGCTGTATATTCCACGATGAAACCGTCCCAGGTAACTTCTACGTTATAATTTGCCTCAAAAGACAACTCATATCTACCGTCAGTACTAAAGTCAAACAAAGGTGAGTACAAGTACGCAGTAGACTGGTCAAAGTAGGTCTCTGCTTCCAGGCCTGTAACCCAAGCATTTGACCCCGAAGAAGTCCCGGATTTCCCAACAACCGCTGACTCTCCGAGTTCCCAACCTGTTCCAGACACATTTTCGGCAAAGAAGTCTGACTGATTTAATTCGAAGCCTCCGCCATCTTCAATTCGGTAGTTAGGTACTTTAAAGGCTTCCACTGAAATTGTTTTTGCTTGAACATCTGAGCCCCCCGCAAAAGATATCGTAAGCGTAACCTCATATTCTCCACTCTCCTGATACGAATGAGAGGGATTACGTTCGTCGGAGGTTGTCCCATCTCCAAAATCCCATGCAAACTGCGTAGCACCACTAGATGCGTATTCAAATTCTATCGGATCACCTGGAAAAACTGTTCTACCCTCATCAGAGGAAATAAAGGTAGCTTTAGGGTCTCCCTTCAGGAGCTGAAAATCATCAATCATCATTCCATCATATCCATAATCCTCATCTGCAAACGCATCTGATAAGAAATAAACGATTGAGAAAATCAACGAATCTTCCCCAATTAATTGGTCAAGATTGTATTCAACACTTAAACTTTCTCCAGGCAAGCTAGTCGTATTTAGGGACCAACCCGATCCTATTTCATTGCTCCTTGTATCGAACCAGTTGGTTCCTCTTTGATCACTAACATCCCCTAAAAGATTCCAGCTATTGCCATTGTCAGTAGTATAAAGTACAGAGCCAATCATGGAATTATTATCCAAATCCATAAATAAGTCAAAACCTAGCGTGTAGTGACTATTGGTATCTGCCAAACTAAATGTTGGTGTAACAAGACCTGCCACAATAGGGATTGCCGGCTTAGACACTCCCTCATCCAATCCTGTCTTCCATGCATTGGATCCGCTGCTAGGCATATCCAAAACATTTGAAGGCGCGCCGTATTCCCATAAGGTGCCAGTACCTAATAGATTGTAAGGGACGAATAAACCGGAATTTTCAAAGTCTCCTCCACCATCTAACGTAAGACCAGAATCAAGAAATTCTTCGCTTTTGAAAAGAACACTGTAGGTATTGGTAACACCTGATCTTGAGACGGCCTCAGCTGGTGCACTATATCCTCGAAGCCTATCTTTCAAGCCGTCAAAATAGTACGTGAGATTTGAAGGCCCTTGAGGTCTTGAGATCTCAATCTGGTATGTTCCATCTCCATTGGCTGTTAAAGCTGTCTCTGTATCTGTTGCAAAACCATCGAAAGAATAATGTATGATTGGCACATCCAACCCTTCTTCAAAAGGTATGTCGGATCGAATTTCCAATGAAATCAAAAATGGCTCGTCCGAATTTTCTACAAAAATTTCAGGTGTGTGATACAATGATGACCCCAACCATCCCATATCTTCGAAGAAACCAATCACGATTGGTCCTGGATCTTGAATGGATTCACCGGGTGTACCAGAAAAAGTCATACATGCATTTTCAGTGTTGTTAAAATTCTCGCCAAGGTGGGAAATACTTGAGCCACCATTGTAGGTAAACGGTGCGTAGATTTTCGCTGGACCACCATTTATACTCAATACGCTACTGGAGGAAATAAACAAGTTGTCACTTGTAAGAAAATCACCTAACTCTCGAGTTCCATTCGGAACCGTATAAATACTATTATTCAGGTTGTCTACTATATAGTTATTATATGAACCAGGGAAAACGGTACCAATCCCTGCGTTGTAGTCATCTAAAGAGGAGAAGCCTAGTCCGTGGCCAATCTCGTGTAAAACAGTAGCTACGAATTCTTGTTGGTTGTTCGGCACATTCCCATCTGTTCCAAAATACCAATCTACAGTACTATTAAAATTGGCGACAACGTCAGCCTCGCCAGGGTCGTTTAGCTGACGGCCAGCTATTTTTTCGGCAAGGGCTACGTGGTAAATCGTAGAATCGTCAAGGTTTGCAACTCCAAAGTCGCTCCAAAGTGATGTAGGACCTGCTTGTGCAAGAATACCACCACCTAAGTCTCTGAAATCTGCACTTATATTGATTGGTTGATCTGATACTAACAAGCTCGCCCAAACATCTACAGCAAACTGGTAGGCTGCCTGCGCCTCAGGGAAATTCTCAAATCCATTATAGGTTACGTTTATGACAGTATTGCTCTGATTCGCAGTTCTAGCTCCTTGATTGGACTTATACTCATAGTATTTTAAAGGGGGTGGAACTTTATGATTTGAAAATCCACTGCCCTGAGGACAGGCTATTATAAATCCCTCATGTCTTTTCTGCGCTACACCAGTAAAATTGAGCAGTATAAACAAAACAAGGATGAGTACTTTTATTTTATTGCGGACCATATTTACTAAGGGGTTTTATGTTAATATCATTTTAGAACTACTGACAGTATGTTTTAGTTATTCACTTGGTTCTTTTTTCCATTTGGTTTTCACCATGATTTCTTTGACAGTGAGGATGAACTTGTCAATTTCCTTATTCTCACCAAAGGTGTAATTCGTTTCAATTTGCTTTCCTCTTTGACCAGTCAATAGTGTATAGGACATACCATCTTTTAGCAACGGGATATCTTTTCTTTTGTACGACCGTACAGCAGACTGCTCAATTTCAGAAATCACTTCCTCATATTTTGAGACACTAATTTCAGTATGGTATTTGCCTATCGGTTGACTTGATGGATTTGCTTTAACTTCAAGCAGCATAATCTTGTTGGAGTATAAAGAAAAGTCAAATACTTCGCAGGTACCATAGCATGGGTTTGAAACAACTTTCACGATCAAATCGCCAAGATCCGCTGGTCTCTTTTCGGTAGTCTTACATGACAAAAATATCAACTGAGATATCAGCAATGTAAAAATAAGGAACACAATTCTTTCGAATCTTAAAGCCACTAAACCCTTCATTGGAGAAAAAATTTCTTTTGTATGTGTATTGAGTTGTTCTGGTAATGCAAAATTAATACCCCCTCTAATCCGAGTCCACTAATTGAACTTCCAAACTGGCTACTAAGCAACTGCCCAGACATATTGTAGATGCTCCATAGACCTTCCGACTGATTTGTAAAATAAAATGAATTTCCATCGTAATTAAGCTGATCCTCAACCTCGGAAACATTTGATAAAAGTGGACAGCCAAGGTCTTGAAGTTGCCCTTGTGGTTCCATGTTCAGTATACCTGAATAGTCATTGGAATACTGATAAGCTCGAAAAACTGCATTTGAACTAATCTCTGCTTGATCTTTTGAGCAGTTAAATGTATCGTTGATTGGATTAACATATTCCCATACCACCTCATCTGTAACTCTGTCAACTTCAAAAAAACGACCTTCTACACCTTCACAGACAATAAACTGATTCTCTTCTATAAACTGAGCTCCTGAGATAATTCGAGAATAAAATCCTTCCCTTTGATAAACAAAAGAAGGTTCAAGCGGAAGAAACCTTCCTGTCACGTCAAGCTCATACAAACCTTGACCATTGATGGGCAAATCAATTAATTCAACCGTTGAAAATTCTTCTTCCCTGCCACTTCCGTTGTTAAAAATGGAAATCTTCCACTGGTTATTTATCTTCAACCATTCCGGATTGTGTTGTCCGTAAAAAGCTCTTTGCATGTCAGTGTCACTGAGATAGTTGGTTGGATTTCCCCATCGAAATAACAATCCACCCCCCATACCTGAATTGCCTCCAGTTGATCCCTGTGCCTCCATGGGAGTGGTGCTATGATCTATGACCCATATTTCATTGATAAAAGGGCTGCTAATAACTATCTGGTCAAGTTCTGCATTGTAGTCTATTGCATTAAAATGCAGCCAGTCAGTTGGATCGAAATCAGATCCTCGAGTCAGATTGAGATCAATTTTTCGGAAATTGGTTTCTACATCTCCATAGTTAGCTTTTGTACTATCAAAATCCTGGACCAAATGATCCCAAACATTCCATCTCCAAACCTCCTCTATAGAAGATTTTCCTACAGGTTTAAATTCAATTATGCTTTCAGACCATAAATATTCGTCAATAAGTGCCGGATTCCGACCATTAGCCACTGCTTCATCCCTGGTTATTCTCACCCAAATGATTGCAAGTATGTTCCCGTTTGGAAGAAACTGAACATCATGATGATGACATTCTTGAAAATTAGAAAGGCTATAGTTCCACACCAAATTTCCATTCCAATCAACTATTTCAATATAACCACCTCGTCCACCTGCTGAAAAATTGCTATTTTCTGCATCTCCTGTACGGAGTAAGTTGCCGTCCTCAAGAAGATAAACACTTCTCCCCGGGAATCGATCCCCAGCCCACTGATTGATTAATTCTCCTTCCTTATCAATCAGAAACGTATTGAAGCTACTATTTGGATGAAATAATATGAAGCCATCAGAAGCCTTTTGACTTTTACTCAGTAGTCCAATTTGAGGAAATACCACAAAGGGTGCTAGAAATAGCAAAAATTGTATTAAATATCTAACCAATGTCAGGCTTTTAAAACTCCGTCAATCCCAGTCAAAAAGAAGCTAAAAAGGCTAACTCAATGAGTTAGCCTTTTTTGTATATGTAAAGTCAACTTACTGCAATGTAAAGGTTGTTATACCTCGTTCTCCATATGCGGTCGCCGACCAATAAATAGTGATTGTATTGCTAGTAGCATTGTAATTACTAGCTGTTGCGGAAGCTGCGTCTTCAACGATACTTCCCCCAAACAAGTCACTAACACCTGTCCAGGTAACAGCACCTGTTGTTTCGTCAATTGTTATTACTGCAGCTCTTCCGTTAGGAGTTCCACCTAAGTACACAGTAACGTAGGCTGATGTTGGATCGCTGTATAGACCTCCAGTTAAATCTGCCACATTATAGTTTGTCTCATCTGGACAAGCTGAAGCAAGAACTGTTTCAACAGAGTTGAATGGTCCTGATCCAAAATCATCCACAAGGATATTCCCATTCACGTCATAAGTACCTCGCGCAAATCCACAATCTGCATCGCTTATGCTGAATGTCAGCTCCGAAGAGGTAGGAAGACCACTTCTTAGACCTAAGCTAGTCCCGCCGGATCCAGTTCCGCCCGTGATGGTTACCGTTAAGGTTTTTGTTCCATCTTGTGCAGCATCGCTTGGAAAAGAAATAACCAAGTCAAAACTAGATCTTGCTGTACTAGGGTTTCCATTATCCAAAGCATCTTCCGGATCTCTATTTACCAGCACGAAACTACCTCCTTCTGCTGTTGCATCAGGAATGGTAAAATCGGTACCGAAAACAGCATCACCTGAAAGTGTATAGGTAACAGTAACGTCTTCATTAAGAACTCCAAAAGGATTCTCAACTACCGCCGTATAGGTCGTTGCTGCAGCCCCATCTGGTGCCTCAGAAACAGCAATTACTCCATTTTCGTCAGCATCATTTCTCGTTCCTTGATCGAATTCGACGTAAGGATCAAGAAATTGCAATTCTGGTAGATCAGCATCTTCTTGACAAGAAAACACTAAAGCACCAATGAAAAATAATATTAATAATTTCTTCATGATTCAAAAATTTTAGTTCGTTGGTTCAAACCACATTGGCGTGGAAAGAATAGGATCTGGCGGCGTATTTGGATTAGAAGTCCTAGCATCGGGCGCATAAGGTAATCTTCTGATAATATCAGAAAGTTGTGCACCTAACGGCACTGGGAAATCATCCACCATTCCAGTCCTTCTAACATGTTCCCATGTTTCAACACCTCTCATGAATAAAGCAAGGTACCCTTGCATCTGGATGTCTTCGACCGTTGGATTTGGCAAGCCTGCGATGTAAGCATCTCTAGCCGCATCAGCAATCTCACCAGGAGTCCCATCGTAGGAATCCATTGCAAGACTGATTCCTTGACGATACAGTGCATTTGCATCACCTGAAGCAAAACCTCGTGCAACTGCTTCTGCTTTTAGAAGCGTAATGTATCCAGCTTCCATCCAGCGATCTGGTTCCTCAGGACGAATAACGTTTAGACTTAGGTTAGCAATATTTGTGAAGTTGTCTGCTGCTCCTGGAGGAGTACCGATATACTCATCCGGATCTGCACCAGTACCTTCATCAAAATAGGTTGCTAATCTAGGATCATCATCTGCCGTAGTACCGGTACCATCTCCTGCACCATCAGCACCGTCTAGCATGTCAATGATTGTAGTGGTTCCATTAAGGAAAGCACTTGTACCACCTGCAAACTGATTGTGCAATTTCCACAGCTGGTTTGCATTTGTGATATCACTTCCGAAAGGTAGGAACGCATTGTACTGCACTTGATCAACCAATGGCTGGTTGTTTACAAGGTCTCCAATTTGTCCTGCCACAGATGGATCACGGTTCACGATCATCATTAAAATTTTAAGCTTTAATGAGTTAGCAAACCGAATCCAGGAATCAATATCACCATCATAAATGAAATCCTGACCACCATTCATAATCACTGGATCATTTGCATCAAAGGTTGCAATTGCATCATCTAAATCCGCAACTAAACCTCTCAATTGTGTTTCCTGATCATCAAATTCAGGAATTTCAATATCAAGTTTGTTCGCTTGCGTATACGGTGCATTCTCCCAAGTAGTCGTAATATGGTAGTGGACGAAAACTCTGGCTATTTTATAAATAGCTTCCAGATTTGGCTGTCCACCTTGATTTGATAAATCAATACCTAAAGTGATGTTCTTTAGAAGATTGATGTAATACGTTCCCCACGAAACAATTTGGGGAAAATCAGGAACAACATATTGCTCAGGATCTATAAAAACTCCTGCAGATCCTGCTGATCCAAGAGTCTGAGTGAAAAACAAAAACACGTTTCCACTCTCCAATATACGCTCAGCACCTAATTCAGCTTGAATTCTGGTAAACAGAAGTTCTGGGTTTTCACTAAACTGAACATCGGTTGCTGCCAAAGGATCTTCGTTAATATCGAGAAGATCTTCACAACTATACGATACGAATAGTATAGGTATTAAAATGAATATTTTTAAAGTCTTTTTCATAGTTCTTTAGATTAAAATCCTAAGCCAATGTTGAAACCTACACTTCTGGTAGAGGGAACTCCAAACCGCTCTTCCGAACCTGCAGCCGGGCTAGTCGCTTGAAAGAGACTGGCCTCTGGATCAATATGCTGAGTTCTAGCCCACAAAAGTGCAACATTTCGAGCCTCAAAACCTACTGTAATACTCTTGAATGGAGTTTTCCCAATTACGCTTGCAGGCAAAGAATACGATAACACAACTTCTCTTAATTTAACAAAAGAAGCATCAAAAATGCTAGACTCTAAAACGGTGGAGGATGAGTAATTTGTCCAGAATTGTTCAGGAGTCACCGCAACATCGTTGTCTCTAACTACATTGGTTCCATCGGCATTTGTACTTACTACAATTACACCTTCCGTGTCAACGATTGATCCTGTTCTACCTGCTGCGGTTTCAGCAGCCAATCCTAAATTTCTCAGATTTCGAGTCGTACCAGCGAGGATTGAACCTCCTTTTCTGATATCAATCAAGAATCCAAGACGGATGCCTTTGTAGGTAATCGTATTGTTTATACCTAAGTTCCAGTCAGGGTTGACATTCCCAACTCGTTCCGTTTCACCTGCTCGTCGTAGGCCAGTGGTAGGGTCGATCAAAGGACGTCCACTTAGTGAGTCTCGAGCCCAAGTAGTCGCTGTTAAACCTAGGTCTTCACCAACTGTAGCTTCCACTGCGAAACCACTAAATGAATTCGCGATTGTCACCTCATCCACACCTTCAGGCAACCTAGTGACTCTGAATCTATTTTCCATGAAATTGAACGTTGTACTCCAATTTACCGGACCGTCTCGCAATGGATTTACGGTAAGTGCTAGTTCAAATCCTTTGTTTTCAACATCTCCGAAATTGACCAACTTGGATCCAAAACCAGTAGCCTCCGCTGTCGGTACTGCTAGGATTTGATCTGTGGTTTCAATATCATAATACGTGAAATCAACTTCGATTCTACCATCCCAAAATTCTCCATCAAACCCTACTTCCAATGAATTGGTAAACTCTGGCGTCAGTGCCTGTGGAGGGATCTGATTTGAAGCTCGGAACAATGCTTGACCTAAGAAAGGTGCTGTATTGCCCTGTCCAAATTGACCTCTAATATTCGTAACCGGGAAGTAGTTAAACGCTAGCTGATATGGCTGCGTATCCGAACCTACTCTTGCCCATGATGCTCTTACTTTACCGTAATTGATGATATTGTTCTGAATATTAAATGCGTCTGTGAAGACAAAACTTGTGCTTACAGAAGGATAGAAGAAACTTCTTTCTTCAGCAGGTAATGTTGAAGACCAATCATTTCTTCCAGTCACATTTAAGGTAGCCCAACCTTTGTAGGTAAGCGTCACATCTCCATAGGCACCGTAGAACCTCTGGGTATTATCGTCACTTGTTGGAATTGACGTTGCATTTCCAGGTGCATAAAGACCTGGAATGTTCAATCCCTGACCGTTGATTGTAAGTCGTTCGAACGTTCGTGAGTTATACTCGTGGCCGACAATCGCCTGCAAAGAAAGATCCTCGTTAAGATCAAAGTTAGCCGTTGCCAATAGACCCGTAGTGAGCTGTCTTGAAATTAGTCGGTCATTAAGGAATGATCCATCTTCCGCACCTAAAGTACCTACAGGCACCGCTCTAAATCTATTGTCATTTCGAGAATCCATACCTACTCTACCGAGTATGTTCAACCAATCAGTGGCTTGAGCTTGTATCTGCGCGAATCCATAAAATCGTTCCACATCTTGCTCAGCTTGTGTCTGCTCCGCAGTATACCAAGGGCTGTCATTGAAATTATTAAGCCTTGGATAACCATTTGAGAGAAGTTCAGTAGAATCCTGATTTCCAGCACCAAAAAGGTAATCGTCAAGATTCGTGTTAACTGGTAGTCCCTGAACATTACCAACTGCTGCTAAAGGCGTATTACTACCAGATCCGACCTGACCGATATTTTTAGTAGCTACATAGTTTCCGCCAAATCGTGCTGACCAAACATCGTTAAACTTGGTTCCCGCGTTGATCGCAATTGTGTATCTGTCCAACTGTGATCCTGGAGCAATTCCAGTTTGATTAAGGGAAGTAAGACCAAGTCTGAAATCTGAAACATCATTTGCATTGCTGATATTCACGGAGTTTAAGAACATTGTACCCGTTTGAAAATACTGATCGTAGATATTTTCTTGAGCCACCAAAGACTCATCAAGACCCTGATAGTTTGTTCTTACCTGACCTTCTAATCTTTCGCCCCATCCATCTAGGAATGTATCATTGTAAACCCCATTGGTACCACCAGAGAACTGGTTCTGATAGTCAGGAGTCACAAGAACGTTGTCAAATCTTGTTGTTGAGTTAACTGAGATCGAAGGTGAATTATCTGAAGATTTTTTTCCTCTCTTTGTGTTGATTACAATAACACCGTTTCGTGCTCTGTTACCATACAAGGCGGCAGCATTTGCTCCTTTCAATACGGTAATATTTTCAATATCAGCGGCATTGATGTCTCCAAGCGCGTTGCCCGGATCAAAAGCCCCAGAAATACCGCTTCCAGACACAATATTCTGGTTACCAATCGGCACACCATCGACCACAAAAAGTGGTTGCGAACTGGCCTGCGTATTCAAGGTTCTGATTCCACGTATCTGGATTCTGGATGCTGATCCAAGACCTCCATTTCCACCTCGAACCTGAACCCCTGCTATTTTCCCTGAAAGGGAATTAATTACGTTGGGTTCGGGAGCTTTGACTAATTCTTCTCCTCCAATAGTGGAAACTGCATATCCAAGAGTTCGTGTTTCTCTTTGAATACCAGCAGCTGTAACGACTACTTCTTGTAATTCAGTAGCACCACCTAAAGCAACATCAATTGTTGTCCTTGCGCCAACCTCAACTTCTTGAGTGTCAAATCCAACATAAGAAAAAACCAAGGTCGCTCCATCTTCAACTGATAAACGGAAGTTTCCGTCCAAATCAGTCTGCGTACCTGTAGTTGTGCCTTTAATAAGCACGTTCACACCTGGCAGACCTTCACCGGATTCGTCGGTGACCTTACCAGACACAGTTCTTTGCGCCATCACTCCATAAGAGATGAAGGTGAGTAACGCAAAACATAGTAGTAAAATCCTCTTCATACTAACTAGTTAATTGTTAAACATTCAAAATTTCAAGCCTGAAAGATATATTATTTTAAGGTCTTATAACAATCCAGCAACAATCTAGAAATGCAAGAAAATTGGCTTATTGTGACCTGTAGGGCTTTTTTAAATGAAAAATCTACCTACCACCTTAAATACCAAATAATCCTCTTTAACTTAAAGTTTTACTTTAAATAAATTCTGATTGACTTTTTTGTTAAGAATTCCGCAATCGTTATAACCTTTCATTGCTTTGATCGTATGACACGGAATTCAATTCTTCGGTTGGATTGCCTATTGCTTTCCGAATCATTAGGTACGATTGGCTGCGAATCTCCATATCCTAGATATGCTAATCGGTCGGAATCAATTCCACTCTGGATAAGAGCATCAACCACAGCGACTGCTCGCTTTTCGGATAACGTTTGATTATACCTTTTATCTCCAATGTCGTCCGTATGACCTCCAATCTCGATCTTGATTTCCGGATTCTCATTTAGAAGCTCTATTACATTCGAGATCTCAGACTGAGATCTACCATCCAGGTCGGCGGAGTTGGTTTCAAAGTAAATGTTCCTAAGCACGAGCGATTTACCCTCTGCTATGGGATTTAACCAAAGGTCCAGCGTGTCTACATTTATGTCATTTTTAATGGTAGTGGAAAAGTTGAAATCATGATACAGGAAACCTTTCTTTTTGACGTAGCCTGCCAATTCTTTGCCTGCGGGTAACACCAAATAGTATTTTCCGGTAACTGCGTCCGAGGTGTTTTCATAAAGAACTTTATTGGTCTTAATATCTACTATTTGAAGTTGGGCTTCGAGCGGGAGTCCAGAGCTTTTATCCAATACCTTTCCCGATAGATAGTAAGACTGCAAAGGTTGTAAGTGCTCAGGAAGGACAAAATTCACAATCTTACTATCCAGGATTTCGCGATTTTTTTGCTGCTCCAATGCATAATACCCTCGACTACCGTCTGCAGACACTAAGAGTGCAACCTCATCCCTAAACGTGTTCAATGGATATCCTAAATTGGTCGGACTCGACCAGATGGAATCTTGCCAATCAATTTGAAACAAATCAAATCCACCAAGACCAGGGTAACTGTTGGATGAAAAGTAGAGTGTCTGTCCGTTAAAGTGTACAAATGGTGTTGTCTCATCTTTAAACGAATTGACAAGAGGACCCAGGTTCTGTGGTTGAGACCATTCATCATCCTCCTGGTTAGTCACCCAGAGGTCACGTCCACCGTAGCCTCCCGGCCGATTCGAGGCGAAATAGAGTGTTTTTCCATCTGATGATAAAGACGGTTGAGATTCCCAATACTTGCTATTGACGACACTTCCCAGGTTCTTCGGTCTTGACCAATTTTCACCTGACTTTCGGGTAAGGTACAAATCGCAACTACCGTAAGACCCTTTTCGATCACAGGCAGTAAAGATCATCGTACGCCCATCCGCAGAGATGGTGGCTGCACCCTCATTGAATGCGGTATTTATTTGTGTGGAGATGGACGTTGATTTTTGCCAGACGCCTTCCTCTCTGAAACTTACTACAATGTCTTCATCATCACTAAACTGATCACGCTTTGTATAAACCATTGTGTTTTCATCCACCGTCATGGCTGGCAAGTATTGGAGCTTAAATTGATTAATTGCGCTAGGAAGTATCTTGATTTCGATCGAAATGGGATTACCTACCTGCGCGATGGCAAACGAGATGCTTTGATTTAGTAGCGCTATTACTCTATCAGAGGCCTTCTCGGGCACCATTTCCAGAAAGTCATTCAAAAATGCTTGTGCCTCAAGGTACTTTCCCCGATCAAAGGCCATATGAGCTAGTCGCTCGAGAACAGAAGCTGAGGGCAAGGGTGTTAGTGCAGCGTACCTTGAGAAGTTTGCGAAAACAGAATCTTCTTCACCAAGGGCATTGAATAAACTTCCTTTTCGTAGAAAGGCTTCGTAAAAAGTACCATCGAGCCCTGTTGCTTGGTCTAAGAAGGCAATAGCAGCTTGAAAATCGCGCTCCTTATATTCCTTTTCTGCCTTAAAGTATAGCTTTTGGGCTTTTTTATTCGCCGTCGAAAGTGGTGGCTGAGAAAAGCTTGCCAGAGAAATCAGAAAGGCTAGAAAATACACAATCCCTTTTAGGGAATATTCATGTACTTGTGTGTTTGCAGGGAAATTCTCCATTTTGGATTGTCCTTGACATAATCAACGATCAAAGGTGTCATTTCTTTTTCTTTTGACCACTCGGGTTGCAAAAACAGTTTTGCCTTGTCATTCATTTGTTGAGCATGCTCCTCGGCCCACCTTAAATCATTTTTATGATAAATGACCACCTTAAGCTCATTCGCTTTCGCATAATACTGCTCGATCGGTTTCTTAAATCTTTTTGGAGAGAAGCAGATCCAATCCCAGTTCCCGGTCAATTTATAAACACCCGCCGTTTCAATATTGGTTTGAATTCCCTTCACCTTCAAGGCGTTGGTCAACTCTTCTAGGTCGTACATAAGTGGTTCTCCACCCGTAATTACAGCCAATTTTGCCCCGGAAACGATGACTTCATCTACTATGCTCTGGATCGAAACCCAATCGTATTGGCTTGCATCCCAAGACGCTTTCACATCGCACCATTTGCAACCTACATCGCAGCCCCCCAGTCGGACGAAATACGCTGAGGTGCCCGAGTAATGTCCTTCTCCCTGAATGGTGTGAAAGGATTCCATTACCGGCAAAAACGCAGGATCACGCATTGTGCGCCTCATATGCTTTGAGTGTATTGACCAGTAACGAGGCAATGGTCATAGGGCCAACTCCTCCAGGGACTGGAGTGATATGGCTGGTAAGCGGTGCTACCTCATCAAAGACCACATCTCCTGCCAACCTGAACCCAGATTTTCTGGATGGATCTTCGACCCGCGTTGTACCAATATCGATTACCACCGCTCCTTCCTTTACCATGTCTTTCGTAACTAAACCCGGTCTACCTACTGCAACTATAAGGATGTCTGCTTCTTTGGTATGGGAAGAAAGATTTTCTGTGAGTTTATGACATACTGTGACGGTAGCCCCGCCGTCTTGCAGCATCATTAGACTCAAAGGCGCCCCTGCAATTCGGGATGCCCCAATCACTACGCATCGCTTCCCTTCCACTGGTATGTCGTATCTTCGAATTAGTTCCATCACACCAAAGGGTGTGGCTGGCAGAAGCAATTGATTGTTGGACATGATGCTTCCAAAATTTTGATTTGTAAAGCCGTCAACGTCCTTCAGTGGTGAAATTCGTTCGGTGATGTGCTCCACTGAGATGTGCTCAGGAAGCGGAATTTGCACGATAAAGCCGTCAATGTCTTCGTCCTCGTTCAGTGTTTCAATGTGCTTGATCAGCTTTTGCTCTGATATAGTACTGGCAAAGTGCATCAAGGTAAAATCGAAACCAACCTCTTTGCAGGCATTGATCTTACCGTTGACATACGTATGACTTGCACCGTCATCACCGACGATGATAATTGCGAGGTGAGGCGCACGCCCTCCCTCCGCTTTGATCGTGGAAACTTTCTCTGCAATTTCCTGCTTGATCTCTTTTGAGACCTTACGTCCGTCAATGATGGTTGGTGTCATACGCTAATCTAATTTCAAAACGGCCATAAATGCTTCCTGGGGAATCTCCACATTCCCCACTTGTCGCATGCGTTTTTTACCTTTCTTCTGTTTTTCTAATAATTTTCGCTTCCGTGAAATGTCTCCGCCGTAGCACTTAGCCAGTACATTCTTCCGCATGGCCTTCACAGACTCTCTTGCGATGATCTTGGTGCCAATAGCCGCTTGAACTGCAATTTCAAACATTTGTCGAGGAATCAATTCCCGAAGCTTTTCACAAAGTCTTTTGCCCCATTCATAGGCCTTATCTCGATGTACGATCGCAGAGAGTGCGTCTACTTTGTCACCATTGAGCATGATGTCAAGTTTAACCATATTGGACCGTCGGTAGCCGATCAGCTCATAATCGAGGGAGGCGTAACCCCTGGAAATGGTCTTGAGCTTATCGAAGAAATCAAAGACAATTTCTGCAAGTGGGATCTCGAAAGTCAACTCTACGCGATCAGATGTGAGATACACCTGATTCTTAATCTCCCCTCGTTTGTCCATACATAAAGCGATAATCGGACCGATAAACTCTGACTTTGAGATGATCTGGGCGCGTATAAACGGTTCCTCGATATGACTAATCAGGTTGGATTCCGGAAGTTCCGATGGTGCACTTACCTTAAGTATGGTGTCGTCATGCTCAATGGCATGAAACTGTACTGATGGCACGGTGGTGATGACGGTCATGTCGAATTCACGTTCCAGTCGTTCCTGAACAATTTCCATGTGTAGCATCCCGAGGAAGCCACACCTGAAACCAAAACCTAAAGCGGCGGAGGTCTCTGGCTCCCAGATGAGGGAGGCATCATTGAGTTGCAGCTTTTCCATTGAGGCTCTGAGCTCTTCAAATTCACTGGTCTCCACAGGATAGATTCCTGCAAACACCATGGGCTTCACATCTTCAAATCCCTTAATTTCGCGCTGAGTTGGGCGTTCTACATGCGTAATTGTATCACCAACCTTGACCTCCTTTGCAACTTTGATTCCGGAGATGAGGTATCCGACATTCCCAGCTCCGATTGCGTCTTTAGGTTCGTGCTGAAGACGCAGCACCCCAATTTCATCTGCTTCGTAGGTCTTACCTGTATTGACGAACTTGACCTTGTCCCCCTTTCCCAAGCTACCGTTAAAGACCCTGAAGAATACTTCAATACCACGATAAGGATTGAAAACAGAATCGAAAATCATTGCTTGTAAGGGCTCATCCGGATCTCCTTCCGGTGGATTGATACGAGCAACGATGGCTTCCAGAATATCAGTGACACCAATGCCTTCTTTTGCGCTCGCATGGATAATTTCTTCCTTGTCGCAACCAATCAGGTCAATGATCTGATCTGAGACCTCCTCAGGCATCGCCCCCGGAAGATCAATTTTATTTAAGACAGGTATTATCTCCAGATCATGCTCAAGTGCGAGATACAAATTAGAAATCGTTTGTGCCTCGATGCCCTGCGCGGCATCTACAACCAACAATGCCCCTTCGCAAGCTGCAATTGATCGGGAAACCTCGTAACTAAAGTCGACATGCCCGGGAGTATCTATCAGATTAAGCGTATACTTTTCACCGTTGAGCTCATAGTCCATTTGAATGGCGTGGCTTTTGATCGTAATACCACGTTCCCGCTCCAGGTCCATATTGTCCAAAAGTTGCGCTTGCATGTCGCGCTCAGCCACCGTCTGGGTAAACTCCAATAAACGATCGGCCAACGTACTTTTCCCATGATCAATATGGGCAATAATGCAAAAATTTCGGATGTTCTTCATTTATCTGGACTATTCGCTACTGGTTCTGGCCGCGCTATATTTCAAAAAGAGTGCGCAAAGTTAACACCCCCAAAGGGGCTCTCAAAGGGTGAATTATTCTTTATTTTTCGAGTCCATGGTGATCGTTACAGGACCGTCGTTGATTAGCGAAACTTTCATGTCAGCTCCAAATTCGCCCGTTCCAATCTCCTTCCCCAGCTGTTCCTCGATCGATCTAATGGTTTCTCTGTACAAAGGGATTGCAATTTCAGGCTTAGCTGCCTTGATGTAGGAAGGCCGATTTCCTTTTTTAGTGCTTGCGTGAAGTGTAAACTGGCTGATCAACAATACTTCCCCACTTACATCTAGCACGCTCCGATTCATCACCCCTTCGTCATCTGGAAAAATGCGCATATTGAGGGTCTTTCGCACGATCCATTCGATATCATCCGAAGTGTCCTCCTCTTCTATTCCGACCAAAATCATCAGGCCAACACCGATTTGAGATTTGGTTTTTTTCTCGATTGCTACGGAAGCCTGTGACACACGTTGGATAACCACCCTCATGCTTTCTCTGATTCGCTTCTTTTATGCTCCAGAAATTGCTCGATGTCTTTACTGACTTTGCGGTATACAAGATAGAGCACGGAAGCATCGTCGGTAAATCCAAGCGCTGGGATAAAATCAGGAATAACATCCGTCGGCGTAATAAAATAAACCAGAGCGAAAACTACCAACAACAAAGAGGCGTTAGAAAACGCTTTGTATTCTCCACCCAGGTGGGCCTGCACCATTTGAATCAGCGTTGTTGCTTTGGCTTTCAATTCTTTCCACTCGGTTGAATCTGTCGCAAACTTCTTGAGTTTCTCGGTGGACTGAGAAACGACGTCACTAAGTCTTTTCTTACTGCCTACAGCTTTCTTCGCTTCATTTAATATTTTCTCCTTCTTCTCCAACTTAAAAGATTGTCTGGATTTCTTCCTTAATGTATTTGATCGCTTGCTTTGGTGAATCAAATTCTTCACCTGCTCCCATCTCCAACACGGTTCTGGCAAGTTCAATCCCTTTCGCTTTTTCCGGAAGGGTATTAGCAGAAGCGTTTATAAGCGAGATCGTCTGCTCAATGGCTGTAGACACATACGTCCAGGCACTATCTGACATGTATACCTGCTGCGAAAGATTGTGATTGAATTCGTTTCGAATTTCGTGAATCAGGATTTGCTGAAATTCCTCAGCTGAGTATTCAGCGTTACCCAGTCGCGAAAGCAGGTTCGCTGGAGTAATGCGTTCTAGTAACAGAATAACCCTTTCGTACGCTTGTAAGCGAATTGGAACCACAATTTCTTGGTTCTTTTGTCGCACATTGAATGCAATTTCATCCAGCTGCTTTTGCAGGAATGAACGAACCAAAAGGTACGCTAGGTAAAGTACCAATGCCGCCGGGATCGTAATTTTAAGAAGGTCGTAAACCATTTCCATGTATTGGGTTGTTATTATCCTTGAATTCCAAAAATAACGTGAATAATCCAAGTGAAGTTTAAATCTGCAGGGTGAAGTTTAATCTGTTGGAGATGCATAATTAGCTTGAGAAAGATGCGACCAAAAGATACGAACTTAAGGTTTATAGTCATTCCACAAATTGTATTTCTACGCGCTGTAGTGACACATGGATTATCGTACTTTTGCTTTACGTAGATAAGATGGATTTACCGTTAGATATATCAGCACGAGCTATAGAAGAAGTGAAAAATATTCTCACAACTAAGGGCATTCCTAAAGACTATGGTTTGCGTATTGCCACCAAAGGAATGGGTTGTGGAGTAGGCTTTAAGCTTGGCTTTGATAAGAAGAAAGAAACAGACCAAGAGTACAACATCGAGGGTGTTCAAGTGCTTATCCAAAAGAAAGAGATGCTTTTTTTAGCGGGGAAGAAGATTGAATTTTATGATGAATCAGACGGTCGGGGGTTTGTGTTTGTTTAACCTTCCAACTCGACAGTAGCTCTACGACAAAGGCCTTTAATGGGTGGATTGTACTTACTTACCCTTACCCAGACTCTACTTACTTCGTTGAAATTGGACTTCAATTCTTTAATCATTTTGCCGGCAAGATGCTCAAGCAGGTTAGCATCGATATCCATGACATGTTGCACGATTTCGTAGACCTTTTCATAGTTGACCGTACCATCTAACTTATCGTCAGAGGCTGCCTCTGAAAAATCCACCTCCAACGTAACATCTACGCTGTATTTGTTCCCAATAACCCGCTCCTCCTCGTAGTACCCATGGCGAGCATAGAATTCCATTCCTTCGAGCGAAACTTTTCCCATGGCTCAATCGGTATCCAACTCATCAAAGAATGAGACAGTTTTCGCGATGCGTGGCCCTTTCTTTTCTTCAAAGGGTTCTTCGACGGGCTGTGGCTCAGTCACCACCTCCATTTTTGGTTCTTCTGCAGCTTCCGCCGTTACTATGACAGGTTCTTCTTTTTCGAGTTGGGGAGAAGCAATCGGTTCAACATTATCTTCTTCCCTTTTGTCGATGCGCTCTTCCTGTCGTCTTATCATCCGTTCTTTCAGATCATCCGTATTTGGAGGCAAAAAGGTTTCCTCCTCCTTTGGCTCGGATGTAGACTCGGGTGCGACGACGGTTTCAGGCTCTTGTTCCTTAGCAACATCCTGACTACCGGCCTCAGGTGTTTCCAGCTTTTGTGTTTCAACCGTTATTTCGGTTTTCTCCGCCTTAATTCTTTTCTCACTTTCTCTGGCGAGTTGCTTTACGCGTTGGACATAGTCTTCCAGGCGTACTTCTTTCGTCTCTTTTGTGTTGAGCTCTACTTTCTCAATTAGTGCAACAGAAAGGTTTTTTAGCTCTTGTAATGCGATGGTTCGCTGATTCTCAATCTCCTGATGATTTTCCTGGATTTTCTTGACCGCATCTTGAAGCTCCTCGATGATCTGACGTGATTCCATTTCTGCTTGCTCGATCATCGCGCGCGCCTTGTTTTTAGATTCATTCAACAAAGCTTCCGCATTCATCTGCGTCTCTTTCATATGTAACTCGGCAGCCTTATTGGCCTGCTCAATCACATTTGCCCCCGTATCTTCAGCAGTCTTTAGTGTTTTGTAGAGCGAACTTTCTACTTCTCTTAGTTTCTTTACCTCACGTTCTGCCTGCTGGAGTTTTAGATTCAGATCTTTGTTCTCCTCCAACATCCGCTCCCATTCGTTGGAAAGAGACTGCAAAAAGGCATTTACCTCATCTTTGTCATACCCTCGAAGCTTCTTCTCAAAATCCTTTTGCCGAATCTCTAGTGGAGTAATTTTCATATCTCGTTGTTTAATTATCCAATACTAAGTGCGGTGGCTTATACTTTTTGGACAATTTCAATATGCAAATTAACGAAGAGCGGTTCACTCTTCAAAGTCAATTTTCCAAATGGAAATTGAGCGATCGTCGCTACAAGATACTAATAAGTCCTCAAAATCCATCCAAAGTAGTTTATTAACGCTATTCCCATGGCCTGCGTGTCTGTGTTTATCTAACACTTTTAGCAACTTAAAATTGTACGCATCCCAGAGCTTGATTGATTTATCCATACTGGCGGTAACAAAAAAGCGACCATCTTTTCGGAAGACCAGGTCATTGATGGAGTACAAATGCCCGGCAATAGACTCACGCAATACGTATTCTTCATTGGTATCCCAAATCTTGATGTGTGCATCCCTTCCCACCGAAGCAAGGTATTTTCCAGTAGGGTGATATTTTGCGGCAAACACAGAGTTTTTGTGGCCTTTTAGCTCATTTAGCACTTCTCCGGTTTCGTAGTTCATGATTCGGGTGATGTTATCACTGCATGCCACCGCCAAACTTTCACCAAATCTTTCCATGTTTCGAATACGCTCCGACGCCAGTTTCTTTTTCCCAACTACCTCGAGGCTTTCTGACAACATGACAATTTCTCCCGATTGCAGCCCTACCCAAATACCCTCATTATAAACTTTAATATCAAAAATCTGATGACTTCCCAATGAAATAGAGCTTACTTCTTTCTTTGACTGAAAATCAATCTTGTGAATTCCTTCATCATTTTGACCCACATAAAGAAACCCTGTCCTTGCATCATAGCAGATTGCATAAATGGATCCTGGAACTTTGGCGATGACCTCCCCTTCATCAGGATTTTCTAAATCCCACAACACCACCATACCATCACCACCTGCAGAGAGAAACCTTGTCTCATCCACCCTTTCCAGCGTATAAAGGCTGTCGTTATGACCCAGAAATGTGTGGAGCTTTTGAATCGGAAATTTGTTCATGTAACTCGAAATTTAATCGCGCTTAGCATTCGACTAGGGGTATAATAGACTATTGATAAGGATTGTTTAAGAATTATGTCGTATTCAGGGCATACTTTATAAATTACGCGGACCTATGCCTTTGTTGCTAAACAAACAAATTGATGAGGTATCTGCCTACGCTGTATGGAACATTCAAGAGTCCTTTTTGGAGCTTCCATATTTAGCTCCTGAGCCTTTTCCTGCGGAGCTCGCTCCAGTACGTCAGGCTGAGTGGATTGTCGGACGTATGATTGTGAAGACACTGGCAGAAAAATTTAATATCAACTACAAGGGAATTGGCAAATATGAAACAGGAAAACCCTACTTGATAGGAAACAACGCCAATATTGCCATTTCACACTCTTTTCCTATTGCCGCTGCCATGATACATCTCGATAAACCTTGTGGAATAGATATGGAAAGGCCTCGCGACAAACATCGGTTGGTGCAGCACAAATTCCTGCACGAAACAGAAATGACCTACAAAGATGATTTACCCCATCTCTGCGCTATATGGTGCGCCAAGGAAGTCGTGTACAAGATCTTCGGCCGCAAGTTTTTGAGCTTAAAGGACGAGATCAAAACCTCCTTTGAATCGGAGAACGTCATCAAAGGGGAAATACTAAAATCCGGCCACGAAAAAACCCACTCGATTCACTATGAGTGGGTCAAAGATTACGTCTTGGCTTACGGAACATAGATCCAATTTCTACTACTCATCTTTCAGCGTCTCAACGGGATTCATCTTGGCAGCTAAGAACGATTTAAAGCTCACGGTTAAAGCGCCAATTAGAAAGGTAATCGTGCCCGCAAGGACAAATAGCCCAGGGTTGATCGTCGTTCGAAATTCAAAGTCATTGAGCCATTGTACTGCGTAGTAGTAGCCAAATGGAACCGAAAAAAGGAATGCGAGAATCATCAGCATAGCATAGTCCTTGGAGAGCATGACAATGATTTGTTTGACGCTAGCTCCATGCACTTTTCGAATCCCAATTTCCTTGGCTCGTTGCTCCGTTGTAAAAGCTGAAAGCCCAAAAAGTCCCAGACAGGAAATAAAGATAGAGATGCACGCAAAGATCCGTGCAAGTGCACTTACGGTCATTTCTGAGGTGTAACTTTCTGCGTACGCATCTTCCAAAAATTCATAATCGAAGTCTTTGCTCAGATTCAAGGTCTTGGTGACCGATTCAATGGATTTAAGTGCCTCATTCGTGTCCCCTTGTATTCTAATCAAGGCCAGATCATTGATGGCAGGATCAATGCAAGAGATAATGAGCGGGGAGATAGACACGCGCATATCACGCATATGGAAATTCTTGACCACGCCTACTACTCGCCCATCGATTCCCCAAAAGGAGAGTCGCTTACCCAAGGGATCTTCAAAGCCCATTAAGTCTGCCATCACTTCATTAATCAAAAAATTGGTGGAGTCCGCAAGTTGTGTATCAAAACTTCGACCTGATTTCATTTCCATTCCCATCGTTTCGATGAAATATTCATCCGTGAGTAGCACATTGATTTCGTAGGCTTCGTTGCTCATGCCCTCCCATCGGGCTGAGCTTGTGGATCTTCCGTATGAGATTGGATTACCGGATGAAGCTGTGACAGCCTTCACCTGTGGTATCTTCATCAACTCAGATCGATACGTAGTCAAACGATCCCCAAATTCACTACCGATCTGCACCTGCACTAGGTTTTCCTTATCTATACCCAAGTCCTTGTCCAAAACGTACTGCAATTGGGCATAGATGATTGCCGTGCCGATTATCAATAATGTGGAAATACCAAACTGAAATACCACCAGCACCTTACGGAATAATGCTGCAGCGGTGCTTTGTCGGAGTGTGCCTTTAAGGGATCTCATAATTCCAAAGTTTGGCAACAACAATGCCGGATACAATCCAGACAAAAGTCCAATTGCTAAGGTTAGCCCTAACGTGAAATACCAGGTCATGGAATCTGTGAAATCAAGAAAAAGTTCTTTGTCAACCAATTGATTGAAATAAGGCAGAACGAACCAGACGATCAACAGTGAAAGCAGGGTAGCAATGAACGACAGTGCAATGGACTCGAAGAAAAACTGTGTTCGAATGGCAGATTTGCGAGCGCCCATCACTTTGCGAAGACCTACCTCTTTGGAACGTCTTCCAGAGCGTGCAGTCGCCAGATTCATAAAATTGATGGCTGCAATGACTAAGATAAAAATCGCTACAACACCCAAAATATTCACATAGTCTACTCTTCCACCATTGATCACGCCATTGTCAAAATTGGAGTACAGATAGTGGTCTTGGAACTTCTGCGCGATCAAGTACTCTTCCCCAGCATTATCTTGACCCGCTGCGTGGGTGATGATCTCATCGTACATTCTTTCCTGAACTGCTGCAACTTGATCTTCCGAATGCGTGGTGAAGTAGATTCGGAAACTACCATTTCCCCAATCATTCATCCATGCGTTTCTACTGATAAAATATTCAGCTGGCAAAAGCCAGTCAAATTGCAAACTGGATAGCCTTCCTGGGTTTTCAAAAACACCTGATATCTGTGCTTCACGTTCACCATCAATCTTAAGTGAATTCCCCAAAGCCTTTTCCCGCCAGGAAGACCCGAAGTATTTCTCCGCGACTGCTCTGGAAATGAGGATCGAATTCAAATCTTTGAGCGCTGACTCTTTATTGCCTTCCAAAAGGTCGAAGGAGAACAGGGTCAGAAAGTTTGGAGTGGCAAAAAATCCTCTTTCCGTCGAGTGATCTTCGGCTTTCTCGAAATCCATGTTTATAGACCAGCTGATCTGAGCCACTTCATCTATCTCAGAATATTCATTTTTCATCAGATCTGCCATGGGTTTAGGAATGCTGAATGTGGTTCTAACTTCGCCCGTGGACTCTTGCATATTCCGAAAAACCTGGTAGATCTTATCTCCATTTTCATGGAATCTATCTACCGAGACCTCATCGTTAATCCACAGGAGGATCAGAATACTTGAGGCTATCCCAACCATTAATCCAAGTAGATTTAGTGTCGTAAAGCCCTTGTATCGCAGTGCATTGCGATAAGCTACAATTAAAAAATTCTTAAGCATAGTAGTGTTGATTAGTCTGTTTTTGAGTTCTATGTTTTTGACAATTCCAGGTCGGAAAAGTAGTAGTACATCCAAATAGTACCTGAATTTGGCTGTGACCTTTCTATCCACAAGCCTCTGCGAAAAAAGTTCTGAAAGATCTCCTTCCACATCCTCCAACAGTTCTTCCCTGCAAAACCATTTTAGCAAATAGGTGGCAACCCTCGGTGGTGTTGGTTGCACCTTACTCATTTCTTAGTGAATGAACGGGATTCGCATTCACGGCTTTAATCACATGGAAGCTAATGGTACCCATGGCAATCACAAATGCGACCAGTCCCCCGATGAAAAAGACCAGCGGATTGATGTTGATTCTGAAAGCAAAGTTTTGAAGCCAGTCTTCCATGAAGAAAAAAGTGATTGGTGAGGCCACAACGAAAGAAATCAAAATAAGCAGTGCAAAGTCCTTGGACATCAGCGCCAGCAGTTGCTTCGCAGAAGCACCCATGACTTTCCTGATACCAATTTCTTTGATCCTTCTTCTTACTGCGATGGATGATAATCCAAAAAGTCCCATACAACCTACGATAATGGCCAAAACAGCAATCATTGTGATCACATAGCCTAACTTCTTATCATCTTCATACATCTGATTGAAATGATCATCCAGGAACTCAAATTTTAGCGGATACTTCTCCACAAATTGCCCGTACACTTCTTCAACATCTTTGATCCCATCTGCTAGGTTCTCCCCATTCAACTTAACGATCATTTCCTCGAACCACCAATCTGAGTGAACCACTAAGGCCAACGTATTGACCTCATGGTGCAGGGAGTTAAAATTGAAATTCTCTGTCACCCCGATTACTGTACCTAAGGAATCATTGGGGTACCAACTGTGGGCCATTTTGACACCCAAAGGATTCTCAAGCCCCAAGTCATCGACCAACGCTTCGTTGATTATGAAGGCTAAGCCATCATCGGTAGCAAAAGATTCATCAAATGATCGGCCTTGTACCAAATCAATGTCATGAACTTCTA
This sequence comes from uncultured Roseivirgaceae bacterium, assembly GCA_964593185.1. Classification (GTDB taxonomy): domain Bacteria; phylum Bacteroidota; class Bacteroidia; order Cytophagales; family Cyclobacteriaceae; genus Ekhidna. Next base: position 28,431 of record CAZQJU010000016.1, read on the forward strand.
AATAATCAAAGTCTACGTATACATTAGATGGTGTAAAACTGACCATGCCCGTATCATTCTTGAACTTGTAACCCCATTGGTGGAAGTTGTTTCCAAGTCGCTGACCAGAAGCTGTGACTCCAAGTATATTGGATCTCTTGAACAGTTCTATTTTCATCTCCTTGTAGTGATCTTGTGCTTCTGCGTTCATCTTGACCAGCATCAAATGATCCTTATCAAACCCGACGTCTTTTTTACTGATAAACATGAGTTGATTTAAGACAATGAGGGTACACACAATTAACCCAAGCGCAAGCGAAAACTGCACAACTACCAGAGCACTCTGAAAAAAGGATTTCTTTTCCTCCATTCTGAGCCCTTTTAAAACAATCAGGGTATTGAAAGAGGAAAGTCTGAATGAGGGATAGATGCCAGCAAGAATCCCAACCAGCAACGAAAGTCCAATTCCGTAGAAAATGAACTCCGGATTTTGAAGGAATGTGATTAACGACAGTTCTCGATCTATGAGCTGATTTAGTGAAGGTAACGCTACGGTTGTTAATAGGATGGCCAACAGCAGAGCTAAACCTGAAAGCACCATGGTCTCGATCAAAAATTGCTGAAACAATTGCTTCCTAGCAGCTCCAATGGATTTTCTTACGCCTACTTCTTTACTTCTGTAGCTGGCCCGAGCAGTAGTGAGGTTGGTGAAGTTTACGGAAGCAATGACCAGTATTAAGATTCCTACAAGGATGAAAACGTCGATGTAAAGTCCATTGAATTTGCGATGATTGTGATAATCGTGCTGAATATCTGTAGAGGCCAGGTGTACATCCCGTAGTGGTTGCAAGAAAAGGGTGTAAATGTCATTGATGTCCTCATTGTCGGTCACACGGATCATGTAATCCGGAAATTTTGCCTCGAGGGAAAGCAAATCCACATTTTCGGTCAAGACGAAGTAGGTAACGAGGTTATTACTCCCAAATCTGGAATTCACATCTTCCGGATCTCCCGTCACGTAAATGTTGATCAGCATATCAAACTGCAGGTGTGAGTTTTCCGGTACATCCGCCACAACACCTCGAACCATCATCACTTCCTCGCCGTCGTTCATGGTAAAGGTTTTTCCAACTGCATTGGATTCTCCAAATAATCTCTTTGCGATCGAACTTGTGAGCACTACGTCATTCGGACCACCTAATTGGTCATGAATATCACCATGCAGAAGTTCAAAATCGAAAACTTCAAAGAACGTGCTATCTACTCCTACGACCTCATCGATGATTTCGTGCTGCCCGTCAATAACGATCCGTTGATCTCCAAACCCCCAATATCTGGTATACTCTTCTATCTCTGGAAAATCTTCCATCATGGTAGGTCCCATGCCCACCATTGAAAGGGCGACCTTTTGCGTCTCTGTTCCGGCGAAATTCTGAACTTCACACAGGCGATAAATATTTCGCTCGTGCATCGCATCAAACGAGAGCTCATCTTTTACAAAAAGAAATATGATCATGCAGGTGGCGATGCCAATTGCCAAACTGAAAATATTGATGGCGGAAAAACTCTTGTATTTCACAAGATTTCTCCATGCTGAAAGTAAATAGTTTTTGACCATTGCGTAATTAGTTGAGTTTTGAGTTTCTAGTAAGTTTTTGATTATTCCTGGTCGAAAAAGAAAGAGGACATCCATCCAATACCTAAGCTTTGCCTTCGTCTGATTAGTCCCAAACCGCTCTGCAAAAAGCTCGGAAAGATCTCCTTCAACATCTTCTAGTAGATCCGAATGGCAAAACCATCTCAAAAACCTACTTGCAACCCGAGGAGGTGCTATGACCTTATCTTTCTTCAAGAGAATTTGAAATCAAACGCCACCGATGGGATTGCCTCCCACAGTTGTCTTCGAGTGTCCATTACTTGATCCAGTGCACGTTTGCCTAGGGGAGTCACTTTGAAAAACCTTTTCCTTTTTCCACCTCTCACTGCGGTAGCCTCTCCAAATTCCGACTCCAGAAATCCTTTCTTTTCGAGCCTACTTAACGCCGTCCTCATGGCTCCTACACTCACTCCTCTTTTCAATCGGCTTTCAATCTCGCTCTTTATGGATATTCCGTAGGCATTTTCGTAGAGCACTGCCACTGTTAGCATCACGATTTCTTCAAACTCTCCCAGTGAATTCTCTTTCATTTTATTTCATTTAAGTCTTAAATGTAACTAAAATATTTAAGTCCTAAACGTAGCTATTAACAAAAAGGTTTTGAATAGAGCTCTACAAGTGGCCGAATTGCATTTTATGCGGTTTTAAACCAAATTGAGTAAAATTTCCAGCTATGTCAAGAACAAGTTTAGCAATCTTGATTGAGCTCGCCAATCGTGATGGCGAGATCGACGACAGTGAGCGGAGACTCATTCATCAGATTGGTCAAGCACACAATCATTCGGAAGAAGAGATCAATGAGCTCTTCCGAGATACTCCAAAAGTCAATTATAATAAGCTTACAAGCGATGAGCGCTTTGAGATGCTGTATGACCTGGTAAGGCTGATGAAAGTTGATGGTAAAATCTTTGATGACGAAATCCTCTATTGTCTCGATGTAGCCAGAAAGCTCGGCTACCCTATGGAGGCCATCATGGAGTTATATGGACTAGTACATGCCAACCTTAAATTGACTTCGGAAATTAGGATTTTAAAGAAGAAGTATTCCTCTTAAATCCGTTTAAATCCGCCAATCATCCTGATTTTTCCTGTTTTTTGACAAGTTTTCGGATGTTATTAATGGCATCCAGTGGACTCTCAAAAAGGAAGATATTGATGATCCAGTTGGGGATGCCACCCGGTTCACCTACCGCTGCATATGTCAGTCTGGTCTTACCAGTAGATTCCTCAGTGATGTTCCAGTAGCCCTCAGTCCGCTGGACTCTGTACACGTTCTTTTCCTTTGGATACTCCTCTTCCGGATTAAGTATATCGATCCAAACTCCTTCCTCTAGTTCCTTAAGTTTGAGAATGTTCACTGCATCTCGGTTATCGAAAGGCCAAGGCAACTTAAATTCAATTCGTCTGAATTGTTCGGTCGCAGTTGACCCCGCAAGTTCCTCACCAATCTTGCAATTAGGATACCAATCGGTGTAACGTTCGATGTCCATCACCACATCGGTAACCTGCTCAACCGAAGCCTCGATCAGCCCTGTGGCCTTAAATGCTTTGATGTCATATCCTGGTAGAAGCTTGCTGTAAACCTCTATTTCATACTTGGTTTTTTCAAGTTCCCATCCCTCCTCTGCTAGAATATCTGCATTTTGTGCCAAACCAGTCGCACAAAGCACTAGCAAACAAACCACACTGATTGTCTTCTTCATTCTATAAACTAAAATACTGATCGTCCAATTTTTGTAAAATAATCTTGATTTCATCTGCTCGATGATAATCTCCCAGTTTCTCAAACGAAACAATGAGATTTCTTAGTGCCCTAAGGATGATATCTAAATGTGAGCACGGTTCGTAAAAAATCTCCTGACGCTGTAATTGTAAATTCTCAAGGTAGTTGTCGATGTCTTCCTTGGTAAAGATCAAACCCCGATTAAAGACGTTAATGTAAAAAGCCTCATCCCCAATTTTGTAGGTTAGGATGAACAAGTTTGGAAGGTTTACGCCATAGATCGGAAGCTCCATTTTCTGAGTCAAAAGCAGATAAACCGCGCAAAGAGAAATTGGATTTCCTTTTTTTGTCTCTAAAACCGCATTGATCATTGAGTTGGCGGGGGCATGAAAATTCTTGGTGTTGGCCCTAAACCTGAATTGATTGAAAAAGATATCATTAAAGACCTTAATGCGCTGGTGCGGAGTCATCTGATCTTCCATGTGTCTCCACATTTCATGGTATAGTTGCTCGACTTCTTTGACCAGCTCATCCATTTCAAGATCCGGGTATTGGTACGTCGCTACAATCCATAGTCCTTCCAGTAAACTCTCCCCTCCGGACTCCTTCCAATCCACGAGTCGTTCTTTAAGCAACTCAAACTGAAGCTCATGCACGAGATCTTCGATTTTAGTCTGAATAACAGGATTGAAGGTAGACTCCCATTCTTGCTCCAACAAGGGAATTACCTGCGTACCTATGGACATAATTTTCTCCTCCACATGCGCAATGACCTCATGATCTTCGTCGTCCAACAACTGGACAAGTGCCTTTATTTCCGTCTCCTTTAGCAATTCTTATCAATCATGTTTGAATTACCCCAACGTTCATTTGTTTTTCAATGGGTGCATGATTTGCCATCAAAATACCCTTTGAGAGTACATTTCGCGTCTCAATGGGATCAATAATACCATCCACCCAAAGCCGGGAGGCAGCATAGTACGGACTCAACTTTTCATTGTACGAGTCTTCAATCTTCTTCAATTGCGCATTTTTTTCCTCCTCCGTCAGTTCTCTGCCTTTTGACTTTGCCGAGGCAATTTCAATCTGGAGTAGTGTCTTCGCTGCCGATCCACCACTCATAACCGCAATTTCAGCGGTCGGCCAGGCGAATATCAACCGAGGGTCGTACGCTTTTCCACACATGGCATAATTCCCAGCTCCGTAAGAGCTTCCCATTACGATGCTAAACTTGGGTACCACAGAATTTGAAACTGCATTAACCATTTTCGCTCCATCTTTGATGATTCCACCGTGCTCTGATCTGGACCCCACCATGAATCCGTTTACGTCGTGTAAAAACACAAGCGGAATCTTACGCTGATTGCAATTCATGATAAAACGCGCGGCCTTGTCAGCTGAATCTGAGTAGATCACTCCACCCATTTGCATTTCGCCTTTTTTGTTTTTCACAACTTTCCGCTGATTGGCCACAATGCCTACACTCCACCCATCAATGCGGCCGTATCCACAAACGATTGATTTCCCATAATCCTTTTTGTACTGATCAAATTCGGAATCATCCACCAGGCAGCTGATCACATCGACCATATCATATTGGATTCCTCTGCTAGCAGGAAACTCACCATAAATATCCGCTAAGTCTTTCTTTGGAAGTTTGCTTTCTGTTCGATTAAATCCTGCAGACTTCGGGGTCCCTACCTTATCAAAAAGTCGCTTGATGGCATCTAAAGCCGCTTCATCATTCTCAAATTTGTTGTCGGTGACGCCGGAAATCTCACAATGTGTAGTGGCTCCACCCAACGTTTCGTTATCAATATCCTCTCCAATAGCTGACTTAACCAAGTAACTCCCGGCGAGAAACACAGAGCCCGTGCCATCCACTATTAGGGCCTCATCTGCCATGATTGGCAAATACGCTCCTCCGGCGACACAACTCCCCATAATTGCTGCAATCTGGATAATTCCCTTTGAAGACATGATTGCATTGTTTCGGAATTGCCTTCCAAAATGCTCCTTGTCGGGAAAAATCTCATCTTGCATAGGTAAGAAGACTCCGGCACTATCCACTAAATAGACGATGGGAAGGTTATTCTCTATGGATATCTCTTGCGCACGAAGGTTCTTTTTCGCGGTCATAGGAAACCAGGCCCCTGCTTTTACGGTAGCATCATTAGCTACGATCATGCATTGTCTTCCTGATATGTTGCCAATACCCGTCACTACACCGGCACTAGGACATCCTCCCAGTTCCTGATACATTCCTTCTGCAGCAAAAGCACCAATCTCCAAGAAGTCTTTTGGATCATCCACGAGATAATCAATCCGCTCTCTGGCGGTAAGCTTACCTTTTTTGTGATGAGAGGCTATTTTCTTTTCGCCCCCTCCAAGCTTCACTTTTTTGAGGCGCTCATTGAGTTGAAAGACCAATTGTTTGTTCTGGTCCTCATTTTTATTGAATTGGATGTCCATTGTGGGGTGGGGCTATGTTTATTCTTCCGACGAGACTCCTTTGAGTTTCTTCTTTTTCCTTCCAAGCGGAGCCATGAAATCCTTCGGGTACTCATTGAAATGAATGGCTAATTTGTCAAGGTCAACCAGTAGCTTGTTTAGACTGTTGTACACTGAATCATCTGACAGAAGCTTGCCTACTGTGCCGGAATCAGATTGCACAGCAACGAGTAATCGATTTACTTCATCCAAAGAGGTATTCACCTTTTCCATCGTCTGAGCAAGTGGAACTTGATTGAGCGAATCAACTAGTGACTTAGAACTTTCCAAAAGGCCTTTCAATTCATCTGATCTGTTTTTGAAGCTTACAAGAAGATCATTTGTATTGCCAACAACACCCTCCAAATCGAGTCTGTTTGCCTTGTTTGTGAGCACGCCTATTGAGTATTTGAGTGTGTCAACCGCACCTTGAATATCTGTATTGTTCAATTGATCGAGCAAGTCATTGATCTTTGTAATGGTCGAATTTATGTTATCCGCTACCGGCTCAAGTTGGGCTATGAGGTCTTCCGCAATTTTTGCTTGTAAGGTATCCCCTGGCAAAAGAGGCGATCGATCGGTCCCGGGAATGATAATCAGCGCCTTGGTTCCAAATAAATCATTGTTTGCCAAATTCGCCGTATCAATCTTGCCGAGATAGAAGCCTTCATCAATATCGACAGAGACGACAATGCGGTTCTTATTCTGCTGCAATTTGAGTCCACTTACCCGTCCGATATCCAGTCCATTGAAAACCACGGGATTCGAAACCGTCAAACCTGCCACGTTAGGATAAATCACATAGTAGCGGTTGGTAGGTGAGAAAAGGTCGGACCCTCTTAAAAAATTAAATCCGTAGTATAGAAGTGCACCGGCAACCACCGTGATAAGTCCAATTTTAAATTCCTTTGACACTATATTGATTCGTTTTTAATTCTGTGCGTCGATTGCTTCTTTGTATTCCTTCACAGCGCGGTAGATTCCAGAGGCTATGTATGATTGTACTTCAGGATCATTGAGCTCCTTCTCTTCCGTTGGGTTGGAAAGGTAACCAATTTCCACTAAGACACTAGGCATTGCTGTGCTCCATAATACATACAAACTTGATTGCTTTACACCATAGCTTTTTCTACCTGCCCGATTCTTCAGTTGATCGTCGATCAGGCTTGCAAGCAGTAAGCTATTTTCCTGGTATGCCGATTGTGCGAGGTTATAAATAATGTATGATTCTGGTGATTTGGGATCAAAATCATAATTCTTCTCATAATCCTCTTCCAGTAGAATCACCGAGTTCTCGCGCTTAGCCACTTCGAGTGCACGACTGGTGTTTTGGGCACCCATCACATATACCTCTACTCCCTTAATGGCATTCTTTCTTGCAGCCGGCGTGTTTTTTGGTAAGGAGTTTGCGTGGATGGACACAAAAAGATCTGCATTATGTCCATTGGCCATCGAAGTCCTGTTTTCAAGCGTTGGAAACTCATCTTTCTTACGCGTATACACCACTTCTACATTGTCAATATTTTCTTCAATGTACTCGCCGACCTTGAGCGAAACCGCCAATGCTACATTTTTTTCCTTGGTATAAGTTCCAAGCGTTCCGGGATCTTTTCCACCATGGCCGGCATCAATCACAATTTTTACCGGAGCGAGTCCTCTGCCACCTATGGGCTGAAACGCAGGAAGTATTATTAACAATGTCAGACTTATGGGTACAAATAATTTTCTCACACTTTTAATAATTCTAAATGAAATACTTTTACGCATATTTTGAATTTCAGGCATTAATTGAAGATTTACGACGACCCAGTACGCAAAAAATCTGCCATTCATGCAAAATAGAAGTCATCTCAAAGATAATTTGGTCACGGTTCAATATCAAAAAAGTGTAAGGGGTTGAGGAGTTGTTTCACCATTTTATTTCTGTTGGTCTCCTTTTTAGGGATTTCTCAAAAACTAGATTTACGCTCTTCCGACTCTACAGCCTTAATCATTAAACAGGATAGTATTCCTGCAGACTCTGCAACATCTGCAGCAAAAGTGGCAGGCACTTCAGGGACCGCCAATCGAAGCGACGTTGAAACAACCATTAATTACGACGCGCGAGATTCAATGTACTTCAATGTGAAATCCCAAGAACTATTTCTGTACGGTGATACGCACATTGACTACGGCGAAATAACCTTAGATGCGGAACGAACGGATGTAAATTGGAGTCGACGAACAATTCACTCTAAATATGAAACAGATACGACAGGAAAAGAAATAGGCAAACCTGTGTACTCAGATGGGCAGGATATCTATGCTACAGATGACATTATCTACAATTTCAATACGAAAAAAGCGCTCATAAAAGGAGTTGTAACAGAGCAAGATGGGGCTTTCATGCATGGTGAAGATGTGAAAAAGAATTCAACTGACGAATTATTCATCAGAGGTGCAGGCTACACTACATGCAACCTGGCAGAGCCTCATTTTGAAATCAGATCCTCCAAGCTTAAAGTGATTCCAGGAAATAAAGTTGTGTCCGGACCATTCAATATGCGATTTCGGGACCTGCCAACGCCACTGTTTTTTCCTTTCGGCATGTTCCCACAACCCAAATCCAAGGCTTCCGGAATCATTTTCCCTTCCTATGGGGAAGAACGAAGGAGGGGGTTCTTTCTTCGAAATGCAGGCTATTACTTTGCCATCAACGACTACATCGATGCCCGCATCACAGGCGACATCTACTCTAAGGGCGGCAACTCACTCAACATGACATCCAACTATTTCAAAAGATACAGCTACCGTGGATCCATGAACTTCTCCTACACCCGAACAGTGACGGATGAGTTGGAAGGTGGACTTGAGCAAAATGATTACCGAATCAGGTGGAACCACAGTCCGCAATCCAAGCGAAATTCCTCATTTTCGGCCTCCGTAAATGCCGCAACCCAAAGTTTCAATCAAAACAATAACCTCGTTGTACAGGATTTCTCACAGGCCATCAATTCGCAGCTCTCATCAAATATTTCGTATCGCAATTCGCTGCAAGGAACACCCTTCAATATGTCCATAAATCTGCGTCATAATCAGAACCTGCGGACTGAAATTGTGAACCTTACTTTGCCTGATTTTACGTTGAACATGAACAGGATCTACCCTTTCAAGAGTGTTGTTAAGTCAAGCAAGTCTCCGCTGGCAAAATTGAACTTCAGCCACAATTTCGTCGCTAGAAATGACGTAAGTAATGCTACTATCAATGAGAGTGCCTTCAGAAATTTTACGATTGCCAATCGAAATCCTCTAGCAGATTCCGTCTTATCATTCAATCAAGATAACCTGGACCTGATCTTGGAACGTTCTAAAATAGGAGGAAAGCATACCATTCCACTATCTACGTCAATGACGGTGCTCAAATTCTTAACGCTAAACCCTTCCTTTAACTATGAAGAATTTTGGTACACCAAAGAACTTGCCTACGAATACGATAGCTCACTTAATGCGGTCAGGATTGATACCGTACAGGGATTTAGCAGGGCAGGAAGTTGGTCCTCCGGTGCATCTCTGAATACACGTCTCTACGGCTTTGTTTCTTTCAAAAAAGGTAAAATTCAGGCCATAAGGCATGTTATGACACCCAGTGTCTCCTTCAGTTACAGTCCTGACTTCTCCGATACCCGGTACGGAGTGTATCAAGAAGTCCAGACAGACAGTATCGGTACGACTCAATTGCTAAGCCGCTACGAGGGCTTCGTGTACGGGTCTCCTGCTGGTGGAGAAAGTAAAACCATCAGTTTTTCGCTTTCCAACAATATCGAAATGAAGGTTCTGAGCAAAAAGGACACTGTTACAGGGACGAAAAAAATCAAGTTGTTTGACAATTTGGGTATAAGCTCCGGTTACAATCTCGCCGCAGACTCTTTTAAGCTTAACAACATCAACTTCAATGCACGGACTTCCTTTTTTGAAAATAAAGTTTCCGTCAACTTTACCGGAACACTTGATCCCTACGAATACCTGTTGGTTTCGGAGAGATTTAATGCTGACGGCTCCAGAACCGTAGTAGACCGAAGACTCGACAGGTATACCTGGAACAACGGCAATGGAATTGGACGACTCTCCAACATGAACGTTTCCCTGGGTATGAATCTCTCACCAAAAGGAACTAGAAACAAAAACGCGCGTGGAGCCAATTATACTGAAACAGATGCTTTTCAACAGGGTACCGGTATTGAGGCGCCGGATGAACAGTTAGACTTTGAGGGCTACACAGAGGAGGAGCAAGAACAGCTACGACGCATTCAAGATAATCCTGAAGAATACATAGATTTTGATGTGCCCTGGTCGCTGCGAATGCAGTATTCTATCAATCGCTCACAGCGAGGACTTCAGGACGCCAACGTGAGACAAAGCTTTCAATTTAGCGGCTCCCTTGGTTTGACAAAGAACACGCAAATTACCTTCAATTCCGGTTACGATTTTGAGGCAAAAGACTTCACCACCACTCGAATTGGTGTTTCTAGAGATCTGCATTGCTGGACGATGAACTTCGATTGGGTTCCATTTGGCAGGTTCCAATCTTACTTCTTTTCAATTCGTGTAAAACACAATTTATTGCAAGATCTTAAGTTCGAAAAGCGCAGGAGCTTTTTCGACTTTTTCAACTAAGAGCTACCGGATCTGCTCATTAAAAAATTGTAAAAAAGCGCTGTAACAACTCCATAAGCGTATTTCCCTTACGATTCAAGGCTTTCTTTTTTACAATTAATCAGGCTTTTTCGAAGCTATCCTTGAGGGCTCAATTCATATTTTTTTAACAAACAAATCATGCTTATGAAAAAGTTTTTCTTTTTGATGATGGCTTGCCTTTTTGTTATGGCCCACGCTGTAGCACAAAGGACGGTATCCGGAAAGGTCACCGATGACACGGGAGAAGGTCTCCCCGGAGTGAATGTACTGGTAAAAGGTACGGCAACAGGTACTCAGACAGATATTGATGGAAACTTCCGGTTATCCATTAATGACGGAGACATTTTACTATTCTCCTATGTTGGTTTCAATACTCAGGAGATTGACCCCGGAGCCAGGACGGTAATAGATATTGCCATGGGTGGATCAACAGAGCTACAGGAGGTAGTCGTAACGGGATACTCCAGCCAGGATGCACGTTCCATTACGGGATCAGTGGTAAATGTTTCCGCGGATAAGTTTGAGAAAATCCCGATCCCTGATGTGAACGGGCTTTTGCAAGGTAATGTCGCAGGATTACAGTCATTTGGAGCACAAGGAGCACCAGGATCTACCAATCAGGTCAGAATTCGTGGAATTGGTTCAGCCACTGCGTCGGCAGAGCCGCTTTATGTGGTGGACGGGATTCCGATCAATGCTGCTGACCTTGACCCAAACAGACAATTTGGATCTACTTCCACAAACAATCCGTTAGTGAACATTAACCCAAATGACATCGAGAGTGTGGTCGTCCTAAAAGATGCCTCCTCTACTGCGATCTATGGATCACGAGGTGCCAATGGAGTAATTCTTATCACCACGAAGTCTGGAGTTCCTGGAAAAACGAAGTTTGATGTGAGAGTGCAGCAAGGCTGGGCGGAACGGGCTTACGACGAGTTTGAGGTTTTGAGCGCTGCAGAATACGTGGAACTTCGAAGGGAAGCTTTCTTAAATGGAGGACTGGACGAAGAAACAGCCACTACCAATGCAGGTACCATCGACAACCAGACGAACTGGTTTGACTTGGTATTCAGAACTGGAAAAATAAGTTCGTACGACGTCTCCGCTTCCGGAGGAGATGAAAAGAATCGGTTTTTCATCTCGGGTAGTTACTATAATCAAGAAGGCCATGTGATTCGTACCGAGTTAGAGCGATTTACAACCCGATTTAAAGTAGATCACAGCTCCAATGATAAACTGACGCTTGGAACCAATACAATGTTGTCATGGACCAAGAGGGATCCCGTGACAAATAGCGCCACGTTCAACAACCCTGTACTTCAGGGAGTTTTGCTGGATCCCAATGTGCCTATTTTCAACGATGATGGGACCTATTTTACCAACTTTAATAGTATCCTCGGTGGAAACAATTTCAATGCTGCCGCAATTGAAGAATTGGACAATCGCTATGAAAATCAATTCAGAGTGCTTTCCAAAGTGTATGCTTCTTATGACATTCTTCCAAACTTAACGTTTAGGACCGATCTGTCTGTCGATTACACCCAAGAAGACCAGCTGGTTTTCCAAAACAATACCTATGGTGATGGGAATGCCGTAAACGGTAGAGCGCAAGCATACAATCAGTTTTTCTGGATCTGGCAGTCAACGAGTAACCTCTCTTATGCTACCTCATTTGGAGATCATAGCATTTCTGCCAATGCCATTTTTGAGGTCATTGAAAGAGACTGGAAAGACCGGGCTTCGCAGATTACGGGCTTCGCAGGTAATTCACTACCCAATCCATCCAACGGATCAACCTTGGAAGGAATTCAGGGAAATGGCTCCAAGTCCAGCTTGGCTTCTTACTTGGCTATTGGGAGATACAACTACAAGGGAAAGTACTTCTTTGATGCTTCTTTCAGAAGAGACGGTTCTTCGCGATTTGGTCAAGATGTACGATTTGGTAATTTCTGGTCTGTAGGTGGTGCCTGGAACATCATTGATGAGGAGTTTATGTCAGGGATCAGCGCGGTAAGCAATCTGAAAGTTCGGGTCTCCTATGGAGAAACGGGCAATGAGAACTTAATCTCCCCTCTCAACAACGGTGATTTCAGATCTCAGGGACTTTTCAACGCTTTTGCAACTTACAACGGAACTCCAGGGTATGCGCCAGCGCAAATTGCAAATCCTTTGCTAACCTGGGAGCGAAAAGAAAAGCTGAATATCGGGATGGACTGGGGTCTCTTAGGTTCTCGGGTTTCAGGTACGGTGGATGTCTATCGTGAAACCACTTCCGATTTGATATTTGCCGTTCCCGTGTCCAGAACGACTGGCTTCAACTCTGTTACTACGAACGCTGCCTCCATGAAGAATGAGGGAATTGAGTTGACCTTAAAAACGGTAAACATTGACGACGGATCTCTGTACTGGGAAACATCTTTCAACATTGCTTTTAACAGAAATAGAGTATTGGCAATTGGTGGAGATAACAGCCCGGTCTTAGTGGGTACAAAAAACAGGGCCGTCGGCCACGATTGGTCCGAGTACTATTTGGCACCATATGCAGGGGTAGATCCCGCGACGGGTAAACCACTGTGGTATGACACGCTAGGCAATGTTATTGACCGATATGATGCCAACAACAGGGTGTTTACTGGTAAAAATGCAACTCCAGACTATTTTGGCGGACTTACCAATACGATCAAATACAAAGGCATCGACTTTAGTGCATTGATTTACTTCGCTGTAGGGCAGTACACTTACAACAACTGGGCATTTGTATACGAAAGTAATGGCGGCTTCATGGGTGAAAATCAAAGCAGAACCCAGCTAGACAGATGGCAAAATCCAGGCGATGTGGCAAGATTCCCTCGAAGGGGCAATGGCAGTGACCCTAGAGCCGGTGCAGTTGATGATGCAGACTTGTTCGAATCAAGTTTTGTGAGATTACGGAACGTACAACTCGGTTATACCATTCCTTCCGACATTGTGTCAAAAGCGGGCTTAAGAAAAGCACGAGCTTACGTTCAAGGCACGAACTTATTAACATTCAGTCCTTACAAAGGCTTAGACCCTGAGCAGCAGGTGAGTGGTGTCGAAGATTTCACAAACCCACCAGCAAAAATCATCACTGTAGGACTTGACATTGGATTTTAATCATACGAAAGACAAATAGTACAATGAAAAAATACATTTCAATTTTAACAGTCCTCGTATTCTTCGGATGTGGGGAGGACTTTCTGGAAAAATCGCCCGAGCAGTCAGTGGATACTGGCCTTGCGCTCGGTGATATAGACAATATAGAAGTAGCAGTTAATGGTATTTACAATGGATTGCAAGATCCTGACTATTACGGTAGGTACTTCGTATTGACTTTTGACATCATGGGTGACCATGTAAAACAGAGTGTGCAGAATTCCAATCGACTGACATTGCAGTATAGATACAATATCAATTCTAACAGCGCAGATGCCAGAGAAATGTGGGAAGACGCCTATGCAGTCATCAATAGAGCAAACAACGTAATTAAAGCTATTCCCGCACTTGACGATCCTGCAAATCAGGAACGCATCGATCAGGCACTTGCGGAAGCCTTAGCTTTAAGGGCGCTGGCTCATTGGGATTTGGTCAGGTATTTTTCGCTTCCCTACAATACCAGCAATACTTCGGTAGCTCCCGGAGCAGACGGAGCTGGTGGCCACCTTGGCGTACCTGTCGTGACGGATCTTTTATTGCCGGATGCGACCCCAGCCAGGAACACTGTAGCAGAAGTCTATGCCCAAGTAGTTGCTGATTTGACAGCGGCGATTGATCTATTTGATCCGGAAAGCTTCTCAAGAACAAAGCTGACAGCAGGTGCTGCAAGGTCAATTCTCGCAAAGGTCTACCTATACATGGAAGACTGGGGCAATGCGGAAACTTTCGCAACTGCCGTACTCGACGATGCAAATTATACTGAACTGGCTGCTGCAGATTTTGTAGGGTCATGGAATTCGATCACGTCTACCAACGATCGGATTTTCGAGGTTGCCTTTAGCAATGCAGAGCAGAACGGTACAAACTCACTTGGATATATGTACTCTCCAAACGGATACTATGATATGCTTCCGACAACGGATCTAGACAACATTGTGGCTTCCGTCAGTGATGGCGCGACAGATGTGAGAACCCAACTTTGGGATACATCGGTGCCGATTGCTACGAAATACAAAGGTCCGGATCATCCGGGAGGGTTTGAATTTACCTGTGTACTCCGGACCGCGGATATCCGATTAGTTCGCGCAGAAGCCCGAGCAGAACAAGGTAACGCCACGGGAGCAAGAGCAGATCTGGATTTTATCCGTTCGAACAGAGGAATTGGAAATTCAACTGCTGCAGACGGAGATCTGATCGATGCTATTCTGGATGAAAGAGCGATTGAACTAGCCTTTGAGGGCAATAGAATGCTTGACCTCGCACGAAGAGGCCGGGACGTGGTTAGAGTAGACTGCATCTTGACTTCTGCTTGCACGGTCACCTATCCGGACGCAAGATTCGCGCTACCGATTCCACAGGTAGAATTGGATATAAATCCTAACATGGTTCAAAACACAGGATACTAAGAATAAAGCAATGAGATATTTAAAGAATAATTTAAACGTACTACTTATCGCAGTTCTACCGATGATGTGGAGTTGTGGAGATGAAGAACCAATATTATTCACTGAATCGCCGTACGTAAGCTTTCAAGCAGAAACGGGAAATGTAGGTGAAAACAATGCTGCTGGTGCGACCATTACTGTAGCCAGATCTACCACAGATGTAAGTGGATCTTTGACCGTTGACCTTACCGTAAGTGGGGTCTACAGCACAACTACGAGCTTTTTTGATGCGGGCACCAGTGCGGATGGAACGTTCGCATTAAGTTCTACTTCTATCACGTTTGAGGCAAACGAAGCTGTAAAATCAGTGACGCTTTCCAGCGTGGATGATGCACTTTCCAGTGGAGACAAGACCGTAACGGTCACGATTAGTGCTGTTTCGGATCCTTCAATTAAGATCGGTACCCCGGGGCCGGACGACAGATTCTCAGTGAGCGTCATCACCATTATCGATGATGATTGCCCAATTGATTTATCAGAATTCGAGGGCGCTTGGACGTACGTGGACGCCACAGGTACAGTGAACTCTTGCTGCGAAGATGGATCCCTAAATGGATTTGGCTTTCCGGCAGCAGATGCAAACGTCACCTTGACGGCAGACGCTTCTGACCCAACAGGTACCACGGCCACTTTGTCGGGAGGACCTTTTGGAAGCGACTACAGCATTCAGTTTATTACGTGCACAGAAGAAGTTGTTGCGTTAGGAACTACGGATTCCTTCGTAGGAAGTGCTGCCTGGACGATGGCACAAGGAAGTACGAACGGAACGTACACTGCGACTCGCATAACTGTGGTTGGCGTTCTTGGAACCAATGGTGATTTTGAAATGGAATTCACCAAGAACTAGACAGATTTAAATGCTGCAAAAGCTAGTGCCTCATGGGCACTAGCTTTTTTTCATTCTAACAGTAGAAAATCAGATGAAGAGACTCTTTTGCCTTCTGTCATTGCTTTTAGCTCAGAATTTGCTGGCCCAAGAACCATGTGCCACGCATGTAACCGAGCAAAATTTAGACTTCATTGCCTCGTGGCGCCTTCGCCAAGCTACCGCTCGAAGTACACAAAACCTTTCGCAGGTCCGAATTCCAATCACACCCCACATCATTCGTCAGTCAGACGGAACCGGAGGCTTAACAGAAGCACAATTCACCAACGCACTCGCTAAGTTGAATATCTTCTACCAAAATGCCGGTTTTGAATTTTTTATCCCGAATGAGATCAACTACATCGACAACGATGACTTTTTCGATCTGAACAGCAACCAAGAATCTGAAATCGGTTCAGGAAATGACGTAGATGGGACGATCAACATCTACTTTAGTAACTCCCTAAAATCAACGCAAGCCTTGTGCGGGTACACCTACCTACCTCCAAGCGTAGATCGGGTATTTGTGGCAAATGGGTGTCTTGCAGGAGGTACCTTAGAACACGAACTGGGGCACTACTTTTCGCTTTTCCATACCCACGGAGTGACCAACAATGGAACTACAGACGAGCTCGTTGACGGATCCAATTGTGGAGTCGCAGGGGATCGTGTTTGCGATACGCCGGCAGACCCAAATCTTGCCGGATTTGTCACCAATTGCAGATACACTGGTACTGCAGCGGATGCCAATGGTGATATCTACTCTCCAATGGTCAACAATTTCATGTCCTACGCTCCCGGGAATTGTAGGGATGACTTCTCTACTGGTCAGTATGAACGGATACGAGAAGGATTTGAAAATGGACGGGCATACCTAGATTTTGAATCAAGTGAGCTGGTGGCGAGATTCACGTCTAGTCAAACATCAGGATGTGAGGGTGATGAGATCCGATTCACGGAAAGCACACCACTGGCTACCTCATTTAAGTGGACATTTGAAGGTGGGACACCGGCTTCCTCTAATCAACCTAACCCTAGAATTCAATACGAAAATGAAGGCACATTTTCCGTCACGCTAGAAGTCTTTGCAGGGAACAACTTAAGCTCCATCATTACTGAAGAGGAATACATCATCATCGAAAATCCGCTGAACAACTCCATTGACTACGGGTTTGAAAGCCAAGTTAGGAGCGAAGAAGATTTCAGCAATAGCTTCGAAGTAGTCAATACGGACCTAAGCTTCTCCTTTGAATACAGTCCCATTGATCGCAATGAGGACGTCCAATCCGGCGCTATTTGGCTCGATCACTTCAACTACATAACGGAGACTTACCCAAATACAGATTATCTCCTAGGCCCGAAGTATGAGATAGAAGGCATTAGAGGATTTAGCCTACACTTTGACCATGCCTACGCACAAAGAACCGCCAATGCAAGCGATTCGCTATGGATTGCCTTTCGGGTAGATTGCGACGATTCATTGGAATTGTTAGAAAAACTTGGTGGCGAAAGCCTTTCGACCGTGAGTCCAAGCACAGAGTCATTCTCCCCGCTTGCCAATCACTGGAATTCCTATGAAGCCTACTTCCCCTTGACAGACATCGATTACTTGACCTTGGAATTTGTCCTAATTTCAAAGTCGTTTAATGGGAATAATCTATTCCTTGACAATATTGAGATCAGTCCCGATTTCTTATTGGATGCACCATTCAATTTTAGGATTAGCGAGGTAGTGGACGATGAACTCATCTTCAGATGGGTAGATAACTCAGTCAACGAGCTTGGTTTTGTGCTTGAAGTCTCAACAGACGATGCCAACTTCACCCCTTTCGACACGATTCCGAAGAACACCACTGCATTTGCTGTTCCATTTGACGATTTAATTGGAAGTTATCGATCTGTGCGACTGTTTGCCCTTGGAAAGAATGGGAACAAATCGGAAGTGACTCCGGCGGTGAGCTTAAGATCTGCACTCAGTATCGAACCGTCCGTAACCTCTTGTTTCATATATCCCAATCCCTTTACAAATCACCTGGATGTGTCATTTGCGGAGTATGCAGGTCAACGACTTCGCATGCTGACCTTGGATGGCAAGGAGATTCACACGATCAAGGGATCCTCTGACCTAACTACCCTAGATACCAGCTCAATGAAGCCAGGCATCTACCTCGTTCAAGTAATTTCAGCAACCCATGAAATTGTATTCACAAAAAAAATGATAAAAAAGTAGACATGAAATTTCTGATTTACCTCAGCGTACTGTCTTTGGTCACCATTCGACTAAAGGCTCAAACCTCCTTAATCTCCGATTTAGTGGATCCATCTCAGCAAAATGAGGACCTATTGTATAACAACTCTTCTACGTTTGTCGGGTCTAGATTCCTCTTCGACGAATTCAATGTAGGTAAAATCTATCTGTACGACGGTCGCGTATTTGAAGACTTGGTTCTACGTTTTAACGTCTTCGACAATCTCATTCACTTTAAAGTCCTGAACTCAGCAAAGGAGAGCATTGTGAAAAACGCCAGAATTTCCAGGTTCAGCTTCTACGTTCCCAAAGAAGGAGTATCCTACGATTTCATCAAGCTAGAGACCACCTTTTACCAAGTAATCTTTGAAGACGACACCTATTCGGTCCTCAAGCAACACCAGAAAAAGTTGGCTCAGGCAGAGCAGGCCAATGGGTACAATAACGTCAGAAACGAAACGAAAGACAGACTACTGGACGATCATTCGTACTACTTGCGAGATATGCATTCCAACACCTTGACTAGATTTTCTTTGAAGAGAAAAGAGTTATTCCCTTTACTAATCGAGAAGGGTATCTTCAATTCAAAAGACCAAATAAAGGAAACCATTAAGTCAGCTCGCATGGAGCCCAATTCTGATGAAGGAATTAGGGAACTATTGGAGATGAGTAATCTCAAGCAGTAGATGAAAACACTGATCAACACAATCGCAATCAAGTGGACATTGATTGCCTTCGTTGTGGTTTGACTAAACGGTGCTTTCCCAGCCAAAAAGCAGATAATTTAACGTCACTTCCGCCAGTCTACTCCGTTGTAATCTGCATGATAAGCCTGTGGAAAGCTACAAGATCCCCTGCTTTCATTACCTGAGTTAATTCACTCTTTGACACTCCCAGTTCCTGATAGGCGCGCTTTCTTACTTTTTCGAATGAAGCTAAATTGGACCTAGACTGTAACTGAATTTTGGTGACGAACTCATCGTAATTCCGTTTTTGACTATACGCCCCTTCATAGTCCGCTTTTTTCAGTTGCTTCAGAATTTCCAAGCGATACACCGTTTCCTCTTTTTCGAAAAGTAGTCCAATTTTTCCCGTCCCTAAGAGAACCACCGGAATCTCAATCTCTTCGAAAACAAGGCATGCGCTATCAATGTTCTCCAGACTCTTTTCAAATTCAAGATTGTTGATTTTATAAACAATGCTGGGCCCGTAGGCCTCCAACCTCGAGTCCATCACATATTCGGTGCCACCCTTAGCAATCCTGAATGAGGCCCACTCTTCAAATAAATAAGGCGATCCTCTTACGCCTTCGTATCTATTGTCGAATGATCGAATCTGCCGACCATCACCCACAAAATCTCGGACATATTGCCTTGAACTTTGGGTAGATGATTGTGCCAGGCAACAGTGTAGCGTCCCAATAGAAAGGGCATAGAAAAGTGGTCTCAACCAATAAATTGAGCCTAATCGACAATATGAAGTGCGGTTATTCAACTAAAAAATTCCTTTGGACTCATATTTAGGAAGTATCGAAAATCTTTGATTAAATGCGATTGATCGTAGTACCCACATTGATAGGTAAGCTCTGTCAAGCTGGTGCTCTCGCTGTTCATGTATGTTTGAATAAAGCCATTGAGCTTCTCGATCTTACAGAATTCCTTAGGGGTCAGCCCAATATCCTTGTTAAACCGCTGCTCAAGCGTTGATTTGCTGACATTCAAATCCGTATAGATTTCCTTGATAGAGATTGATCCTGTTGAGCTTCTAATCAAA
This sequence comes from uncultured Roseivirgaceae bacterium, assembly GCA_964593185.1. Taxonomy (GTDB): domain Bacteria; phylum Bacteroidota; class Bacteroidia; order Cytophagales; family Cyclobacteriaceae; genus Ekhidna. Next base: position 48,459 of record CAZQJU010000016.1, read on the forward strand.
TCGATGGAATCGATAATCACTGCATTAAGGTCGATGTCCTCAAGACCAAACAGGTCTTCTAGTACATCATTGACCTGAAAGACCCTGTTTCGATGAACCATGCGCTGGATCTCGCCGAGCAACTTTTCATCGAAGCAAACTCTGTAAATTCCATGCGAAACAGCTTCCAGGTTTTTTGTGATCTGCTTTGTATATCCTGGATGGACCTTCACTGAAATGAAGGACGCTCGTCCAAAAACCTCCATCCCACGCCCTCTTGGTTTGAAAAAGTATCCGCAACTTTTCTTTAGCAATGAATTTCGGAGCGTGCCGATCATTTTAATCTCGAGATCTGAAACTAAAGGAATGATCAGTTCTGCGGAGTTACTTGGCACAAGAACGCCATCTTTTAGTGAATCATGAATTCCAACCGCATCTGCTATTGGGATTTTTTGAGTGAGTTGAGTTTCTAGTCCGTACATTGTTTGGTAGTTTGACCTACCTTCAAAACGGATCACCCTCTCATGTCACTTATTGATTTTCAGCTGTTTACGTAAAGGATCATGATTCTTTACATTAAGAATCATGATCCTTTACTTATTCACAAAAAGTAGTTAGGGTATTTAACTAGTAACTTGTTTTGACTTCTTAAATTCCGTGGGAGACATACCGACATGGCTTTTAAAGGAATTGTAGAAGGACACTTTATTGGAAAACCCTGCCTCCTCCGCAATGGCTTCGATCGTGTAATGATCAAAATCGCCACCTATCAACAGCCCTTTTGAATAATCTACTCGGAATGAATTAATGAATTTGTTGAAGTTTCCTGAACCGAACTTATTTATAGCCTTGGATACCAGACGTTCGTTTTGTCCTAATTCCGCTGCTAGATCGGATAGTTTTAGATTCTTGTTCAAGAAGTATTTTTTGTCTCTAAGAAGATCAATGGTCCTATTGTAAATATTCTTCAAGTGCTCCTCATCTGATGTTGACCGCTCTTCCGTGGCCCTAGAAGGTCGCATGTATATCCATATTAATAGTATACTAATTGCCGAAAGCCCTAGAGCCATCATTATCCAATTCACATTGAGTAGTCTTAACCTGTATAACAATAAACAACTCATAAAGCTACATACCCTCACCCGTGAGAAAAATCTTCTTTTTTAC
>CAZQJU010000017.1:0-47497 GCA_964593185.1 uncultured Roseivirgaceae bacterium
AACTATTAAATGAAAAAATAAAACACTATCAAAATCAATTTGGGATCGATGATCCGCAGGATCTGATCTCCATGGTTGCCTTTGATTGCGTAGTAGAAAAACTTAAAAAAGAAGATTCCAGCGAGCTAACAGACGATTTTGCTTTGAGAGAACTAACGAAACTAAATCAGCTAATAGCCGATTCGATTTGATCTGACATCTATCCTACCCGACTGTCTTGTTGTTTTAAAATAAATAAACAATGGACACCACAACATTACTTGCCCTCACCTCAATTGCCTGTATTGGTATAGGTTTTCTTATCGGCCGTTCGCTACAAGGAAGATCAGCAAATAAAAAAATTCAAGAGGCCGAAGAACAAAGCAAGCTCATTCTGAAAGAGGCGGAGGTTACTGCTGAAAGCATCAAGAAAGATAAGATCCTGGAGGCCAAGGAGAACTTCCTGAAAATGAAGACGGATTTTGATGAAGAATCGAATCGCAAAAAAAACATCCTAATTACCAACGAGCAGAAGCTCAAGCAGAAGGAAGCAAATATCAATAAACAGTTTGAGCAAGTTCGAAGGCGCGAAGACGAGTTAGATGGCCTTAAAGAAACGCTGGAAAACCAAATGGAAATTGCAAGACAGCGAAAAGAGGAGTTTGAGAAGATGCAATCTCAACAAATTGCCATCCTTGAAAAAGCTGCAAACCTCTCCCAGGATGAGGCGAAGACCCAATTGATGGAATCGCTTAAGAATGAGGCTCGCACCAATGCGTCAGCACATATCAAGGAAATAGTGGAAGAAGCCAAAATGACCGCCACTAAGGAAGCAAAGAAAATCGTCATCGAGGCAATTCAACGAACGGCAACAGAACATGCAATCGAGAACACAGTCTCGGTTTTCAACATCGAAAGCGACGACATCAAGGGAAAGATCATCGGACGTGAAGGAAGGAATATACGCGCAATTGAGGCTGCCACAGGGGTAGAGATCATTGTAGATGACACGCCCGAAGCAATCATCATCTCCGGGTTTGACCCGGTACGCAGGGAAATTGCTCGTTTATCTTTGCACCGCTTAGTCCAAGATGGACGCATTCACCCTGCCCGAATTGAAGAAGTGGTGAATAAAACATCCAAAAACATTAATGACGAAATTGTAGAGATTGGAGAACGTACGGTGATTGACCTGGGCATACATGGGCTCCATCCTGAGCTAATCAAAATGGTTGGTCGCATGAGATTTAGGTCCTCCTATGGTCAAAACTTACTCCAGCACTCTCGAGAAGTTGCCAACCTATGTGCCACCTTGTCTTCAGAGTTGGGCCTTAATCCAAAACTCGCAAAACGAGCCGGCTTATTACATGACATTGGAAAGGTGTGGCCGGAAGAACCCGAGAAGCCACACGCAATACTGGGTATGGAGCTCGCTAAAAAATACAAGGAGAATCCTGAAGTCTGCAATGCGATTGGTGCACACCACGATGAAATTGAAATGACTTCCATGATTTCACCGATTGTCCAAGCGTGCGATGCTATCTCCGGTTCAAGACCTGGTGCTAGGAGAGAAATCATGGAGCAGTACCTCAAACGTCTCAAGGACTTGGAGGGCATTGCCTTGAATTTTGACGGGGTGAATAAATGCTACGCCATCCAGGCCGGTAGAGAACTCCGGGTGCTGGTGGATGCGGACAATGTAGATGACAAGAAAGCATCAGAGCTCTCCTTCAACATTTCTCAGAAAATAGAAAACGATATGCAATACCCGGGTCAAATAAAAGTGACAGTGATTCGCGAGACCAGGGCCGTTGCCTTTGCTAAGTAATTCTATCGATAACCTTAAAACACTACCATGAAAAAACTAGTAAAAATTCCTGTACTATTGAGTTTACTTATGATTCTCTCCTGTGGAGACGATGAAAGTGAAAGTCCTGCAGTCGGCGTGAATGGAACAATTACCTACGATGGACAAACTTATGCGATAGCAAGCGGCGTAATCAACCAAAGAACAAATGCAGCGGGTGCAGAGCTAGAATTTCTCATCGCAGACGGCACGGTAACCAGCACTGGAAGTTCGTCAGATAGTCAGATTATTGTGTCGATAAGGGCTATTTCAGAAGGGACTGAATCCCTCGAAAACGGGAGCTACGAGGTAAGTAGGCAAGTGACCAGCCAGTATGCTTTCGTAACCGTTTCTACTGCTTCTGCCTCCAATGTTCGTTCAATTGTGGGAGGGACGATCACGATATCAGGCAGTGGAAGTACTTACTCACTTACTTTTAACAATGTCGCTTTTGGCAATGGCATTGAGCTTACTGGATCTGTCAGCGGAACATTTGAGAGCTAAAAGCAGGCAGATTTCAAAAAAAAATATATTTTTGACCGCATGTTAATCGCACAGACCATCTGGACAGCTAAGAAAAAGCAAGACAAAAAGTTATTGCCCTCATACTAGTGCCTGGATAAGAATACGATTAACACAAAGAAATTAGAAGCCGGGCCCCACAGTCCGGCTTTTTTTATTGCCATAATTAACACGAAAAAGAGAAATGAAAAACGAAACCTTGATCCAAGCAGCCGAGCACTATGGTGCTCCACTTTATATCTACGATGCCGATCAAATGAAGAAAAACTACAAACAGTTTACGGAGGCATTCAAAGTTGAAAAGCTCAAGGTTCATTATGCATGCAAGGCATTAAATAATCAATCGGTGCTCAAACTTTTTAAATCACTTGGTGCAGGCTTGGACTGCGTATCCATTGAAGAGGTACAACTAGGACTTCATGCTGGCTTCTCAGCTGAAGACATTCTTTTCACACCCAATAACATCTCTACAGAAGAGTACGAAGCTGCCTTAGCCTTGGGCGTAAAAATAAATGTGGACAATCTTTATACGCTGGAATACTTCGGTATGAACCATCCTGAAATACCCATTTATATTCGGATTAACCCACATCTAATGGCAGGCGGCAATCAAAATATTTCCGTCGGGCATATTGACTCCAAGTTTGGCATCTCCATTCATCAGGTGCCAAATATTGAGCGCATCGTCAAAAAGTTGGGGATAAATGTCATGGGGGTACATGTACATACGGGTTCAGATATCTTAGACGCAGACGTCTTTATCAAGGCCGCTGAGCTGGTATTCAGTGTAGTCGAAAAATTTGAAACGGTCACTCACATCGATTTTGGGAGCGGATTTAAAGTTGCCTACAAACCAGAGGATCTGCATACGGACATTGATGCGTTTGGAAAAAAATTTAGCAAGGCTTTTAATGACTTCTGCGAACGACAAGGAAAGCAGTACACGTTGGAATTTGAGCCAGGCAAATTTATGGTGAGTAATGCTGGCTACTTCGTTAGTAAATCAAATCTGATCAAGCAAACGACTTCGTGCACCTTCATTGGACTGGACACCGGATTCAATCACTTTGTAAGGCCTATGTTTTACAATGCATACCATCACATCGAAAATCTGAACAATCCAAACGGCGAGAAAAAGGTCTACAATGTTGTTGGATATGTGTGCGAAACGGATTCGTTTGCTGCCGATCGAATCATTCCGGAAGTGAGAAAGGGTGATTTCCTGGTTTTTAAGAATGCAGGCGCATACTGTGCTACAATGGCTTCCAATTACAATTCCAGGCCAAGACCCGCCGAAGTACTCATGCTTCAAGGTAAAGACTACTTGATTCGGAGACGAGAGACACTTGATGATCTGTTAAGTACGCAGGTGGACGAACAAATCGAGTTTTAACGAAGGACTTTAAGAGCTATCACGTTTTATCAAACGGGTTCCGACGATGGTTTTCTTAGGTTGAAAAAGCGTGGGGCTCTTGGCCATTTGTCCAATCTCTTCAATGAGCAGTTTGGCTGCCATCTCCCCTATTTCATAGCCCGGCTGATGAATAGTGGTCAATGCAGGCCTGGAGATTTGAGCACTTTGTGAATCACTAAAACCAACAATTTTAAGGTCTTCGGGAATACGAATTCCTGCGTCAAGCGCAGCATTCATCGCTCCAACTCCCACTTGGTCTGTGACAGCAAAGATACCGTCCGGAGCGTCTTTTGACTTGAGCAACTCCTGGGTATGGTCGTACCCTTCCTGATAAACTACGTCCACACATTCCTTTACCAGTGCGGGATCAAAGGATATCTTCATTTCCTTAAGCGCGCGCTTATACCCTTCAAATCTGTTCACCGCATTGGAAGGGTTCTTTGGCCCTCGAATGTGCGCAATGCGTTTACAGCCACGTCGAATTAGGTGCATGGTAGCGTCATAAGCTCCCTTTTCATCGTTTACAATCACCTGACTAAAGGGTAGTGAATCAGCCACTTTGTCGAAGAGCACTACCGGTACCTCAAAGTCGCGTAAAAAGCTAAAATGTTCGGTGTTCTGGGTCTCATTTGCAAGCGAGACCAAAATGCCATCCACTTTCGTTCCAAACAGTAGTTTTAACTGCTTTTCCTCTCTAACAATGCTGTTATTTGATAACGTAATCAGCAGTCGATACCCTTGTTCCTCCACATGATCCATAACCCCTTTGATCACATTCGAAAAAAAATAGTGGACTATTTCCGGTACAATCAAGCCTATAATAAACGACTTCTTACCACGAAGGGCTCCTGCCTGCGTGTCTGGCAGATAGTTGAGTTCATTGGCCAATGCCCGCACCTTTTGCTTAGTTTTTTCACTGATATCCGGATAATCCTTAAGCGCTTTGGAGACGGTAGCAACATTTACTCCCAGCCGCTCTGCAAGATCCTTAAGCTGTATCCTGTGTTTGGCCATAAGCAAATCTATGCCTACACGCGTGAGTTCCCGTCCTAGTCAAAGATCTTTTCTTATTTTAGGCCCCAAAAAACAACTACACCCTTTCTTACTTTTATGACGAACTCCAACGGTATTCAATTAATCACGTATGCTGACCGATTAGGAAAGAATACTATCAGCGGGTTACACCAGTTTCTTAAAAACGAACTTGACCCCATTGTAAAAGGCATTCACCTTCTACCCTTCTTTTACCCCATTGACGGCGCTGACGCAGGATATGATGCCAATGATAATCGGATTGTTGACGAACGTATCGGTTCGTGGGAGGACTTTAAGAAACTGTCGGCGGACTTTCCATCAACGGTCGATTTGATCATCAATCACGTTTCGAATCAATCGAAAGAATTTCAAGACGTCATCGCAAAGGGTCGTAAATCTGAGTATTTTGACCTTTTTCTTACCAAAGAAAAAGTGCTGGGATCTCAACCTGAGCAGGCAGACATCAAGAAGATTTATCGTCCCAGGCCAAATCAACCCTTCTCCACGGTAGAGGTGGGGAACAATGAAAAGATTGACTTCTGGACCACCTTCAGCGCACAGCAGATCGATATAGATGTACATTCAACAGCTGGCATGGATTACATCAAATCTGTGCTTCAGACATTTGAGGACAATGGCATAAAAATGATTCGACTAGATGCCGTAGGCTACGCAATCAAGAAGAAGGGTACCAGCTGTTTTATGATCCCGGAAACCTACGAATTCATTGAAGAAATCGTAAAACGTGCCCATCAGCATGGCATTACCGTCTTAGTTGAAATTCATGCCCATTACGAAACACAGCAGAAGATCGCGAAGTCAGCCGATTTTGTGTACGATTTTGCGCTGCCCCCCCTGGTATTGTACAGCTTGATTGCAAAAGACTTTAAACGACTGAAATACTGGCTTGAGATGAGTCCAAGAAATTGCGTTACGGTGCTGGATACTCACGATGGCATTGGGGTAATGGATGTTGGACCAAGCGGTGAAAAGCGAGGCCTCCTGCAAGACGAAGAAATAAATTTCCTGGTGGAATCCATTCACAAAAATTCGGGAGGCGAAAGCAAAATGGCTACTGGAAATGCTGCCTCCAACCTTGACATTTACCAAGTGAATTGTACCTACTACGATGCCTTGGGAAAAGACGATAACGCCTATCTTATGGCGAGAGCAATCCAGTTCTTTGCGCCAGGTACCCCTCAAGTATACTATGCCGGACTTTTTGCGCTCGAAAATGACATGGAGCTCTTGGGTGAGACCAATGTCGGTCGTGATATCAATCGTCCCCGTATCTCCTTTGAAGAAGCTCGAGCTCAGATGAAAAAGGCCTTGGTACAAAAATTATTTGAGCTAATCAGGTTTAGAAATGAACATCCGGCTTTCCAGGGAGATTTTCGTATTGACCAAAGTCAAGATCACATCCTCCAGCTCGCATGGGAAAAAGATGCAGATTTTGCCACGCTGCAGATAGATGCTGAACGTAAACACGCTCTCATCGAGTTTTCGGACGTCAGCGGAAAGCAGCAAATAACACTCTAGTACCGGCTACTGAAACTCAAACTCATGTTTCAGTAACCACTGTTTTCTGTGGATGCCACCGCCATATCCTACAATACTCCCATCAGAACCTATTATTCGGTGACATGGGATGATAATGGAAATCCGATTTTCGCCGTTGGCCCTTGCTACTGCCCTTACGGCCTTTACATCTCCCACTACAGCCGCTTGTTGCTTATACGATCGCGTAATGCCAAAAGGAATTTGGGTTAGTGCGTCCCATACTTTTTGCTGAAATTCGGTTCCTGGAACCACAAGCGGAACATCAAAAATCTTCCTACTACCCTCAAAGTACTCATTGAGCTGTTTTGAGACCTTATCAATCATTGGGTGCTTCCCCGTCACAAGTTCAGATTTCATGCGCTTTTTAAGCGTCTTGATCTGTGTTTCCAGCATTTTTCGATCGGTAAACTCTAACAAGCAAAGTCCCTCATCTGTGACGCCAATCATCATCGGCCCCAAAGGAGTTGGTATCCGATTCATGGTAATGAGCTGCCCTTGTTTTCCGGGGGAAAATCCGGTAAGGTTTCTAAAGGTCTCGGAAAAACCACTCAACGACTCGTATCCCTGCTCAAATGCTGATTGTGTCACTGTCTGTCCTTCTTTTATTTTCAAAAATGCGCCATTGATTCTGCTCATCCGAAGATACGCCTGAAAAGTAATGCCGTGCACTTTTTTGAAATAACGACGTACTCTGCTTGGACTATACCCAAGTTGTGATAGTTCATAGTCTTTCCACTTTCTCTCAGGATCCTCTTCCACTTTTTTTAGCAATGGCACCAACCATTCCGGCGAGGCTTCCGCAGTTTTCATGGGACTGCATACTTTGCAAGCTCGATAGCCATTAGCAAGCGCTTGTTTGGTGTCTTCAAAAAACTCTACGTTCTCCTTTTTAGGCTTCCTGGCATGACACGTAGGCCGACAAAAAATGCCAGTGGTTTTAACACCTGCAATAAAAACACCTTCATATTGGGAATTTTTGTCCAAAAGTGCCTGGTACATTTCGTCAAAGGATAGAGCTGCTGCGATCATGTTTCAAAGCTATAACGCTCTATCTTTCCAGGGCAACCGAAAATTGAACAACCAAATTTAAAATGGCATACAATGAATACTTAGCCGATCTCTTGAGGGCAGAATTACTCGCACAAAAGGCAAACTTCGAGGAGAAAAAAATGATGGGAGGCTTGTGCATTATGGTAAATGAAAAAATGTGTGTCGGCATCATAAAGGACGACCTCATGGCGCGTATTGGACCACATGCGTACGAAGACTTTCTTGCACAAGCGGGTGCCAGAGTGATGGACTTTACCAAGAGGCCCATGAAGGGATACGTTTACGCAGATTCAACCGTATGGGATGATCATGAACGATTGTCTGCATGGGTTCGGCAATGCCTGGTATTCAACAAGGAAGCAAAATCATCCAAGAAGAAGAAGTAACACCGCTTTTAAAGAGGGTGTAAATTTTTTATCTTCAATGAGCTTAACATCAACCCTACAACTATGAAATACACATGTGAAGTGCTCATCAATTTGCCCAGGAAGGAAGTCGTTGAAAAGCTTGACAATCCTGACAACATGAAATTTTGGCAAAAAGGACTTGTTCGCTTTCAACATTTAAATGGCGAACCAGGTAAGCCAGGCGCAGAATCTAAACTGATCTACCTAATGGGTAAACGCCGAGTTGAAATGATTGAAACCATCACCTTCACCAATCTACCCGAAGAAATACACTTGAATTATTTCACGAAAGGAGTCGTAAATATTCAGAAGAATTATTTTGATGAAGAGGGAGATAAAACTCGCTGGGTTTCTGAATGTATTTTCAAATTCAGTGGTTTCATGAAGTTTATGTCGTTCTTCATGGGTAGCGGTGCGTTTAAGAAACAATCACAATTATACTTGGATGATTTTAAGGCCTTTGCAGAAGGAAATCCAAAATATGGGACATGAAAAAGCCCCTTACGGGGCTATTTAACTATCCTGGTGTCTTTTCATCAGGCCATTCCTCTTTGAATCCTTTCCAATAGTCTTTAACAGTAGATTTCATGTCCTTTCGTAGGGCCAAGATTCCTATTAGGTTAGGGATGGTCATCACTGCGATGGTAATTCCGGAGAGTGTCCAAATGATTGTCGTGTCCGTAAAGGCCGCAAAGAAGAAGGCAATTACGTACACAATCCGATAGTAAACTACCGACTTACTACCCCAGATAAATGTCATTGCTCTATCTCCATAGTACGACCATGAAATGGCTGTGCTAAATGCAAAGAGCAAGATTCCGAAGACCACAATGTACTTTCCGTAGTCACCAAAGAATCCTTTCGTGAAGGCAATTGTTGTCAAAGGTGCACTGTGTACTAGTGATTTACCGGAAAATGCATGGTTCCCCTGTGGCTTGCCCTCTGCAATGGGAACAGATCCCGTGAATGACTGTCCATCCAAGGCAACCTGAACTTCCTCAGCAACTGACCGCGCGTGAATGAATAGCACCTCAGAAAGGATCTTCCCATCTCGAACTTCAAGGTCTCCGTTGTACAATTTAGCACTGCTCTTTTTCTCTACATGATCAATGATTTCGAGCCCCCCTTCTCTGGTATCCACGTTGATGGTGTTCTCCATTACATAGATATCGGTGTAGTCAAAATTCGTCTGATGTTTCTCATTCCAGACGCCGGAAGAAAGCAGGACTAAACCTGTTACCGTACAAATAACGATTGTGTCAATAAACGGCTCTAAAATCGCAACAAATCCTTCCGATACGGGTTCGTGACCCTTGGCTGATGCGTGTGCAATGGGAGCAGAGCCCTGACCAGCCTCGTTGGAAAACAACCCTCTTCCAACTCCTTTGTTAAAAGCCAGAGCAATCGTACCTCCCAGGAAACCTCCTGTGGCGGCAGAACCGCTAAAGACTTCAGCGAAAATGGACACGAACGAGGGAATGATGTTTCCCGCATTGCTGAAAATCACCGCAAATGCACCTATAAAGTAGAGAATCGCCATGGTGGGAACTAACTTCTCCGTGACCGCTGCAATTCGCTGTATTCCGCCGATAATTACAAATCCCAACAACACTGCAAGGACCCCTCCTACCAGCATCTCATTCACGCCAAACACAGAGTTCATCGTATCTGCGATACTATTGATTTGAGGCAAACTACCTGTACCGAAAGAAGACAGTACCGTAGCAATTGCAAATATGATCCCCATCCATTTCCAGTTGAGCTTGTTCTTCATGTAATACATCGGCCCACCAGCCATGGTCCCATCTTCTGCTTTCTCTCTATACTTATGGGATAGCGTAACCTCCACAAACTTGGTACACATACCTACAGCGGCAGTCATCAGCATCCAAAACAGCGCTGCAGGTCCTCCAATATGTACTGCCAGCGCAACGCCAGCTATATTCCCTGTACCTACTGTTCCGGAAAGAGCTGTAGTTAGTGCCTGAAAGTGAGAAGTATCACCTTCATCACTAGACTTGTCAAACTTTCCTCTCACCACTTTAAATGCAAACCTGAAGTATCTTATTTGTGGGAATCCCAGGTAAATCGTGAAAAATAGCCCTGTTCCCAGAAGCGCATAAGGAAACCACCAGGAGCTTCCGATGTAGCTGTCGATTAGCGAAAGGAAATTGTTTAATTCTGACATGTTAAGTTGGTTCGTTCAAATTTAGCAGCGACAAAAATAGGTTTTTTACGCAACCTTCTGATGCGCATCGGTACTTAGCATGAGCATAGCGTACTTCACCAAAACATGCTTTATATTCACCTATTGAAATTTAAACCTTAATCGAAACATGGAAGAACTTGCTTCAAATGCAAATGAGTATTCTCAACAACTCATTGATCTTGTATGGGTATGGGGCCCCAAAATAATTACCGCCCTCCTTACCCTCATCGTCGGACTTTGGATTATTGGCATTATCACCAGATCCATTGGCAAAGGCATGGACAAACGAAACGTAGATCCATCGCTAAAACCGTTTTTGAAATCTCTAATTAATGCCATCCTAAAGGTCATGCTTATCATATCCGTAATTGGCATGGTGGGCATCCAGGCTACCAGTTTTGTGGCTGTACTTGGTGCTGCTGGCTTAGCCATCGGTCTGGCACTCCAGGGAACATTGCAAAACTTTGCTGGAGGTGTCATTATTTTACTATTGAAACCCTTCAAAGTGGGCGATTTTGTGACGGTGGCAGGGGAATCTGGCTCAGTGCATGCGATTCAGATTTTCAACACGTTCTTGAAAACACCCGACAATAAAGTAATCATTGTGCCAAACGGACAGGCAGCTAACTCCATTACCACCAACTTCTCTGCCGAGGAGACCCGTCGTGTAGATTTTACATTTGGCGTTGGCTATGGTGACAGCACGCAAAAAACACGTGAAACGCTGATGGAGTTGATCAATGCAGATGAGCGTATTTTGAAGGACCCTGAGCCTTTTGTTGCCGTTTCAGAACTTGGAGATAGCTCGGTAAACTTTGTGGTGAGAGTTTGGGTGAAGGGATCGGACTACTGGGGCGTTTTCTTTGACATGAATGAAAATGTCTACAACAAATTCAACGACGTAGGCCTGAACATTCCATATCCTCAGATGGATGTGCACGTGCACAATTCGTAAAAAGTCTACCATTCAAAAAGAGCGTGCCTTTTAAAAAGGCACGCTCTTTTTTTTGCTTTACACAATAGAAATGTGCTATCTAAATGGTTCTGGGATTTCCGTCTGAGCGCCCTTCCGAGTCCGGCAGTCACCACATGCTTCTTTTGAAGGCTGCCTAAATGTAAAGGTTGAGTCATGGACAAAAAATCCTTTCTTTTGAACAGAAAAGGCGCCGAAGTATCCCACAACAGGTTCTTCATTGTTTTCCACGTTGTAAATATTCCCCCTAATGCTTTGGGCTACCGGATCGAAAATATCTCCACTGATTTCGCTCAGTGTTTTGATACGCTCAAAAAAACCAAATGCCTCTTCTGAGATGCTGTATTGTTCTACCTCAAGATAATAACGCTTATTAGCAGGCAACGAGACACTTGAAAATCGAAGACCATTGTCTTCGATAAAACCGACCGATAGTGAAGTAAGCTGTCCATTTACATCGGTATCAGAAAAAGCGATTTCATTTCCCTCAATGTCATTTTCGATAATCCAGCACTCTGATTCTCCACCGTCAAATGCATCATAAAGGCAACATGCTCCCACAATGGGTGGAGTGCTGATTGGATAGATGCCATTGACAATCCACTGGTAATAGTTACGTTCCTCGGGAGGATCGTTCCAATTGGCAATAACTTCTATACCACTTGGAATCACGGAAGGGTCCAGGCTAGGTAGCTGCTTTAATCTAACCTCAACGGATTCAATTGGGGGTGTTGGTAGCATGGTCACCGGATCAGACTGGTACGTTTTATCGTCTATGCGGATTTCTAACGTGTAGGTATTACCGACTTCTCCTTTAAAACTTGGTGGTGTTTGGTGAACTGTTTTTACCTCTACAAATCTTGTTCCGGGGACACAGCCAGGAGAAGCAACATTAAAGTTTTCCTTCTTTATGACTACTTGACGTTCCACAGGTGTTCTGACACCAAATTGATCAATGATGGTCACTTCAGCATCTATGGGCAGTATAACCCCACCAGCAAAAACGTCAGCAAATTTTGAGATTCTGGTAATGGTCAAGTCATGCGGTCCGAAGTCATCGTCAATAAAACCCTCAACCACTAAGTAGTCTGTGAAATCATCAGGTTCTTGATCCAATGGACTGATACAACCCGTATAAAGTACTACACAGAGCAGCATCAAAGTTTTTGTGAACCATTGAAGGTGATTAATAGTAGCTGAAGATTTCATTATACTATGCACGAATCGTTTACTGGTAAGGCAAAGGTGTCTCTATTTGCGCTCCTTCTCGTCTTCTACAGTCACCACAAATTTGCTTGGAAAGTTGCTTAAACTGAAAAGTGGAATCTGCTATAAACGCACCTTTTTTTTGCACGGAAAATGCACCGAAATATCCAATTACGGGCTCCTTCTCATTTTCAATGTTGTAAATATTACCTCTGATGCTCTGCGGTACGGGGTCAAAAATTCCACCGCTTATCTCACTGAGTGTTTTAATTCTATCAAAGAATAAAAAAGCGTCCTCCGGTATGTTGTACTGCTCTACTTCGAGATAGTAAATTCGATCGGCAGGAAGCTGCTTACTTTTAAACCGAATTCCATCGTCTGGGATGAAGCCTACTTGAACCGAAGCAAACTGACCATTGAAGGTGATATCAGAGCGTGCAATGTCGTTTCCCTTTATGTCGTTTTCAATGATCCAGCACTCCGTGGCTCCATTGTCCCTAGGATCAAATTTGCAACAGGCTCCGGCAATCTGTGGTGTACTGATCGGATAGATGCCATTAACAATCCATTTGTAGTAATTGGTCTGCTCCGAAGGATCGTTCCAGTTAGCGATTACTTCCAAACCACTTGGAGGAATTACTTCATCTATGCTTGGTAGCGCACTAAATCGTACCTCTAAGGACTCAACCGGAGGTGTTGGGTCCATGGTAACAGGGTCAGATCGATATATCTTGCCATCCACCTGGATTTCGAGTACATAGGTATTGCTGATCTCTCCCTTAAATGAAGCAGGAGTTTTGTGAACCGTCTTCACTTCCACCAGTCGTAGTCCTCCAGGACATTCTCCAAATAGCTCCTTTTTCTCAATCACCCCCCGCTCAACCGGTGTTTCTACTCCAAATTGATCTCTAATGATGACATCCGCATCAATCGGGAGAATAACTCCGCCGTCAAAAACATCGGCAAATTTTGAAATCCGTGTAATGGTCAGGTCGTGAGGTCCATAATCATCGTTGATAAACCCTTCCACGACTAAGTAATCAACAAAATCATCAGGTTCCTGATCCAAAGGTCTAATGCATCCAGCACAAACTATTAGCAAAAGCAGTAGGAGTTCATATTTTCCAGCCAAAGCCTTCATCTTAAAATTTAAGCTCATAGCTAATGGAAGGCAGAGGAGATCCTACGATTGACAGTTTGTAGCCTCCCGGAGGTCTTCCCGGAAGGTCTTGAAAAAAGACAGAGAACGGATTATTCCTTCCATAGAGGTTGTAAACGGACAGGGTCCATTGACCCCTGCCAACTTTGTGTTTGGCTGGCAATTCAAATTGCAGCGATACATCAAGGCGATGTGTTGGAGGTGCTCGAAAGTTATTTCGCCTATTGAAAAACCCTAATTCCAATCCATTGTATTGAAATTTTCCTTGTGGTAAAGTGAAAGGACTACCAGAGCTGTAGTTGAAAACAGTGGAGAAGGTTGCATTTCCAGAAATGCGATGATTGAACACAATGTTCAAACTATGTGGCCTGTCAAAATTTGAAGGAAACTCACTTCCTCCATTGATTACCTCCTCTTCAAAGCCATTGTCGATGGTTCTCAGACTTCTTGAAAAAGTATAGCTCAACCATCCAAAAGTTCTGCCTCGGGACTTGTCCAAAAGGAACTCTAAACCGAATGCTCGGCCTTGTGCAGTAGTCAGCTCCGTCTCCAATGTGGAATTTAACAGGAGGTCTGCTCCATCTTTGTATGCGGGAATGTCCTTAAGATTTTTATAAAAGCCTTGTATTGAGCTTTCAATCTTGTTGTTGGCAAAATTCCTAAACAATCCGATTGAATACTGTGTAGAAGTCTGCGGTAGAATAAATGGATCGCTCAGCTTCCAACTGTCCACCGGTGACACACTGGTGGTATTGGTAAGTAAGTGGATGTACTGATAATGCCTGCCATATCCCAGCTTCAATGAAGTGAGATTATTCAACTGTACGTTCACTGCTATCCTTGGCTCCAATCCAGTATAATTCTGAATGGACTCTTTGCCAAATTCAGATGTCGACAGTGCTGAGTTCGTGCTTCGTGTTCGTTCGGTTTCGTACTGCGTTATTGAGCCTGGCCCTCTATTTGAGAAGATAGAATACCTTAGGCCATATGCAATACCAATCTTATCCGTTATGCTGTAATCATGTTGAAAATAGATTGCTGACTCTATTGCATTTTCCGGATCTATGGTCGTCGGTAAAACCGACGATTCGTCCTTTGGAGTCATTGTGCCCAAATTGTTTTCCAGGAGCTTTACTTGGCCTCCAAGTTTTAGCTCGTTTCCTTCGCTCGGAAGGAAATCAAAATTGACATTGATTTCATCGTGATTGATTGAACGTTCAAGGTCAAAACCTTGCCTGGGTGCCGTTTCAATTAGGTTTGAGATGTATCTACTTCGGACCAGGCTTACGTCAAACAGAAGATCGTCCTTTATTTGAGAATTCCACTTTAGCACGTGGGCAATGTTTCTCCATTGATTCTCAATGTTGTCAGGGAACTGAAAGGAATCCGCACTCATGTACGATGAGTACTCAATATCATTCTTCTCATTGACGATATAGTTAAGCACAATGTTCGCATCATAAAACGCGGCGGTACTGTTCGCAATATTCGGATCACGGGTTCTTCGGATCATCCAATTGGGATAAGCAATCCTACCTCCACCCATAAATGCTAATTTTGGAACAACAATAGGCCCCCTGACAGAAAATTTTGAGGCGGAGGTACCCAACGTGAGGTCACCCTCCCATTGCTTGAAATTTCCTTTTTTGTATGCAACATCCACCACAGATGACGCACGACCTCCGTATTGAGCAGGTATTGCCCCTTTATGGAGGGACACATCACGGACCATGCTTGCATTAAACCCAGAATAAAAGCCAAATAGATGAAAGGGATTGTACAAAGTCGCTCCTCCGAGTAAGATGAGATTCTGATCTATTCCTCCTCCTCTTACATTAAAGCCACTGGACGCTTCTCCCTGCGTAGAAACGCCAGGCAGGAGCGTTAGACTGTTGAGGACATTGACCTCCCCGCCAATTAACGGGAGTGTTTTTATGGAAGCGATATTTAAAACTTCGGTACCAATTTCGTTGCTTGAAACATTATGGTCTTCAGATCTGGCTTCAAAAACCACTTCGTTGAGCATGACCACGCTCTCTTTGAGCGAAAAATTGACGAACCCAGAACCCACCACACTTACTGGCTTTACTATGGATTCATATCCTACCATGCTTACGTTGAAGTAGTAAGTCCCTTGGTACAGTTCAAAGCTGTAGTCGCCATCTTCATCCGTATTGGTCCCTAAGTTATGCTTCTCAATAACGATATTAGCCCCCTCAATTTTATTGCCGGTTTCAATACTATAAACGGACCCAGAAACACTGAACGGAGGATCTTCATCCTTATTCAAAGTTCCGATTATCGCTATTTTTTGAGAAAGTAGTGTGCTTGCTTGCGCGAGCAACGCAAGAAATAGTACCTTTTTCATCGTTGACTTTAAGACCTAATCAAATCTAGCAGTTTTTTAAGGAGACTGGAAACAGTTGATGAACTTTGAAATTGATCATCCAATTCAATTTCCCTATTACTTTTTATTTTTATTCCATGAGGAAAAACATTTCATCCGGAGCTCCCTGGGAGGATCAAGTCGGTTATTCCAGAGCTGTCAAAATAGGTAATGTCATTGAGGTCTCGGGAACCGCGCCGGTGCTGAATGGAGAAGTTGTAGGCGAAAATGCCTACGAGCAAACGCAAGTCTGCCTAAACATCATAAAAGGTGCATTGGAAGAAGCAGGGGGCACTATGGAAGATGTGGTGAGAACCAGGATGTTTGTAACAGACATTTCCGACTGGGAGCAAATTGGGAAAGCACACGGTGAATTTTTTGCTTCGATAAAACCTGCAGCCACAATGGTCGAGGTTTCCAAGTTGATTGATGCTGGAATGCTTATCGAGATCGAGGCTACTGCCGTGGTAGAGCCCTAGACTGGTACAATAATTGGGATCGTTTTAACTTGTTGCTTCAAATGTGCCTGCCATGAAAAAATTAATGCTCCTCCTCCTTCTGATCAGTTGTGTCTTTACCTCGCATAGCCAGATTGGTAGCTTAGGGTTCTCACTTGGACTCCCCCAAAATGATTTTAAAGAAAACACCGATGCAGTAGGATTTGGCGGAGATCTGTCGTTGGCTTTCCCCTTTCAAAAGGGTGTTCCGATTTTTCTTGGCGTCGATATCAATTACATGATCTACGGGTCGAATGCGCGTAATGAGAATCTTTTCGCCAGTATCAATGACCAAAATGGTGTGGAGATTGCCAGAATTGACATCCCGCTGCGAATAGTCAATACCAACAGCATTTTTGGAACTCATCTCTTTCTTCGAGCTCAAGCGCCTTTCAATGGCATTCAGCCTTACGCAGAGGTGCTGGGTGGTTTTAGATACATCTCTACCAATACCAAAATAAGGGATCGATCAGCAGATATGCGCTGGGCAACTGAAGATGATTCCGACATCATCGCCCGGGTTACGGTGCTAGACGATTGGATTTTGAGCTATGGTTTTGGAGGAGGTTTTTTTATCAAAATTGGTCCTGCACTCTATCTTGATCTACGAGCGAACTTTTTTAGGGGTCAACGTGCGGAATATTACGATGGTAGCGATACGGAATCTTGGGAAGTTACATTTTCAGGATCCAATTTTGACGAGGCCACAGTAACAGGCGACGATCTCGCCTTTGAAACGCAACCCAGGGAATCGACCACTGACCTGCTAGTGATAAAATTCGGCATTGGCTTTAAGATCTAAGTTTTAAATCCCTCACCCTAATGTCTGAAAAGGACTTCTATTTCTGTTCTATTGCGAAGAATGCACTTAATATGCTATTTTTATAGGGATTTCCTCTTGAGGATACCGTCTATGAACACCCTAATTGCATGATTTTATACAAAAGAAGTTTAGTCGTTTCTTTTCTATCCTTGTCTTTTGTCCTCTTAGTTGCTGCTCCCCTCTATGCCCAAAACCTTGAGCGTATTGAAAAGCAAGCAATACGAAGCTTTAAGCGAGAGAACTTTGTTAAAGCAAGAGATCAGTTTTTGATTCTATATGATTCTGGATGGAATCAAGTAAGCACCTCATCGTACCTCGCATCCTGCTACCTGGAGCTAAACAACCCAGAAAAATCGTATGACATACTATCTGAGCTCGATGCCGAAAGCCAAGACGTTAATTTCTTAAGGATTCGATCCGCTTTCTCATTGGAGCTTTTTGATGAAGCCGAGCGACTGATCAATGCCTTCGGAGACACCACGGGCTATAAACTTGAACCCATTATTAACAAGCTGCTTCAGGCACGTGATAGCTATGCAAATGAAAAAGGCTACTTGATTCAAAACTTTGGCAGCAGTGTCAATAGCGAGGACATGGAGTATAGTGCAGTTATGTTTGACGACTACAACAAACTTCTGTATACCGTCCGGAAAGAAGATGTAGCGGTTTCGGATGGTAGTGGTCTGACCTTTGAAACGGTGTACTCCACCGAAATCGACTCAACGGATACCTGGCAAGCTCCGGTCCCTGTTGATATCACCGTGCAAGGCAAGCGTTCTCATGATGCAACCGTTCAAATCTATGACGCTGGAAAGAAAATGATATCCTATCATAATGGAAGATTGTACATTTCTAGCTTAAAGGACGGTGTCTTGTCCAAAGAAGAGGATTTGGACCTGCACGGGCAGGATAATGCCATTGACACCCATTGCTTCATCTCCTCAGATGAGAAGACCTTATATTTTGCTTCAGACTTCGGTTCTGTTGGAGATGACCTAGATCTCTATATGACGACCAAAGGTGCGAACGGACGCTGGTCCGAGCCAGAGCCACTTTCCAAGCTCAATACCAAGTTTGATGAAGACTCTCCCTTCCTGGCCAGTGACGGAACATTTTATTTCAGCTCCAGAGGCCATAACTCAATGGGAGGTTACGACATTTTCAAGTCCTCTTACGACTCCGCAAGTGGCGAATGGAGCGATCCGGTTAACTTGGGATCACCGATCAATTCTGTCGCAGAAGATATTTACTACACAACAGAGGGTAAAGTTGGCTACATGAGCTCCTCTCGGCTTGGTGGCTTTGGCTCTTTGGACCTTTATCGCGTCTTTTTGTTCAATAAAGTGAAAGTCAGCGGTAAGTTGCTGGACGACGATGGCAAACCCGTAGCCGACGCCACGATTGACATCAAATATGACACCACCTCGCTTCGAACCTTCACCGATGAAAAAGGAGATTATGAAATGTACATCCCCATCAACAAGAACATCCATACCACATTCATTAAAGATTCATTGAACTTGTTTGAGGGAGACTACATCGTGAACATCTTCTTCAAGGATCAGAACGACAATGAATTCAATTTCTACGTGGACTACCTCGATGCTGCGCCTTTGCAATCCAAGGGAGTTAAAGAGGTGGAGCATATCAACATAGAAGTCAAGAACGATTACACATTCAATCCTGTGATTTCATCTATTGACAAGAAAGACGAACGGGTTTGGGCGGATAGCGTCAATGTTGTTTTTGAAGAACGACAGCTAAAGAGGCGCGAAATATCCTTGCTGAAAATTGAAAATGATAATCTGAGTATTCTGTCAAAGAACTTAAACTTAAAAGCAGCCTCGGTAAAAAGAAAAAAAGAAACGGGACGTCAAAGCGTGCCACAAGAAAGGGGGGAAGTTTCGGTGCCAAATGAGGAGGAAGTGCTATCCGGATATGTCGTTCAAATACTTGCCCTGACAATCCCAAGGCAACCACCTCAAGCTTTTTTTGAAAAAATCGAAGCGTATCAAGTAGAAGCGAGAGACGGCAAAGATGGATTGAGACGGTTCTTCATTGGTAATTTCGAGAATAGAAAGGAAGCGCGCGAGCTTGTGAAATCGCTCAAAAAATCCGGATACGATGATGTTTTCATTCGAAAAGCAGAGAAGTATCTTGCATTGTAAATAGCGGCTTAATAACCGTATTTGCTTTTCCAGCGATTCTTCAAAAACTTTCTCAGCTCTTCTTCTCGTGCATTTTGACCCGGTTCATACAAAGTAGTTCCTTTGATTTCATCCGGTAGAAATTCCATTTCTACAAAATTGCCTGGGTGATCATGGGCGTATTTATACCCCTTACCGTAGCCCGTGTCTTTCATCAACTTGGTGGGCGCATTTCGAACTGCCATCGGAACCGGTAGATCTCCTGTTTCTTGGACCAATGCTTGTGCTTTGCCAATTGCCATGTAGCTGGCATTGCTTTTGGGTGAGGAAGCCAGGTAAGTGACACATTGAGACAAGATGATTCTTGATTCAGGATATCCAATCAGGTTCACTGCCTGAAAGGCATTGGTGGCAATAACCAACGCCGTAGGATTCGCATTGCCGATATCTTCCGAAGCCAGAATAACCAGCCTCCTGGCAATAAACTTTACATCCTCGCCACCTTCAATCATCCTTGCCAGATAGTAGACTGCAGCATTTGGATCACTCCCACGAATGGATTTGATAAAGGCGGAGATGACATCATAGTGCATCTCCCCCTTCTTGTCGTAAAGGACCGTCTTGCGCTGAGCGGCTTCCACCACCTTTTCATTCGTAATGACCTTCTTGCTGCTACCATCACTTTTGACTACTAATTCTAGTAGGTTGAGGAGCTTTCTGCCATCACCTCCTGAAAGATTGAATAGCGCCTCCTCTTCCTTTAGCTCAATATTCAATGCTTTTAGATCTACATCTTCACTGATGGCTTTCTCGACGAGACTTCTCAAATGCGCTTTACCTAAAGAATTCAGTGTGTAGACTTGAGATCGGGAGATCAAGGCGGAGTTTACCTCAAAGCTTGGATTTTCGGTCGTAGCTCCAATCAAGGTGATCACCCCCTTTTCCACCGCGCCAAGCAAGGCATCCTGTTGTGCCTTATTAAACCGATGAATTTCGTCAATAAACAGAATGGCTTTTGTGCCCCGACTCGCTAACTGAATTACTTCTCGCACCTCCTTCACACCAGCACTTATGGCACTCAAGGTATGGAAAGGTCTTTTTACTTCATTGGCGATGATGTTGGCGATCGTGGTCTTACCTGTACCCGGAGGACCCCATAAAATCATGGAGGGAACTTGTCCAGACACGATTGCGCGCTTTAGCACTCCACTTTCCCCAACCAGATGTTCTTGACCCACTAAATCGGATAGCTTGGAGGGCCTCATTCTTTCCGCTAATGGTGACGTATCCTGAAACATGGTATAAAAGTAATGCTAAATTTATTAGTAATATGCTATGCCTTTTTTCGAAGCACTACGATATTTCCTGCCAAAATCAGCACGATACCTGCAATTACCTCCCATCCCAATGGGTAATCCTCGAAAAGTATGGAAAGACTCACTGCGATGATGGGTATCATAATCAACACATAGGCAGCTTTGTCTGCACCAATTTTCCCAATGAGCGTTAGGTATGCTCCAAATGCGAGAATAGAGCCAAATACCGCTAGGTAGGCCAGTGACCCGATGTATGCAGCACCAAAATCAAATGCCATGGGCTTTCCGGTGAGTAAAGCAATTACCGCGATCACTATTCCTCCGTATAACATCCCAAATGCGTTCGTCTGTACCACAGGCAAACCTGCACCCTGATTTCTTGCGGAGGTGATGTTTCCGAGCGAGGCCACCAGAACAGAAATAAAGCAAACCACCAAATGAAAAACAGGGAGGTCTTCAAAATCCAAACGAACTAAATCAGTTCGGAAAAGAATAAATGTCCCAATGAATCCCATGATTGCGCCCACGTAGACCTTAGGCTCGGTCTTCTTTCCCAGGAAAATGGTGCCAAAAAGTATGTTGAGAAAAATGATGATCGAAAAAGCTACCGCAGCCAGGGCACTGATCAAAACTTGCTCTGCGATGTAGACTAGCCAATAGTTAATCCCAAACAAGAACATTCCCTGAAGTACGATGAACCTATGCTCAGAAAAGGTAAAAGAGAGGTTTAATCCTTTCAGCTTCGAAAAAAGGAGCAGCAACAAACCAGCCAGGATAAAGCGATAACTAACTGACCAGGTGGGATCGACAACACCTAACTGAAATTTTATCACAAAAAAGGTAGAACCCCAGATAAGCGCTGGAATTGCGAATAGTGATGCCGTATTTAACTTCATGATGGGACCTACTTACAATCTTCCAGTGCTTTTTCCGCCATTGCTTGCTGCTCTCTTGACAAAGCAACTTGTCTTTCCGCTTCGGCCTGAGCTGCCTTAGCTACTGCAGCAGCTTCCTCTGCGATGGCTTTCTGATGTACCAACTCAGCGCTGAGCTGCTCGACCTGCATTTTCAATGCCTCAATTTCCTTATCAGTACCGACCTGAGCACAAGAAAACAGGAGAACCATGAGGGGAACAAATTTTTTCATTGCCAATAGATTAAGTGCATGTGTAATCGACATCAAGCTACTTTTACGAAGTGAATTTTCAAAATTTTAAAGTTTACGGAGCCCTCACGCTAGTCAGCCTTTTGTATGGAATCAATTACAGTATTCTCAAGATTGTTGTACCGGAATTCATTCGACCCTATGGCCTCACCGTCTACCGAGTAGCTGTCTCTGCAGCAGTATTCTGGATATTCTACTTCTTTAAGCAGGAAAAGATCAACTGGAAAGCAGACGGGTGGCGATTTTTTCTTTCGGCACTTTGCGGTGCCTCCCTGAACATGCTGCTTTTCTACAAGGGAATCAGCATGACTACAGCGATCAATGGCTCGATCATCATGACCCTTACCCCGGTCCTTGTCCTGCTTTGGGCCACTTTATTGATAAAAGAAAGAATAACCAAAGTGAAGATCATGGGGATCTTCCTAGGTTTGATCGGTGCGCTGATCATCTTCTATCAACCAACCAATCTCATCTCCTTTGGAAACTGGCAAGGCGACTTTTTGGTCATTCTCAATGGCATCGTATATGCATGTTACCTGGTCATCATCAAGCCACTGATGCAAAAGTACAAACCATTGACGGTGGCTACATGGATCTTCAGTTTTGCTGTGTTCATGGTTTTACCTGCCGGGTTTCAAGAGGCTGCTATGGTTGATCTTACACAACTTCCATTGAAGGTCATCCTGAGCATGTTTTACTCGATTATTTTGGTCACAGTGGTCGTGTATTTTCTGAATATCTGGACCCTTGTTAGAGTGGACCCTTCTGTCGTTGGAGCCTTCATCTACTTGCAGCCTGTTTTTTCAACGATAACAGCCATGCTATTTTTTGGAGAGACCTTAGAGATTAAGCACCTGGTAGCTGCTATTTTTATTTTCCTTGGTGTCTGGCTGGTCACAAAGAAACCCGCTTGATCTTCTGCTCAAATTGATCCAGGTGATCGCTGGTAAAATCCAAATGTGTCACAAAGCGTACCAGCCCTTTACCAAAACCAACGGCAAGTATTCCTTCCGTTTCAAGCGCGGAAAGAAAGCTCGCTTCTTGAATTCCCGGCGTCATCTCCGCGATGACAATGTTGGTGTCCACGGGATAAACGCGCTGAACATTGACATGATTCATCAATATCTCACTCATTTGCTGCGCATGCTGATGGTCTTCAGCTAACCTTTCCACATGATGGTCCAGTGCATATATGCAGGCAGCTGCTAAGTAGCCCGCTTGTCTCATCCCTCCCCCAAAAACTTTCCTAACCCTGCGGGCATGATCAATTTTTGCGCGACTACCAAGCAACACTGATCCCACCGGGGCACCTAACCCTTTCGAGAAGCAAATGGAAATGGTATCAAAGTGCTGGCCGTAAAACGATGAATCCTCGCTATTTCTTACGATGGCATTGAAAATTCTGGCGCCATCAAGATGAAGCGCAAGCTGATGTGCTTTACAGACCGCACTGATATTTTGAATTTCTTCCAGGTCGTATGTACTTCCACCTCCCTTGTTCATGGTATTTTCCAGTACCACCAGTTTGGTGCGTGGAAAATGAATATCGTCCGGATTGATACTTGCAAGGATGGCATCGGCGTCAATTCTCCCTCGATCACCTTCCAGCAGCTTGGGTGAAACCATGGAGTTGGACATCATTCCTCCTCCTTCGTATAGATAAACATGTGAGTGTTTGTGGCAGATTACCTCGTCCTGCGGCTGCGTATTGACACGCATGGCAATTTGATTTGTCATCGTCCCGGAAGGACAAAAGAGTGCAGCTTCACTACCAAAGCGTTTAGCGATTTTCTCCTGCAAGGCATTAACCGTTGGATCATCTCCAAAAACATCGTCACCAACCTCCGCATGCACCATGGAATTCAACATTTCAGGGGTAGGCTTTGTGATGGTATCACTTCTCAAATCAATCATGAAGGAAAGATAAGATGAAATTGGGGGTAAAAAAGAAAGGGAACCCTTTGGTTCCCTTCTTAACCTAAGTAAATATGAAGAGGATTATTACTTACAAATTAGTAGTCATTAGAACGACCTATCCCACCCTTCAGTTACATGGATTAACGTTCTTTAACTATCAATCCGAAGCGTTGGTCGAACATTCGTAAGATAAAAGAGCGATAACCATGCCATAATGTCTCAGAACGAGCTCGAGATCTCATTTTTTATCCGATAAGGGAAAGATTTCAATATCACAGAAAGACTAATTGCTCCAGCAAATTGGTAGACTAGTTTATTCAACTATTTTTGCGCCAAATCCAATCTACATGAGTGTTCTAGTAAATAAAGATTCCAAAATTATTGTTCAAGGCTTCACCGGATCAGAAGGCACATTTCACGCTGGCCAAATGATCGACTACGGTTCCAATGTTGTAGGTGGAGTAACACCTGGAAAAGGCGGACAAACCCACCTTGAGAAACCTGTTTTCGATACGGTAAAGGAGGCAGTCGAGGCAACCGGAGCGGACGTTTCCATCATTTTCGTACCACCTGCGTTTGCGGCCGATGCCATCATGGAGGCAGCCGATGCCGGTATCAAGGTGATTGTCACCATCACCGAGGGAATCCCAGTTAAAGACATGATGCATGCCAAGCCATACGCAAAGTCAAAAGGAGCTGTATTGGTAGGCCCTAACTGTCCGGGTGTAATCACGCCTGAAGAAGCGAAGGTTGGCATTATGCCGGGATTTGTATTTAAGAAAGGAAAAATTGGAATCGTTTCGAAATCAGGAACACTTACCTACGAGGCTGCAGATCAAGTAGTGAAAGCTGGGTTGGGAATTTCTACGGCGATCGGAATTGGTGGCGATCCCATCATCGGCACCTCTACCAAAGAAGCAGTGCAAATGCTCATGAACGATCCTGAAACGGATGGAATCGTGATGATTGGGGAAATTGGCGGGCAGTATGAAGCCGACGCTGCAAAATGGATCCAGGAAGACGGTAACAAAAAGCCCGTCGTGGGATTCATCGCGGGACAAACAGCGCCTCCGGGAAGAAGAATGGGTCATGCTGGAGCCATCATTGGGGGAAAAGACGATACAGCAGAAGCCAAGATGCGAATTATGGGCGAGTGTGGACTGCACGTGGTTGCTTCTCCTGCTGACATTGGTGAGGTAATGAAGAATGCACTAGGTTAAACCACCTCCAAAATACTTTTTAAAGGCCTCGAATGAGGCCTTTTTTGTTTCCAAAGCACTTCAACTAAAAAATTAGTTTGAAAGTCTTTGGTTTTAAAAACTAAACTCTTAGTTTTGAAACTAAATAATTAGTTATGAAGCCACTTACCCTTGCAGAAGAAGAAATCATGCAGATTCTATGGCGTTTGGAACATGCATTTGTGAAAGAGATCGTTGAGGAGTATGACGATCCGAAACCTGCCTACAACACCATCTCAACACTCGTCCGAATCCTGGAAAAAAAAGGATTTGTTGGATTTGATGCATTCGGAAAATCACACCGATACTTTCCATTGATCCAGAAAGAAGACTACAGCATCAAGTACCTCAACAGATTCGTGGATAAGTATTTCAGCGGATCCTACAAAGAGCTGGTATCCTTCTTTGCCAAAGAGAAAGAGATGAGCGTCAAAGACCTAGAAAAACTATTGAAGGAACTTAAAGATCAATCATGATTAGCTACGCCATTAAATTCTTTCTGCTAAATCTGTTGATTTATGCTCTTTACAAGCTAGTGCTGGCCAAGGAAACACAAGTGGGCTTTCTGCGACTTTTCTTGGTTGTTTCCACATTTGCTAGTCTGCTAGTCCCATTCCTGGAAATCCCTTTAGGTCCGAGTCCTTTGCTACCAACGGAGCCCATTATTTTGCCCGCTATAACGTTGGGAGAAGCAACAGAAACCATTGAATGGTACTGGATCCTCGCCATTGGTGTAAGTTTAGGATTTACCGTAAAATTCCTCGCAGCCCTCACCCGGATATACCGATGGTATCGCAAAAGTGAAAGAGATGAATTGGAACAGATCCGCATTCGTAAAGTGCGTGGATTGCAAAATAGCTTTACCTTCTTCCAGTGGATTTTCATTGATCCCGACAACTTTGAAAACCCCGGTGACATTGTTCGACATGAACAAGGTCACGCTCAAAAGCTGCATTCACTTGACCTACTTTTCTTCAGACTTTTGACTGTTGTCTTCTGGTGGGTGCCCACACTTTGGATGATGATCAAAGAACTCAAGATCATACATGAGTACGAAGCAGACAGCTATGCGATGAAAATTAACGACTCTACCTATCGAAAGACCTTGGTGCATTGCACCTTGAAGGCGCATGGAATGGACCTGGCCAGTTCGTTCGATGACGCCCCTATTTTTAACCGTTTAAATTTTATGAAAAAGATGAAAAAGAAAATTAGTATGTGGAAAGTGGCCAGTGTCATTACGCTAGTCGCAGTTGCGGGTGTTTTACTTGCTTGTGAAGACAAGAATGAAACGCAAGATGTTTTGGGTGATCAAACCACACTAGAAAGTGAAGCTTCTGCGAACGACGATTCTGGAATCTATAACGAAGTTGATGAAACTGCGTCATTTCCGGGAGGTCTAAATGCATGGGGCTCATACATTGGCAGCAATATGAGGTACCCCAATCAAGCACAGAGATTAGGCGTAGAAGGAAGAGTATTCGTTGAATTTGTGGTTGAAAAGGATGGTAGTCTCACAGATGTGAAGGTGGTGAAAGGCATTGGAGCAGGTTGTGACGGTGAAGCCATCCGGGTG
Source organism: uncultured Roseivirgaceae bacterium (assembly GCA_964593185.1). Taxonomy (GTDB): domain Bacteria; phylum Bacteroidota; class Bacteroidia; order Cytophagales; family Cyclobacteriaceae; genus Ekhidna. The sequence continues at coordinate 26,426 of CAZQJU010000017.1, forward strand.
GTGAAGAATTCACCCAACTGGTTACCGGGGAAAATCAATGGTGCTCCTGTTAGACAGAAGTACATCCAAAATATCTTGTTTAAGCTACCTAGTTAATCATAGTAAAGGGAGGGTTTCGGTTCTTAGGAGCCCTCTCTTTATACTACTCGAAATGATATAGAAAGATTACGGTTGCCGTGAAGGCGGGTTTTTTCTCCCCTTTGATTTCCAACAACGCCTCAACTTCCGCTTTTGAAATTCCTCGAAGATTGGCCAATGTTTTCAAAGTTGCCGTCAGCTTTATTTCGTCATTTACTTTTACCGCTTGCCCAAACTTCAATTTATCCATCCCATAGTTCACAAGCATCTTCACATTATGAAACTCGGTGATCTGATCCCACAAGTAAGGGATTAAGGATAAGGTAAGATATCCATGCGCAATAGTAGTCCCGAAAGGACCTGACTTTGCCTTTTCTTCATCAATGTGGATCCACTGATGATCCAGTGTTGCATCAGCAAACTTGTTGATCTGCTCTTGTGTGACCGTATGGTAATCAGACTCACCAATAACCTTACCCAAATGTGCTTCAAATTCAGCGTGATTGTTTATGACTACTTTACCCATGACTTAAAAATTTCAGCGAAGTTAGGTGATCCGTAAGGGTTATAAAAGAAGATGAAGAAACAGAAATTCAAGAACCTGGTTCGGTCACCCCGGAAATTAGTCAAATGCACTGTAGACCCTGGCAAATGCCTCTTTTACTTGTGCATTCCCTAGATTCCCAATACTACCAATATGGCTATGCTTCACAGCTCTCTCCGCCACATAATCTCCAGCATTTACCCTATCTCCCACTATCTTATAGGCATCACGAAAGGGCACCCCTTCCAAAACCAGACGATTTACTTCTTCCACTGTAAACAGCAAATCGTACTTGTCTTGTTCGATCAGCTCTTTGTTCACCTCAAGTTCCGTGACCATGGCCACCAGAATGTCCAAACAGTCCTTAATTGTATGGAAGGCCCGAACCAAGCTCTCCTTTAGCACCTGAAAATCCCGATGGTAGCCTGTTGTCAAATTGGTTAGTATCAAGTTAATTTCGTTTGGAAGGGCTTGCAGCTGATTGCATTTTGCTCTTACCAATTCAAACCCATCGGGGTTATGTTTATGCGGCATAATGCTGGAACCCGTAGTGTACCTCGTATCAAGCTTGAAAAAGTTAAAATCCTGGCCTGCATAAACACATACATCCATACAGAACTTCGCTAGCGTGGCTGCAATTCCACTAACAGCCGTTGTACATGCGCGCTCTAATTTTCCGCGCGTCATCTGCGCATAAATGACATTGTAGTTCAAGTCCGAAAACCCTAACGCCTTCGTGGTCATTTCTCTATCCAATGGAAAAGAGGAACCGTATCCTGCCGCAGAACCCAGTGGATTTTTATTCGCTACCGTGTAGGCTCCTTGCAGAATCGTGAGATCATCTAGCAAACTTTCCGCATATGCACCAAACCAAAGCCCGAAAGAAGAAGGCATGGCCACTTGCATGTGGGTGTATCCGGGCATGAGTACTCCCTTGTACTGATCACTTTTTTGCTGTAGCAAGTCAAAAAGCGCTTTGGACTTCTCTGCCACAAACTTAAGCTCTGCCTTTGCGTAAAGCTTCAGCGCCACCAGGACTTGATCATTTCTCGATCTCCCGCTGTGTACCTTCTTTCCAACCTCACCGAGTTCTTTGGTTAACAGCAACTCAATTTGACTATGACAATCCTCAATTCCTTCTTCGATAACGAACTCACCGCTCTCAATTGTTTGATATATGCGGTCTAACCCTTGCACCAGCTGTTTTTCTTCGGCACTTTCCAGAAGGCCGATCGAAGCCAACATGCTCACATGCGCCTTGGAAGCCATAACATCATATGCAGCCAGTTCGAGGTCCAGAACCGGATCGTTCCCAATGGTGAAACTTTCGAAAAGCTGATCGATCGAGGTCGTTTCTTTTTGCCAGAGCTTCATGATTTTTTTTGGTTAAATAAGGTTTCAAGTAATTGAATGTAGCCGTAAATTCCGTATTCCAGCTCTTTTAAGTAGATAAACTCGTCCGCAGTGTGCGACCTCTCCGACTTACCAGGCCCCATCTTAAAGGTGGGAAAATCCATCACTGCCTGATCGGAACACGTAGGAGACCCAAACTTTTTAATCCCTAGTTTATCCGCAACCTTAGAAACGGCCATTTCATCAGGAAGGTGGGACGAATTCAGTCTGAAAGACCTGGCTTTCACCTCACTTTTAACGTGGGATTTAACAATTTCATAAACCTCCTGATTGCTGTAAGCATCTGTAGTTCGAATGTCGACCACGAAATCACACGCATCCGGTATCACGTTATGCTGATAACCTGCATTGACCATCGTCACGGTCATTTTAATGGGTCCCAGATAGTCCGATTTTTTTTCAAATTCATAAGTTCGAAACCATTCAATATCCTGAATTGCTTCGTAGATGGCGTTCACACCAACATCTCTTGCAGCATGTCCTGAGGCGCCTTTTGCACTGCAGTCCAACACCAGTAGGCCTTTCTCCGCAACAGCCATGTGCATTTCGGTTGGCTCTCCGACCATTCCGAATTCAATCGGCCCAAGGTGCTCCAAGATCGATTCGACCCCATTTTTGCCTGAATTCTCCTCCTCAGCTGTCGCCGCCAAAATCAAATTATAGGGAATTTCTTGTTGATAAAAGTGCGCAAACGTCAAGATCAAGGACACCAAGCATCCACCCGCGTCATTACTTCCAAGCCCGTACAATTTATTGTCCTCGATAAACGCTTCAAAAGGATTATTTGTATAGCCAGCATTGGGCTTCACAGTGTCGTGATGCGAGTTGAGTAAAATCGTGGGCTTTGAAGGATCGAAATGGACATTCCTTGCCCAAATATTGTGACCACTTCGTTCAAAAGAGATCTCTTTCTCCTCCAGGAAGGCCTCAATGATGGCTGCTGTCCCCTCCTCTTCGCCACTTAAGCTAGGCATCTCGATAAGCTTAGAAAGCAACGCCAATGCCGACTGATAGTATGGCTCAATGTAAGGTGGTATACTCATGATAGTTTACGTTATCTAATTGAGCCAACGATGTTGCATTTAGGATGTTTACTCGCGAGACACCCTGGCTAATGGCTGCAAAGGCATTGTCCAACTTAGGTATCATCCCACCGACAATAGCGCCCTCTGACTTTAATTTTTGATAGGCATTCAAGTCCATTTCTTTAATGAGTGACCCTGGATCATTGATATCCTTCATCACACCTGGCAATTCAAAACAATAATTCAGGCTGACATCGTAGAAGTTGGCCAACGCAATCGCCACCTCGTTAGCTATGGTATCAGCGTTCGTATTTAGCATATGACCATCGCCATCGTGGGTCAAAGCACAAAAAACCGGTGTCGTACCTCCTTGCAGCAAACTGTACAAAAAGGATCCATTTACTTCCTCCACATCTCCAACCCAACCATAGTCGATACCGTTCTTTACAGGCCGCTTGCTTGCCAGAATAGCGTTCCCATCGGCTCCAGTGAGGCCAATTGCCTGAATACCTTCCTTAAAGAGCAGCGCGACCATTTTCTTGTTGACCAATCCGGCATACGTCATTACGGCTACGTCGATCATATCGTCTCCGGTAATCCGCCTGCCCTCAATCATCTTGGTTTCAATTCCCAAGGAAGATGCAGTTTTTGTAGCAATCTTTCCGCCACCGTGCACAAGAAGCTTACGTCCATTTATTCCCGAAAAAATCTGAATAAAGTCATTGAGCATGCCCACATCATCAATGATGTTTCCCCCTACTTTCACGATGGTAAGTTGCTCTTTCATCATCCGGCAACTAAAAGTTCTTTCAGCACCGCCTGTGCGGCAAATAGTCGGTTATGTGCCTGCTGCTGCACAATGGAGTGCTCACTATCCAGCGCGTCGTCAGCAATAACCACATTCCTTCGAACAGGGAGGCAATGCATCATCTTAGCATTATTGGTCAGTTCCAGTTTTGCCTTGGAGATCATCCATGCCGGAAGATTTTGAAATTTTCCATAGTCCGAAAAAGAGGACCAATTCTTCACATAAATAAAATCAGCACCTTCAAAGGCCTTCTCCTGATGGTGTTCGATCGGTGCCAGTCCTGTAAACTCGACCGAAAGATCCATGCCCGGTGGGTGGGTAATCGTCAAATCCACATCGGCGGCCATCATCCACTCAGCAAACGAATTGGCTACCGACTGCGGAAGCGGTTTTACATGCGGTGCCCACGTAAGTACTACTTTCGGACGATCTGTTTTTTGGTACTCGCGTATGGTCAGAAGATCTGTGAGTGACTGCAACGGGTGTAAGGTGGCTGATTCCAGATTCACGACTGGGATTCCTGCAAGTTCAACAAAAGAACACATCAGTCGATCCTGATAATCCTTTTCCCGATTCTTGAGTCCAGGAAATGAGCGAACAGCTAGCAGATCACAATAGGAAGCCATCACCGGAATTGCTTCTCGAATATGTTCGGCCGTTCCCTTGTTCATAATCGCACCATCCTCCATTTCCAATTGCCAGGAATCTTGAGAAACGTTTAGGGTCATCACCTTCATTCCCAAGTTGAAAGCTGCCCTCGTGGTACTCATACGCGTTCTCAGACTTGAGTTGAAGAAGACAAGCCCCAGCACCTTGTTCTTTCCTATTTCCTGATCGGAATATGGACTTTCTTTTATGTCCCTCGCATTCTGGACCAAGGATTCGATATCCTGCACATCCTTAACAGAGATAAAGTTTTTCATGATAACGTGTCTTTTAAGGCATGAACAAATTGATCGATTTCGTCCTTTGAGACAGATAAAGGCGGAAGTACTCGCAAGGTTCTTGGGTTGGCGGAAGAGCCTGTAAATATACGATGCTCAAAAAGCAGTTTTGATCGAAGCGGTTTTACCTCCTCTTGCAAATCAAATCCGACCATCAACCCTTTACCTCGAACTTCCATAAGTTGCTCAATCTCCCTCAACTTATCAATTAAGTAAGCTCCGACCTGTTTTGCATTTTCGATCAGGTTTTCTTCTTTGATTGCATCCAGCACGGCCACACCCGCAGCACAGGCAAGATGATTCCCCCCAAAGGTGGTTCCCAGCAATCCTGCAGAGGCTTGGAATTTTGGTGCAATGAGAATGCCTCCTATCGGAAACCCGTTTCCCATCCCTTTGGCCATGGAAATAATATCAGGTTGCACACTGGTATGTTGATAGGCAAAAAATGCCCCGCTTCTGCCATAACCAGATTGTATTTCATCCAGAATCAGCACAGCGCCATGATGATCACATAGTTGGCGCGCATTGGCCAAAAAAGCTTTGTTGGGAAGATGTATTCCGCCAATTCCCTGTATTCCTTCGACCATCACAGCAGCTATGGTCTCGTCCATAACTGCCTCCAACGCCTGCAAATCGTTAAGCGGCAAGCGGATAATGTTTCCCGTCACATTGATGGGCGCAACAATGTTCACATTGTCGGTAGCCTCCACCGCCAAAGAGGTACGACCATGAAAGCCTTTTTCAAAGACAATGACCTTTTTTCTTCCCGTATGAAAGGACGCAAGCTTCAATGCGTTCTCCGTGGACTCCGCGCCGGAGTTGGTTAAGAACAACGTGTAATCAGGAAGTCCGGAAAGCTCGCCTAATTTTTGAGCCAGTTCTTCCTGGATAGGCATCTGGACGGAATTGGAGTAAAACCCTAACTGAGCAACCTGCTCTTGAATGGCTTTCACGTACCCTGGATGGGAGTGACCCACTGAAATTACTGCATGCCCTCCGTAGAGATCAAGGTATCTATTCCCATCCGTATCCCAAACGTAGCATCCTATTCCACGAACGGGCTCAATCTCATATCTCGGATAAACGTCAAACGTTTTCATCACTCCTTCCCTTTTTTCATCTGCGTAATCCGTTTAAAAGAAGTCATTACACCTTGGATCAGCGCGGAACTAAATCCTTGGTGTTCCATCTCATTCAGTCCCTCAATAGTACATCCCTGAGGGGTTGTCACCTTATCAATTTCTACCTCAGGATGCGAGTGATTTACCTGAATCAGAGAGGCTGCGCCCTTCGCCGTTTGGACCGCAATGAGTTGTGCTTCTTCTGATTCAAAACCCATTTGAACACCGGCCTGCGTGGCTGCTCGCAAATAGCGCATAAAAAAAGCGGTGCCACTAGCGCCGTGCACCGTGGCTGCTTGCATCAGATTTTCTTCAATCACCAGCGTTTCGCCCAGGGCATCAAAAAGCTCAATAACCTCCGGCAAATAGGCTTTGGAATCCTCCTCAGCTGCCAAGCACGTCATCGACTGTCCAATTGCAATGGCGGTATTCGGCATGGCTCGAATGATAGGAACTCGCGTATCCAACTGTGCTGCAATGGACTCAAGCGCTACACCCGTAATGACAGAAATGAGAACCTGATCCGGCTTGAGAACCGAATTTATCTCATCCAACACGCTATGAATTTGTGAAGGCAAAACACAGAGCAAGACAAGTTGCGCTTTGGCCACGGCAGACGTGTTTTCTACTGTGACTTGAAACCCTTGATCAGCCATAGACTGTAGTCCATCACTATTTCGACGTGTTAAGATGATTTCATGAGCTTCGAATAGCTTTTTTTTAACCAATCCATTGGCGATGGACAATCCTAAGTTTCCGGCACCGATAATTGCTATTTGTCTATTTTCCATTAGAATACTGCGTTTTTTATTTTTAACCCTTGTGTTTCGTCCCAACCGTGCATGAGATTCAAGTTCTGAACAGCTTGCCCGGAGGCCCCTTTCAGAAGATTGTCGATGACCGATATGATGATAGCCGTTCCCTCAATTACTTGCGGAAAAACCAAACATTTATTGGAGTTGACTACCATTTTTAGATCCGGGTTGACATCCACGACATGCGTAAATGGATCATCCCGATAAAACTCCCGGTAGCAATTAATTAGCTCTTCCTGGGATACACCTGTCTCAAAATGGGAGCTGATGATGATCCCACGTGTAAAGGCGCCTCGATACGGAACGAAGTGAACCTTCTCACTGAAAGTGGGATCGAGATGGTGTAGTGTTTCGTTGATCTCCCTCAAATGCTGGTGGGTTAGCGCTTTGTAAACACTGGCATTGTTACTCCGCCAACTGAAATGTGAAGTGGTAGAAAGTGACTGCCCTGCACCTGTGGAGCCGGTAATTCCGGAGATACTCACCGAGCCTTGCACAAGCTTTTCAGCAAATGCAGGAAGCAATCCCAACTGAATCGCGGTAGCAAAGCATCCCGGATTAGCCACAAGCGTTGCAGCCTGAATTTTCTCCCGATTTAATTCCGGAAGACCATAGACAAAAGCCTGATCACCACCCAGTCTAAAGTCCTGACTTAAGTCTACCACCTTGAGCTTAAGCAATTCAGGATGAGTCGACAAGATCCTCTCAGATTCACCATGACCCTTGCATAGAAAGACAACGTCAAGATCAGCCCCTGAAATTTCGGAGGTAAAGACTAAGTCGGTTTCCCCAATCAAGTCTTTATGGATTTCTGTCACTGATTTACCTGCCTGACTTTCACTTTGGACCATTGCAATTTCTACCTGTTCATGATGCAGAAGCAGTCTGATTAACTCCCCAGCGGTATAGCCAGCAGCCCCAATAATTCCCACCCTAATCATCATTCACGGCTTTTAGTAGTTTACCTTGATTTGCCAGGATTTTCACAAACCCTTTTGCATCCGCTGCGGTCCAGGCGTTATTCATTTCTCCATACTGCCCAAAGGAAGACTGCATTAAATCATAGGGTGACGAAATCCCTTCCACGTAAAAGCGGTAGGGCGCAAGATGTACGATGACGTCTCCAGTGACATGCTGCTGTGAGGAATCAAGGAAGTGCTCAATATCCCGCATGACCGGATCCAAAAATTGGCCTTCGTGCATCAGGTCACCATACCATGCTGCCTGTTGATCCTTTAAACGTAGTTGGTTCTTGGACAGCACGTGCTTCTCCAAAGCATGGTGAGCCTTGATCAAAATCAATGCCGATGCTGCTTCAAAACCTACCCGACCCTTGATTCCAATGATGGTATCTCCAACATGTATATCTCTTCCGATAGCATACGCCGATGCTATTTTCTCCAATTGCTGGATGACCTCAACGGGATCACTTGAATTCCCATTTAAGCCTGTGGGTTCACCTTTTTCAAAGGAGATGGTCACCTTTTCCGATCCGCTGTTTTCTAATTGACTCGGAAAGGCTGACTCAGGTAGGTATTGATCCGATGTAAGGGTCTCCTTCCCACCAACGGACGTTCCCCACAATCCCTGGTTAATTGAATACTGTGCCTTTGCCCAATCGCCCTCCACTCCATGGTCTTTTAAATATTGAATTTCTTCCGACCTTGATAGTTGCTTGTCGCGAATCGGAGTAATGATGGACATATCGGGACAAAGTGTCTGAAAAACAAGATCGAATCTGATCTGATCGTTGCCTGCACCCGTGCTCCCATGGGCAATGGCCTCTGCTCCAATCTCATTCGCGTACTCTGCAATGGCCACTGCTTGAAACACGCGTTCAGCACTTACAGACAATGGGTAAGTATTGTTTTTCAGGACATTGCCAAAAAGCAGGTATTTAATTCCCTTTTCATAGAACTCAGAGGTTTTGTCCAGAAACTCATAGGCTTTCACCCCCAAATCCAAAGCACGCTTCCTTAAAGTTTCTCGCTCTTGCTCATCAAAACCTCCGGTGTTTACCGTAACGGCATACACATCGTATTTTAGTTCATTTGACAAATACGTGGCGCAGTAGGATGTATCCAGGCCGCCACTAAAGGCGAGTACTACTTTCTTGCTCATACTAAAAACAGTTTTAAGGTCATTCGTTTCTTTTTCATCTGCATGAAACGGCTATACAGTTTGGATTTCTTCATGAAGTTCCATCGTTTATTTTCTTTCTCTTTTGGATCATGAAGCATTGCTGTACACATGCAATTGGTCTTGTCTTTGCTTTTCAGAATCTCGTAATTCACGCAACTCTGGCAGCCTTTCCAAAAGGCTTCGTCACGAGTGAGTTCTCCATATGTGACAGGTATGTACCCCAAATCCGAATTGATTTTCATGACCGGTAGTGAAGTAGTAAGTCCAAATAGTTTCGCTCCAGGGAATATTTTTTTTGAATGCTCAAAAGCCTTCTTCTTGATTTTTTTCGCAATTCCAAGGGATCGAAAATCATGCTTCACAATCAATCCAGAGTTTGCCACATAGGCCTTGTTGTCCCATGACTCGATATAGCAAAATCCAGCCAGTTCGTTGCCAACCAGTGCTATAATGGCCGAGCCTTGTTCAATTTTATCGGCAATGTATTCGGGCGAACGTTTGGCAATCCCGGTACCTCGCTGGTGCGCACTTATCTCAATTAACGTTGAGATTTCTTTAGCAAATATTGAATGTTCAGGAGTTGCAACCTGAACGTTTACCTTGTTCATGGTTTTTAAAAAGAATTTGGAATAAAATGTGAAAATCGGAGAATGGTTGCCTCGTAGGCAACACTACTTATAGTACAGGCCTGAGCCTGGCCGGGACTGGCCTGAAATTGAAGGGTACTATGATCGTTCTTAAATTCAAAAATTTCCTTGCTTCACAACAAAGATTCTAAACATTTAGTCAAATAACCAAATAATATTTAAAAAAAGGTTCATCCTGTTGTAGATTCACGAACGCAAAAGAAGTTACCATGCAAAAAAGACATTCATACGATTTCGGAGTAATCGGCAACTGTGCCTACACAGCACATATTGGAATGGATACCAACATTTCCTGGATGTGCTGGCCAAGATTTGATAGCAGTTTCATTTTCGGGGGCATACTTGACGAAGAAAAGGGGGGTGAATTTTCTATCAAACCGGTTGATGGAATCAAGTATTGTTCACAATCCTACTTAGAAAATACCAACATCCTGGTCACCGAAATTAAGGCAGCGGACGGTACGTATAGGGTAACAGACTTTGCTCCAAGGTTCTTACAGTATGACCGCTATTATAAGCCCCTAATGTTGTTCAGAAAGATCGAGCGGGTTGAAGGGAACCCAAAGATCGTGATCAAATGCACTCCGAAAGGAGGATATGGCGAAGTTCATCCGGAAGTCAGCAATGGAAGCAACCATCTTCGCTTCTTGGGACTGGAATCAATGGTGAGGCTAACCACCAATATATCACTCACTTACTTGCTAAATGAAGAGAGCTTTGTTCTAAATGAAACCAAATACATGGCTTTGACCTGGGGGCCTCCAATGGAAGCCTCTCTAAGCGAGACTACCGAGACGTTTCTCACCAAAACCAAGATCTATTGGCGCAACTGGGTAAAGTCGGCCAGTATTGGAAATTTTTTCCAGCGCGAGGGAATTCGGTCCGCACTGATCCTGAAAATTCACCAATACGAGGATACGGGAGCAATCGTGGCAGCGACTACTACCAGTCTTCCTGAAAGTCCAGGAAGTACACGCAATTGGGATTACCGATACTGTTGGATGCGGGATACTTTTTACACCTTGAATGCCTTCAATAACATCGCTCATTTTGAAGAGCTTGAGAAGTATTTTCACTACATACTAAATACAACCATTGAAGAAGAAGATCGGTACCAGCCACTTTACGGCATATCGGGTCAAAAATTATTGGAAGAAATTGAAATGCCCTTAACAGGGTACCTTGGAAACACGCCCGTTCGGGTGGGAAATGACGCTTACACGCACATTCAAAATGATGTGTACGGTCAAGTGTTAATCTCACTTCTTCCTTTATACAACGATATGCGGATCATTTTCAGTGAGCGATTTGATGCCTCGCAGCTGATTTACAAGACCCTGAAAATGATCGAACAGACCTTTGATGAAAAAGATGCTGGTCTTTGGGAATTCAGAAATCTGGCTCAAAAACATTGCTACACCTACCTCTTCCATTGGGCGGGAAGTTGTGCTGCCATCAAGATGGCCAAAGTGCTAAAGAATGAAAAGATTGGAGAACTGGCCATTAAGTTGAAAAAACGTTCCGAGGACATGATCGAACAAAGCTACGTCGCCTCGAAAAAAGGCTACGCACAAGCAGTTGGAGTGGATAGAATGGACGCAAGCACATTGCAGCTGATTATGATGAATTACTTACCGCATGATTCGCAAAAAGCCAAAGATCACCTTATTGCATTAGAGAAAGAGCTTCATGCTGGCGGAGGACTATTTTATCGCTACAAGCATACAGACGACTTTGGTGAACCTGAGACTACATTCCTTATCTGTGCATTTTGGTATGTAGAGGCTTTGGCGTGTGTTGGCAGATTGGATGACGCGATGAAGTACTTTGAAAATCTAGTCTCGTATAGCAATCATGTCGGGCTACTTAGCGAGGATGTCAAAGCCGAAGACGGTAGCATGTGGGGTAATTTTCCTCAGGCATACAGTCACGTGGGCTTGCTTAATGCGGCAAGTCGTATTTCACGGAAGCTTGATCAGCCGGACTTTCTACTCACTAATTAGTTTTAGAAGTTCACGCACATCTGAGTGATCCTTTACTCGATAATTCGCTGAGGAAGAAGACGAGCCTACCTTGATGGTATAGGCATCGTCTGGCATCGCCCTGAACGTGTCTTCATCTGTCCGATCATCCCCGCAGGCCATTACGAAATCGTATTTACCTTTTTTCAACCATTCCGCTGCTGCCGATCCTTTGTTTACGTGGGAATTCTTGATTTCGATGACTTTGTTACCCTCCATAATTTGAATGTCTTTCTCTGAAGAAATGTACTTCAAGTGGCTTGTCAGCTCTCTCGTCCTGACCTCACCAAGTCCTGTTTCCACCTTTCGATAATGCCAAACCAGCGAATAGTCTTTTTTCTCCACGAATGAACCCGGTGTTCTATCGACATACATTTCCAAGACATGAAGAAATTCGTCCATCCAGCTGGTATCCATGTCTCTAAACTGTGCCCAGTCTGCCCCATACTTTTTGTGCCAAACACCATGTTCAGCAATAATGTCAATTTTGTATTCCTGGAGCCACTTCTCCAGCGTTTCCCTTCCTCTTCCGCTGATAATCGTAACATTGTTTTTTGGATCTGCAGTCAGTTTGGCTAAGATCTTCTTAAGTTCCTTATCTGGCATAGAGTGATCAGGATTGCTGTGAAAACCAACCAGTGTGCCATCGTAATCCAAGAAGATGATTCGATTTTTGGTTTTGTTGTACGAGGTTTGAAGTGCAGTAGTCACGCTTTCATCTAGCGGCTTGGTCTTCAAGTTGTCCTGCTCTTTCTTAATAAACTCGAGACGCTGCATAAAAAGACTCACCCAGGAATGAATATTGTATCGCTTGATGGAATCTTGCATGATTTTCATACGTCGCTTCTGCTCTTCTTCAGGCATGGTTAGTGCTTCCAACATTGCATCTACCATCTGACGGATGTCATTGGGATTAATCAGAATTGCATCCGACAGCTCTTTTGAAGCACCTGCCATTTCACTTAGGATTAGAACACCTTTCTGATCCAGTTTACTGGCAATGTATTCTTTGCAAACCAGATTCATTCCATCACGCATTGGGGTCACAAGCGCCACATGTGCCATACGATAGAAAGCACTGAGCGCATTTAATGGAAAGCTGCGGTAGAAGTAGTGAATTGGTGTCCAATTGAGCCGACCAAACTTTCCGTTGATCCTGCCGACCAGCAGATCTATTTCTTCTTTCAGTTGTGCATACTTTGGCACATTGTCTCTGGATGGAACGACGACCATCAACATCGAAACCTTGTTTAAGAAGTTCTTATTCTCATTTAAGAAACACTCAAAAGCTTTAAGGCGTTGAGGAATCCCTTTGGAATAGTCCAAGCGATCTATGGTAAGAATGAGCTTGACCTCCCCTAACGATGTTCTATACCTAACCTCCCTATCCAACGTATCCGGAAGAGAGGCTGCAGAAGCGTATTTGTCATAGTCAATTCCCATGGGTAGCGCATCAGCCAGGATAGGCCGATTACCCACGTCGATTTGCCCGTTGGTATTTCCGATTCCCGCTAAACGATTCACACTTGACAAGAAATGTCGCATGTCATCATAGGTGTGAAATCCAAGAAAATCGGAACCCATCATTCCATTAAGCAATTCTCTTCTCCAAGGTAGTAACCTAAAAGACTCGTACGATGGAAATGGTATGTGCAGGAAGAAACCAATACTTGTGTTCTCCTTTATATCGCGAATCATTTTAGGTAGGAGTAAAAGCTGATAGTCGTGTATCCAAAGGGTATCTCCCTCCTCTAGCTCGTCCTCGATTGCAGCAGCAAACTTCTTGTTGACCTTTTGATAGGCCTTCCACAGATTTTCGTCATAGACGGTATACTGATTGAAGTAATGAAAATTGGGCCATAGCGTCTCGTTGCTGAACCCTTCGTAAAAGTCTTCAATCTCTTGTGAGCTTAGAAAAACGGGCCGCATGTTTTCTTCTCTAAGCCGCTCTTTTACTTCCTCCTTCTCCTTGTTTTTGTTGAGTGCCAAACCAGGCCAACCAACCCAAATGTTGTCTCCTTCTTTGTAGATTGATCCTAATCCGGTTGCGAGACCTCCTTCGCTTGGCATGTAGATCATTTCATTTTTTTCCTTTTTGATCTTGATTGGAAGTCGGTTAGAAACGATGATAGTCTTGGCCATAATTAATTTTTCTGGCTTACAAGTTAAAAAGGATTGCATCTCAAATCGGCACTTGTGCACAATATATCGGCACTAAAAATTCAGGAAACTGAGTATCAAAGACTTAAGTGAAGAGATTATTTTCGGCCGCTTTTTTGAATAAATGAAATTGTGATGATACGTTTGTATTCTCAAATCGACACGATCGATTTATTAAGAAGTGCTGAGAGACAGGCTCTGTGAAGCACTAGCAACCCCCTCTAAAAGGAAGGTGCTAAGTCCTGATAAATAAATTGATAACTAATAACGTAACACAACTTGCAGCAACTCACGCTTCGTGAAACACTTCATTTGGAAAGTGGCGATACCCTCGACGGGGTCACAATTGGCTACCATACATTTGGTCAACTTAATCAGGAAAAATCAAATGTGATTTGGGTTTTCCACGCTTTGACCGGCAATAGTGATCCGATGGATTGGTGGCCTGGAATTGCAGGACCAACTTGTGCAATAGATCCAGAAAACCAATTCATTGTCTGTGCCAACATGCTAGGTTCTTGCTATGGGAGTTTAGGACCGAAAGATTTTGAGTTCCCTTTAATTACCATTCGCGACCAGGTAAAGTGCTTTCAGTACCTAAAATCCCACTTAGAGCTCTCAAAAATTCAAATGGGCATCGGAGGATCCATGGGAGGGCAGCAACTCCTGGAATGGGCAGTACAAGAACCGAATCTATTTGAAACCATTGTCCCCATCTCAACCAACGCTGTCCATTCACCTTGGGGGATCGCCTTCAACGAAACACAAAGAATGGCACTGAGGTATGATCCGGAAAATGGGATTGAAACTGCCAGGGCAATTGCCATGCTGTCTTACAGGCATTATGAGACATACCAAAAGACACAGCTTGATGAAGATGGACGTTTAACCGATTTTTCGGCTTCTTCCTATCAAAATTACCAAGGTTTGAAGCTTAAAAAGCGTTTTAACTCACATAGCTATTATGTATTGTCCAAAGCAATGGACAGTCAAAACATTGGAAGAAGCCACACTTCGGTCCAAGCAGCCTTGAATCATATCAAATCGAAAGCAGTGGTCATCGGGATTGATACAGACCTGTTGTTTCCGATTCAGGAACAAAAATTTTTGGCGGATCACATTCCCAATGCTGAATTTCATGAAATCAGCAGCATATATGGTCATGACGGATTTTTGGTAGAGAAGGAGAAAATCTCACGAATTGTCTCAGAAATAGTAAGTAAGTAAACGCTCCTTAATTGCACAAGAAAATTCCTGTCGCCAAAACTTAAGTAACAAAAAGCTGGCATTACTACTTGGCTTTTAAAATGACTGGAAGTGCAAATGCATCAGTTGTCATAGAGAAAATAGAGGCCTTAAACAACTAAAGGCAAGCGGCTCATCACAACTTGATCTCAGCAACTTGCCTTCAGGTCTTTGATGTCGTCACAGACGGACTCCATCGAAGTAAGATCTTACTTCAATAGCACACGATTTATAAATGAATCACCTCATCGTACGCTGCAGCTGCAGCTTCCATCACTGCTTCACTCATCGTAGGGTGAGGATGAACCGACTTGATGATTTCATGTCCCGTAGTTTCTAGTTTTCTGGCCGCAACTGCTTCAGCGATCATTTCGGTGACATTCGCTCCAATCATATGTGCACCTAGCCATTCACCATACTTTGCATCAAAGATCACTTTGACGAAACCATCAGAAGCACCAGCAGCTTTGGCCTTGCCCGAAGCGGAAAATGGAAATTTGCCCACCTTCACCTCATAGCCTGCTTCTTTGGCAGCTTTTTCGGTGTATCCTACTGACGCTATTTCTGGAGAACAGTAGGTACAGCCCGGAATGTTGTTGTAATCCAAGGGCTCTACGTGTATTCCTTTGATTTTTTCAACGCAAATGATTCCTTCGGCAGAAGCTACGTGCGCAAGCGCCTGACCCTTTACAATATCTCCGATGGCGTACACACCATCTACATTGGTTTTATAGAAGTCATCAATCACCACTTTTCCTCTCTCCGTTTTCACGCCGACTTCTTCCAGTCCAAGGTTTTCGAGGTTTGTTGCGACGCCAACAGCTGAAAGTACCACATCGCAATCCAGCTGCTCTTCTCCTTTCTTCGTTTTCACTGTGACTTTGCACCCTGTACCTTTGGTATCCACCTTCGTTACCTCAGAGCTGGTCATGATCTTCATCCCTGACTTTTTGTAGGTTCTTTCCAATTGCTTGGATACCTCCTCGTCTTCTACGGGAACAATTCGATCCATGAATTCTACAATGGTGACCTCCGTCCCGATAGACGCATAGAAATAGGCAAACTCAACTCCTATCGCTCCCGAGCCCACAACCACCATTTTCTTTGGCTGCTTTTCAAGCACCATCGCTTCCCGATAGCCGATGATTTTTTTTCCATCAATCGGCATGGTTGGAAGTTGGCGTGCTCTCCCACCTGTAGCCAGGATAATGTGGTCTGCGTTGTAGGTAGTTACCTTCCCTGACTCATCCTTTACCTCTACTTTCTTGCCCTTCTTCAGTGTGCCGTGACCAGAAATATGATCGATTTTGTTTTTCTTAAAAAGAAACTGGATCCCTTTACTCATGCCTTCGGCTACTCCTCGGGAACGTTTCACCATCCCAGTAAAATCCGCTTTCGCATCTTTTACCTTGATCCCGTAATCTTCTGAGTGATTGATGTAGTCAAAAACCTGCGCACTTTTCAACAACGCCTTGGTCGGAATGCAACCCCAGTTCAAACAAACTCCTCCTAGTTCCGCCTTCTCAACCACACCTACTTTCATACCAAGCTGCGACGCACGTATTGCCGCTACGTATCCACCGGGTCCACTACCAATTACAATAAGATCATATTTAGATGCCATGCCGTATTATTTTAATTTGAGCCGCAAATTTACGACTCATTATCTTTGATCACTAAATTTTTTGAACCTGTCTAACGACCAATCAAATGAGCATGAGTTACCGAGGTTGAATTTTGTTTATGCGAGTACCATGCGCACGTTAAAAATCTTAGAATCAACATGAAATTACTAGAAGGAAAAACCGCCCTGATCACCGGAGCATCAAAAGGAATTGGAAAAGCAATCGCCGAGCAATATGCTGAGCAAGGCGCCAATATTGCCTTTACTTACCTGTCAAGTGTGGAAAAAGGGGAAGCACTCGAAAAGGAATTGGCCTCCAAAGGCATAAAAGCCAAAGGGTATCGATCGGATGCATCCGACTTTCAGGCCGCGCAAGACCTAATCGCCGGTGTGGTGGAAGAGTTTGGCTCTTTAGACATCTTGATCAACAATGCCGGGATCACAAAAGATAATTTGCTCATGAGAATGGGCGAGGCAGATTGGGATGCCATTCAAAATATCAACTTGAAATCTTGCTTCAATACCGTAAAAGCTGCCTGCCGACCCATGATGAAACAACGGGCAGGCTCCATCATAAATATGTCATCCGTGGTAGGAGTCAAGGGAAATGCAGGACAGGCCAATTACGCTGCATCCAAAGCTGGTATTATTGGATTTACTAAGTCCGTAGCCTTAGAGCTTGGCTCACGTGGCATTCGTTGCAATGCAATTGCTCCCGGTTTCATCGAGACTGAGATGACAGACGCCTTGGATGAAAAAACAGTTCAAAGCTGGAGGGATGCTATTCCACTAAAACGAGGCGGAAGTCCAGACGACGTAGCAAATGCGTGCATCTTCTTAGGTTCTGATATGTCTACTTACATCACTGGACAGACCCTACAAGTTGATGGCGGCATGCTAACCTAATACCTCTCCAGTTTTTCTATTTTTTATCGGCCTCAAGAGGGGTTTAATCGATTTAATAAAAAATTAAACTATTTAAGGATTTTTTATCATTTATTTTATACTAAATGGATTAATTTTCAAGTTAAATTGTCAAATCAGCATTTATGCCACTTACACCATTAACAAGTCCACTAGGGGTTAAAAGAGCAGCACATCTCTTGAGGAGAGCGTGTTTGGGCGGATCGAGAACGGAGATTGATGCCTTTGCAGCTTTGACACCAGCTGAAGCAGTTCAGCAATTATTCAATTCCGAGTTGCCAAGCCTGGAACTACCACTTCCAGACCCTACCGCTGAAGAGGAGAATCTGGAAACAGATTTTCTACGCTGGCACATAGGTCAGATGCTCGGTCACGGAATCGAAGATGAAACCAAGCTCGCCCACATTTTTCGGGAGCGAATTGTCTTGTTTTTTCATACCCACTTTACAACAAAAAGATCAACCGTAAACAACTGGGAAGCCTTGTTTTATCAGCAAGCCTTGTTTCGCTTATTTGCCTTTGATCAGGAAGATATCATTATTCCCCCTGAAGATCCGGAAGCTGACCCTGAAGATCCAGCATCAATGGAAACCATTGTACCCAGAAACCTTCGAAATCTTTCCAAAAAATTGAGTGTAGACAATGCCATGCTCATTTTTCTCGATGGACGATTCAATGTGAAAGGAAGTCCAAATGAAAACTACGCCCGAGAGCTATTGGAACTTTATACCATAGGTCGCGGACTAGAGGGCAACGTTCCCCCGCCTGAATTCGATGGAGACTATTTTGTATTTACGGAAGAAGATGTGCAGGCAGGCGCCAAAGTACTGTCCGGATACCAAAACGATAACACATTCAACACGATAGACGAAGAGACCGGACTGCCAAAAGGGAGAGTAAGAGGAAACGTAAACAATGCTAGTCAACATGAGGAAGGGGAAAAGATCTTTAGTTCAAGGTTAGGTTCTGGCGTCGTTACACCCGATCCCGAGTTATTGAATGGTGGTAACCCAACAGAGGCAAGTGTGCTGGACGAAATAAGCCAGTTTGTGGACCTCATCTATGAACAAGAAGAAACACCAAGGGCCATTTGTCGAGAACTCTATCGATTCTTTGTATACCATGATGTCAGCCCTGAACTACAGGCAAGTACCATTCAGGATATGGCAGATATTTTCACTGCCAACGAATTTAAAATACAGCCTGTCCTTGAGGCGCTGTTTACCAGCACGCATTTTTATGAGGCCGACGCAGGGGAGGATGACAACAACTTTGGATCCCTTATTAAGTCTCCGCTTGACTTGGTGCTTGGATTTACCCGGAACTTTAGCATCCAGATTCCAGATTATGAAACAGATCTGGCTGGGTTTTATGGATTTACAGGGAATCTTCTGGGAGCCATGGACGACCAAGGGATGAACTACTACGAGCCATTTGAAGTGGCCGGCTACGCAGCCTATCATCAGTACCCAATCTTTAATCGAAGTTGGATCACCACAAATTACTTAGCCAATCGCTACAATTTTGTGCAAGGATCTATTTCAGAGGATGCTAATCTGCAAATGGGCCAAGTTGATATTGTACAGTTTGTTCGAGACAACTTCGCAGCTGAGGCCCCTGTTGCAAGGGACCTGGTGATCGCCGTTGCACAATACTTCTTACCGGTAGCCGATAGTCTCACTTTTGATTCGGATACAGGCGAACTTACCGTAGAGCGATTAAACTATTTTCTGACCACGTTTTTGGACAACCTGGACGCTGACCCAGAAGCAATGTGGACTGACCGATGGAACAACGGTAATGATCCAACAACCGTGGCACGGCAGCTTTCCAACCTATTCAACGCAATGCTCCAATCACCCGAATATCAACTTATGTAACCGGCTAGTAAAATGAAAAGAAGAAATTTTTTAAGACAAGTAGGTTTTGCCGCAGGAGCCCCAATCGCATTCCAGGGAATTCCCATTAAGCTAATGGGAGCTCATGAAGAGGTGCAACGGTTGGCACAGCAAAGCACCAATGATCGCGTGCTGATTATTTTACAAATGCACGGAGGAAATGACGGTCTTAACACAGTTATCCCCATTTCCAATTACGACGAATACTACAGCAGACGTGCCAATATCGCCATCCCGTATAAGGTAGGAAATAGAGCGCTAATTCCCCTGGACAGCACGGTGGCATCGGAAGAACAAGTGGGTCTACACCCAGACATGAATGACTTTAAGCATTTATATGACACCGGAAGAGCCGCTGTTTTTCAAGGTGTCTCCTATGAAAACAATAATGGTTCGCATTTCCGTGGACGTGATATTTGGTTCATGGGAGGCGGTGCCAATGATTACTTCTCCTCAGGATGGATTGGAAGGTACTTAGGTTCAGAATATGAACCGCTCTCCTACCCACAAGATTTTCCAACGGAAGAAATGCCCGATCCGCTTGCGTTGGAAATGGGAAACGACGTTTCCTTGCTTTTCCACCAGACCGGAAACATCCCCACTTCTATTTCCCTTGGAAACAATCCACAAAGTCTACTCAATCGAATTAACAGTTTGGAAGGCTTTAATGAGGAAGTTGGAGAGGATTTTACGGTAGACGATCGCGGTCTTCCTCCTTCGTTTTTGACCAATTCGCCTTATGGTAGAGAAATGGATTGGATTCTAGGACTTGAAGACAAATCCGAAGAGTATATCAAACGGCTTGCAGAGGTTTACGAAAACAGCTCAGAAACATCCGTAACCTATCCGGAGACGTATCCTTTCAATGCCCCAAGGGGCTCCAAAAGAAATGGTCTGGCAGGCCAGCTACAATTGGTGGCGCGCTTGCTGGCAGGGGGTGTGAAAACAAAGGTGTTTCTGGTGAAAATTGGTGGATTTGATACGCATGCGGATCAGGTCGAAAATTACGATCCGACCATGGGTGTACATTCGGCGCTACTTTATCATATAAGCTCTGCGATGCGTGCATTCCAGTCAGATCTACAAGCTAGAGGCCTGGCAGATCGGGTCCTGACCATGACCATGTCGGAGTTTGGCAGACGCGTTGGATCCAACGGGAGTTACGGCAGCGACCATGGTACCGGTGGCCCGATGATGATGTTCGGTAAAGGTGTGAAGCCTGGTATCTATGGCGTAAATCCCGACATGTCGAGAAGCAATGTAAGCCTACAGTTTGACTACCGCCAAATTGCAGCCAATGTTCTCTTTGAGTGGATGGGTGTCGAAAAGTCTACAATTGAGACAGACATTTTCTTTGGTAACTACATTGACGGCGCGAACCCTGAAGGTGGAAATTTTGAGCCTATGAACCTGATCAAGGAGACTATCTTAAGTGAGCGGGAATATGTGAAGAGGAACTACCGAATTGAAAAGGTTTATCCAAATCCTGCCTCCAAGTACACACAGGCCAACGTCTTTGTGAATAATTATCAAAATGTAAACGTGAAACTGATCAACATCGAGGGTGAAACGGTTTCACAAATCAATCGGAGCGTAGCGCCTGGTGAACAC
Organism: uncultured Roseivirgaceae bacterium; assembly: GCA_964593185.1. GTDB lineage: Bacteria > Bacteroidota > Bacteroidia > Cytophagales > Cyclobacteriaceae > Ekhidna. The sequence goes on from CAZQJU010000017.1 coordinate 47,446, forward strand.
ACCTTTTCTTTTATGCTCGATGGACTCAGCCCAGGATACTATTTTATAAAAG